>NZ_CP113061.1:3255000-3555000 GCF_026625745.1 Asticcacaulis sp. SL142 | reverse complement strand
TACAATCAGCGACTAAGCCTCCAGCCACCCCCGCCATCACAATTGAAAGTATATCCCAGTGCGTGTGTGCGGTAAAAGCGGCTGCGGACATCACGACCAAGGGGGATGCCGTTGGCAATCCGGCCTCATCAATGAGGACCGCAAAGAACACTAAGGCGAGGCCGTATTGAGTGAGTAGCAAGACAATGTGTGTCATATTCAGGTACCAGTGGATCTATTCTCGACCGTCAGTGTCCGGCCGCCTTAGGGATGACCGGTGACCACAGTCTCACCGGTTATAAGAACATACCGCCAGACGCTTCGATGCGTTGCGCATTGATCCAGCGATTATCATCAGACACCAAGGCGGCAATCACCGGGCCAATGTCGTCGGGTAAGCCCACACGACCAAGCGCCGTCTGACTGGCGATGATCTTGTTCAGCGCTATATTATCGCGCACCACACCCCCACCGAAGTCCGTTTCAATGGCACCTGGTGCTACGGTATTAACGCTGATCCCTCTAGGTCCTAGTTCCTTTGCGAGATAACGGGTGAACACTTCGATGCCGCCCTTCATCATGGCGTATGCCGCATACCCGGGCAGCGCAAAACGGGTTAAGCCTGTCGACAGATTGACGATACGTCCGCCGTCGGCAAGAACGGGCAAAACCGCCTGCGTCAGAAAGAACACGCCTTTCAGGTGAACGCTCATGAGACGGTCGAACATGTCTTCGCTAACGCTCTCAATTGGCCCCGTAAGACCGATACCGGCATTGTTCACCAAAATATCCAGGTGGGTGCGGGACCATGTGAACCGTAGGATTTCTCGAAGTCGGTCGGTGAAATGCGCAAAAGACGCCACGTCGCTCACATCAAGCGGCAGGGCGACGGCATGGGCACCGAGGCGTTCAACCTCACGCACAACCTCGGCAGCCTGCGCCGCCTGAGTGTGATAGGTGAACACGGTGTCGATGCCGACCTTTGCCAGAGCCAGGGTTGTGCTGCGACCAAGGCCCCGGCTCCCACCGGTGACCAAGGCGATCTTACCAATACGAGGCGTCACTTCTGTATTTCCTTCCCCAGTTTACCAAACCGCCATGCCGCCATCGACCTTGATATCGATGCCGGTGACAAACGAACTTTCGTCTGAGGCCAAAAACAGCGCGACGTTCGCAACTTCTTCAGGTTTGCCCAAGCGCCCCACAAGAGTCTTACCGAGCATATAGTCAGCCCATTCCTTATCCTTGAGCTGTTCCTGCGTCTGACTGGTTTCGATCACGCCCGGCGATATGGAATTTGCCCGCATCCCGTATTCGCGGCCCTCCATTGCCAGTTGTTTCGTCATCCCGACAATACCCATCTTGGCCGTTGCGTGGGCCAGACCGCCCAGGGTCTTAAAGACCCGCCACCCGGTGAGCGATGCCGTATTGACGATGGTTCCACCACTTGTCTTCAAATGCGGCCAGGCACACTTCGTCAGGAAGAAAACGAGGTCCACCTCCTCACGCGTGTTGCGCCGCCATTCTTCCTCGGTAATGTCTTCGATCCAGTTGAAATGCGCCATAGCCGCGTTGTTGAACAGCACATCTATCCGACCAAAACTCTTAATGGCGAAATCGACAAGCGCCTGACAATTGGCCATGGTTGTCAGGTCGAGCGGATGCAAGGACACCATCTGTCCGCCCCTGGCCCGAACCAGTTCAACCGTCTCCTGCGACGTCAGGGCGTTCATACCACAGCCCACGACCAGCGCCCCTTCTTCGGCGAACCGCAAAGCCGCCGAACGTCCAATGCTGCCGCTGGATCCCGTGACGATGCACACCTTGTCCTTCAATCTATCCATCTAACGTACTCCCTGACTGCATTTACCCGACCCGGTATTGGCCGCCGTCAACCACGAGGGCCTGGCCCGTCATAAAGGCCGCATCATCTGTGGTGAGGAACATAACCGGGCCCACAATGTCTTCCGGCTCAGCGAAACGTTTGATCGCTTGTGTCTGCCAGGTCGCCCGCCTTTGCTCTTCGCCCTGGGCTTCAGTGGCCACGGTATGGGTCAGGCCTGGGAGGACGGCATTGCAGGTGATCCCGTCGTCGGCCACATCATTGGCGAGCCCGCGCATGAAGCCCATGATGCCCATTTTAGAAGCCATATAATGGCTCATGCCGGGAACCGTTAAACCGATAGAGTTCGAGGAAATTCCGACAAAGCGACCCCATTTTTTACGACGCATGCCGGGGACAAATTGCTTGGCACTTAGAAATTGAGCGTCGAGGTTCACCGACATGGTTCGCCGCCAGGTCTCGAAATCGAGATCGTCGATGGCATGATTGGGGTAGTAGGCCGCGTTGTTGACGACGATATCCACGTCGCCAAAAGCCTCTTTGGCGGCCATATCAATCGCTGCCCATCCAAGTGGATCGGACACATCGGCGGCAACACCGATGGCATTTGGCCCGATGGTCTGAACCGTGACAGACGGGTCCTTAAGATCGACAGCGACGACCTTAGCGCCCCTGCGGGCAAATTCTAAAGCCATCGCTGCGCCAATACCCCGGCCTGCCCCCGTGACGACGGCGATGCGGTTGCGATGGGTGACAATGTCGGTCATCTAGGTTCCTTCTGAGCGGCGTCGCGGGAGCGCTGGTCCAGCTCAATTAGATTTATAATTGTGTGTCAGTTGCACGCTTGCAGAACTTAGGGTAGCCTATATTAAATGATGATAACCATCGGTCAGACCGATAGGAACCTAACCATGCTTGATGGCGTATCTTTGGATCAGTTGCGTACGTTCGTTGCCGCCGCCGATGAGGGCAGCTTCTCAGCCGCGTCGCGCCTACTGAAGCGCACTCAATCCGCTGTCAGCGAAACTATTGCCAACCTCGAAAGCCAGCTTGGCGTCGCCCTTTTTGATCGTTCGGGAAAATATCCAAAGCTAACGTCAGCCGGCGGCGTTCTTCTCTCCGATGCCCGCGAGATCGTCAACGGCGCCGACTGTATGAAGGCACATGCCAAAGGCATGGCCGGCGGGTTAGAGGCGGAGCTGACAGCGGTCATTGACGTCTTTTTTCCGATCGAAGTCATCGCCGATGTTGCCGAAGAATTCCGAGTGCAATTCCCCGCAACGCGCTTACGCATATACGTTGAAGCACTGGGTAGCACCATACAACCCATCCTCGACGGGCGCGCCAGTTTTGCGCTGGTCGGATCGTTACCCACCCTGCCGTCAGGGCTTATGTCCGAGCGCATGACAACCGTCTCGTTTGTGATGGTAGCCAGTGCCAATCATCCCCTTGCCGCGCACAATGGCTCAATACCCAGGGACGTCTTATCTCAGCATGTTCAACTGGTACTCACGGATCGGTCTGAGTTAACCGCAGGCCTGAATTTCGGGGTTGTTTCGCGGTTAACCTGGAGGCTGGCAGACCTGTTCGCGAAACACGCCTTCCTGATTCGCGGTCTCGGCTGGGGGGCCATGCCCCTGCACGCTGTGGCCAAGGACATAGAGGCGGGACGCCTCGTCCAGCTCAAGATTGATGGCGTTCCCACCCATGAATTAAAACTGCCGATGTCGGCCGTTTACCGCACGGCGGAACCTCCCGGCCCCGCAGGGCGCTGGATGATCGATCGGCTCAAAGGCTGCTCGGAAGACGTCCCGCACTGAATAGGCGTTGACAAAAGCGATTGTGTGTAATAGTGACAATGACACACATTTAGGGATTGCCATGCCCACCAGCACACGATTTGCCGTCGCTATCCACACTCTGACCGCCATGGCGGTCAGTGAGGGTAAACCGTTGCGCTCAGAAGACATCGCCTATTCGGCCAATACCGGTGCCGTGGTGATCCGTGGGATTTTATCACGCTTGAGTGAGGCCGGATTGACACGCTCGCAACTGGGCGCAGGCGGCGGTGCTCTGCTGGCCAAACCCGCCGAGCATATCCGGTTACTTGACGTTTATGCGGCGGTTGAAGACACTGAGTTTTTTTCCCTTCACCGCACCCCCCCATGTGAGAACTGCGCCGTAGGCGGGAATATTATCGCCGCTATGCAGCCATCGCTCGATCGCGCCCGTAAAGCGCTGGAAGACGAACTCTCTAAAGTGACCATTGCTGACATTGCGGCAGAGGTTGCACGCCTTGGCAGGTTCTCCATCCCCCTCCTCTGGTAGCGCATTTTATTTTAATTTAAATGTCATTACGTCGTTGACACACTAATATAATAGTTTAGATGTGTCGATGCACTGATTACACACTACCGTAGGCATCGGGGCGCCTCGGTTTCTCACTCCTCAGCCCCATCTTAGATTGGATAAAGATATGAGCATTGGCATCATCGGTTCGGGCGCACTGGGTTCCAACCTGGCACGGGCACTTGCAAAAGCCGGGATCGCGGCGACCATTTCCAACAGCCGTGGCCCGGCCTCGCTGGCCGCCTTTATTAAAGAAGTCGGCCCTTCTATCAAGGCCGGTACCGTTGAAGAGGCCGCCAGCGCCGACATCGTCGTGGTCGCGGTTCGCTGGACGGACGCTGAGCGCGTACTGAAGGCCCTCCCCGCCTGGAATGGCCGCATTGTCATTGACGGCACTAATCCGGTCGAGTTCATCGATCCCAATTCGCCGGATGCGAGCGATCCCACAAACCCTTTGGCTGCCTGGGGCATCAAGGCCGTCGACTTGGGTGACAAATATTCTAGCGAAATCATCCGCGACTTCGTTCCTGGGGCTCGCGTGGTAAAGGCGTTCAATCACCTCGACGTAAATGTGCTGAATGAACCTGAAGTGTCCGGTGGACAACGCGTCCTGTTCTACTCTGGCGATGACGCCGCAGCCAAGGCGGAAGTCCGCGCCTTAATCGAGGCCACGGGCTTCTTCGCTGTCGACCTTGGGACACTGGATGTTGGCGGTCGGCTCGCAACCCTGCCCTTCGGCGCGCTCTCGGCGATCAGCTTCATCAAGATCTAAGCGGGGAGCTTTGGTCTCGATACGCTCATCGTGAGACGGGATATGCGCTTTGGCGAACGAAGCGCATATCCCACCATCGAAATTAACTGGGAACTCCACTCATCGGATTTATTGATGGGTTACATCGGCTTATACCGGCTTCATTCCGGTGGCCTTGTGACTCTAAAATAGATCCTTAAGTCCTTGTCCCGATGTTTGGTAAAACAATATGACTTCCGTTTGGAACCCTATCACGATCGGCATGCTCACGCTTAAACATCGGTTTGCTCTGGCACCCATGACCAGAGGGCGCGCACAAATTGACGGCACGCCTAGCCCTCTGGCGGCAGAATATTATGGTCAAAGAGCCAGTCTGGGCTTGTTGATTACGGAGGGCACCCAACCTTCTGCTGACGGCCAGGGCTATATCGGATCACCCGGCATCTATACCGATGCGCATGTCATCGGTTGGCGCAAAGTCACTGATGCCGTCCACGAGGGCGGCGGGCATGTGTTCATCCAACTCATGCACGTTGGCCGTCAGTCTCACCCTGATAATACGCCTCATCATCGTCAGCCCGTAGCCCCTTCGGCGGTCAGACCGGGCGTTCAGATGTTCACCCTTTCGGGTATGCAGGACATTCCTGAGCCTCGTGCGCTGAGCACAGAGGAAGTCCAATCCACTGTCCAGGATTTTCGTCTGGCCGCGAGGAAGGCTATCGAAGCCGGGGCTGACGGGGTCGAAATCCATGGAGCCAACGGCTACCTGGTGCATCAGTTTCTCGCAGAAAATGCCAATCTGCGCACTGACGCCTACGGCGGATCAATTGAAAACCGTGGCCGCTTTGCTCTCGAGGTCGCCCAGGCTATAGCCGACGAGATCGGGCCTGAGCGCACCGCCATCCGACTGTCACCCGGTGCTCCACTTGGCGGCATTGTCGAGGGATCTGACAGCGCAGAGCTTTATCGTTATCTCACCCGTGAGTTGGCCAAGCTCAATCTGGCCTATCTGCATATCATGCACTTTGGAGACGATGCTTTATTGGCGGATATTCGCACCCTGTGGTCAGGCCCGGTGCTGGTGGTCCGGCTGGGTCGAACCCGTGAGACACTGCTTGACGACCTTAACAGCGGCCTCGCCGATCTGGTTCCCATTGGCCGCTGGGCCTTGGCCAATCCTGATTTCGTTGAGCGCTATCGCACCGGCGCCGCCTTTAACCCGGACGACCCAGCGACCTACTATGCGGGCGGTGCTGTTGGCTATACCGACTACCCTTTTTTGGCGAACGCAACCGCCTGACTTAACCCTACCTCATCGAGGATAACGATCATGAATGCTCCCACATCTATCACGCCACAACGCCAAGTCGCCCTTAAGACCCGAGGTCGGGGGCAGGGCCCGATCGTGCGCCTCATGAGCCCAGGCGATTATGGCAAAATCGTCAAGCCGTTCGTGTTCCTGGATCTGTTCTCACCCGAAGCCCACGCCGTCGGCGACATGCCGTTGCACCCTCACTCAGGTCTGGCGACCATTACGGTCCTCACCGAAGGTGATTTGCGCTTCGATGATCCGGTGTCTGGTTCCGGCACGCTGTCATACGGCGGCGTCGAATGGATGCGCGCCGGTAATGGCGTCTGGCATGGCAAGGAAATGTCCCCCGGCACAGCGGCACGCATCAAAGGCTTTCAGCTTTGGATCGCGTTACCGCCTGAGTTGGAGAATGGGGCCGTCGACAGCCAATATCTTGAGGCGCCGGCCATGCCGGTAACCGGGCCCGCGACGGTCATTATGGGGGAATACGATGGGGCGAAAAGCCCAGTACGTTCTCCCGACGGCATCAACTATCTCCTGGTAACGCTCAAACCCGGTCAGTCCTGGATTTATACGCCCCCCGAAGGACATGATGTGGCGTGGTTGGCCGTCAGCCACGGCGCTCTGATGGGCTCTGTGCCGGTGGAAGCTGGCGAAATGGCCGTTCTTGAAGGCTCAGGCCCAGTCGTATTGGATGGGTCGTCTGAGGGAGCCACCTTCGTCATCGGCTCAGCGGTGCCTCATCCGTTCGATCTGGTGACCGGTTATTACTCAGTCCACACCAGTAAGGTGGCCCTGATCAAAGGCGAAGCACACATCGAAGAACTTCGCGCCCGGCTCCCTACGCAAAACCCTACGGGACCGACGCCTGTTTTCAGAGGTTAAGGGCTTACCTGGGTCGATCGATCCGTCCACCACACGAAACGACTAACGCTTTCACCTGAAGGCGTTAGTTCCTCACCTATTAAGGCCGAAACCCATGACTGACAGCAACGCTTCGAATGTTCCGGGACAAGATCGCCGGCAGTTTCTTGCCACGAGCAGCGCTGCTGCGGCCCTCGTGGTATCGGGGCCAGCAATCGCCGCGACCAAAGACGCTGCCAACTACGATGTCATCATCGTCGGCGGCGGGTCTGCCGGGGCGACGCTTGCCAATCGTCTGAGCCAGACACCTGCAACGCGGGTTTTGCTCATCGAGGCCGGTAAAGCCTATCAGCCAGAAGCCTATCCCGACGTGGTGCGCAGCCAAAAGATCGTCGGCGGTGACCCGGCGCACGATTGGGGGTTTGCCTCAGAACCCGGTTGGGCGGGAAAGCCAGAACCGATCCCCCGCGGCAAGGTGTTAGGGGGCTCATCGGCGGTCAATGGTGCGGTGGCGATGCGCGCGCACGCCGGCGATTTTGAGCGTTGGGCACGAAACGGATTGCCCAACTGGAGTCATGCCGAGGCGCTTCCTTTCTACAAACGCATGGAACGGACAAGCCATGGTGACGACGCGCTTCATGGACGCGATGGGCCTTGGCCTATCCATCAGTTGGGTTGGGAAGAAATTTCGGACATGCAGCGGGTCTTCGTCCAATCTGCCGAGGTTGCTGGCTATAAGCGCGTGAGCGACTTTAACGGCGCCGACCCGTTTGGCGCCGGGCCTTATCCGATGAACACCCGAATTGGTGATCGCCTCAATACCGGCATGACCTTTTTGTCGAGGGGTGTGCGAGCGCGCAAGAATCTCACCATCAAATCGGAAACCCTCGTCGATAAGGTTGAGTTCGATAAGGGCAAGGCAGTGGCGGTGCGTTTGGCCACGGGTGAACGCGTCACCGCAGATAAGATCGTCCTCGCAGGCGGTGCGTTTGGGTCAGCCACGATTCTGCTGCGTTCCGGCGTTGGGCCTGCGAAAGACTTAAAAGCCCTGAAAATCCCTGTTGTCGCCGACCTCCCCGTCGGCACACGCCTTCAGGATCACCCTTTCTTTTATGCCACCTATGCGGCCTACCCGGAAAAACTCGGCCTGCCCTCCCCGCCGATTGGCGCGATCCTTTGGGCCAAGTCGTCACTGGCGCTACCGGAAGATCTCGACATCCACGTGACGGCCGTGCACTTCGGCGACCCCGCCATGTCACCAACCGGCGGTATTTTCGTGCTTGGCGTGGCCAATACCCGCCCTCAGGCCCGCGGTTACGTCAAGCTGAGGGATACAAACCCGAACTCGGCACCGCTCATAGCACTCAATCTTCTGGGTGAAGCGGAAGATCGCACCCGGATCATGGATGGGATAGACATCGTTCGCAAGGTCGTCACAAACGGTCCGCTCAGTGAGATCATCGCCAGCGAACTTTTACCCGGGCCTTCGGTTCAGGATCGGACCGCTCTGGAAAAAGTGCTCCCCGTGGGCCTGGCCAGCTATGGGCACCCAACATCCACAGCCCCAATGGGCGGTGACAAAGATCCTCACGCTGTCCTCGACTGGCAAGGTCGCGTTCGCGGCGTCAAGAACCTTTGGGTAGCCGACGCCTCAATTTTCCCGGACGTCCCCTCTGTCGCGACCAATCCGACCGTCATCATGGCGGCCGAACGCATCAGCGACTGGATCTTAGGTTAAACGCGCACGCTTTGGAAGAACGCTTTCTATGACGGATCAACCGCCCAAGACCAGCCGACAGACCACTCGTCGATTTCACATCCCCGAGACCATCTCTGGCGAGGCCGCGACAGCCCTTACAGAGATGTACGGTTTGTTATCTCAGGCGCCTGAAAGCACGCCGCCGGTGTCGCTTTCAGATTGGGATGAGCGAAATACGCTGGCAAAGCAGGGATTTGAACCTCTTTCGCAAGCCACCGCGCAGCGACTTCAAATCGAAACCATCAAGGACGTTATCGGTGGGGTGCCAGTCCTGCGAATTCGGCCACCAGATTATGCGCCAAGCCCTGTTCGCCTGATCTACACCCATGGCGGCGCTTATACAATGTTCTCGGCAGAAACCCCGCTTATGCTTCCGGCGCTGATGGCGGTGGAGTCTGGGTGCGAGGTCATCTCAATTGACTACACTTTGGCTCCACAGTTGAGATGGCAAGGGGTGACGGATCAGGTTCTCGCGGTCTGGCGGGCTTTGCTGGCGGATGGCATGGACTCTGAGCGCACGGGATTGTTTGGCGATTCAGCCGGAGGCGGATTGGCGGCGGGCTCAGTGCTCAAAATGCGAGATGCAGGCTTACCGCTTCCGGGCGCGCTTTACCTTGTCTCCCCATGGTCCGACATAACCGCCACCGGTGACAGCGTGACCACCCTGGCGGACTTCGATCCGATCCTTACAAGTGAAGTTCTATCGTGGTCGGCGGCGGCTTATGCGGATGCGACTGACCAGACCCATCCGTATGTGTCGCCGGTATACGGTGACTATTCAAAACCGTTTCCCCCTACCCTGATCCAGGTCGGCACACGGGAAATTTTTCTCAGCCACGCCGTCAGACATTATCAGGCGATCCGCTTCGGAGGCCACGACGCAGTTCTGGATGTCTATGAGGGTATGCCTCACGTTCATCAGGCCATGCTCCCGTTTTCACCCGAAAGTATGACGGCAACACTACGCGCCAGCGAGTTTCTAGCCCGCCACCTTAAAGTCTGACGGAATTATTTTCCTGCCGTTCAACGAGACCGTGCAATCACATGAGGCGAATATGAGCTTGGGTAAAATCGACACGCACCAGCATTTTTTCCCGAAAGTCTATATAGAAGCGGTTAGTATGGATGTGTTGGCGGCGCAGATGCCAGATAAGCGCGCGCCTCAATGGACGCCAGAGGGCGCCATCGCAATGATGGACGCGAACGATATTGCTGAAGGCATTCTCTCCGTATCGTCCGTGCCGAATATAGAAGACACGGCCGTCGTGCTACGCGGTTGCAATGAGGCGGCAGCCGATCTGCGCGCGAGATATCCGGGTCGCTTCGGCGCGTTTGCCAGCTTGCCCTTGCCAGATATTGACGCAAGCCTTGCCGAGGTCGCATACGCTTTGGATACGCTTAAAGCCGACGGGTTCATTGTTTTCACAAGCTATGCCGGCAACTATCTTGGTGATGAGCGTTTTATGCCCTTGTGGGAAGAGCTTGATCGGCGCGCTGCCGTCGTTCTGATCCACCCTAATGAGCCGAGCTACGCCCTGCCAAACGTGGCGCCGGCGTCCGTGCTTGAGTTTCCATTTGAAACCACGCGGACGGCCACAAGCCTGATCCTTGCCGGGGTCCTGACACGCTTCCCAGGTATCCGGTTTATCCTGTCTCACGCCGGCGGGACTCTGCCCTTTCTGTTTCCCCGGATTTCGCTCTGCTTACAGATGATGCCAGGTGTCATCGAGCGGATCGGTGATCCGGCGACTGCATTTCGCGCTTTCTATTACTACACCGCGCTTGCGGCTGGTCCGGCGACCTTTGCGGCCTTAGCCAAGGTTGCAGACCCGCAAAAAATCACTTTCGGAACGGACTTTCCGATGGCGCCTGCGTTCGGGATTGAGGGTTTTGCCAAAGAACTTGTGGCGATGGATATCGAGGGATTATCGCGCGCGGCAATTTACAGGCACAATGCGGCACGACTGATTGGACGACATATCTCAAACCAATGAGTGAAACTTTACACCTCTCGCGAGCGCCTTGCCTTTTGCCGACACTTCCGAGCCATTTTGACTCATCCTGGCAGGGGGAATTGGGTAGAGGACTAAAACCGGCCACGCGAGGCGCGACCGGGTCACAAGATGATTGTCGATCAATCCTGTACGGCCCCAATGGGGATGTTTGATATAGCTCAATAGGTCAGGGATCAGACTTTCAGGCACGTCTGGGCCGTATGAGCTGCCTAGCTGCGCAAGCCTAAGAGTTGCATCTCCCAGGCTAGAGCAATGCCGCTGGCGCCACCGTGGTCAGATAAAATACTGGCCACACCTGGCACGGTGGACTCCCGCGCCCAGTCGCGTTGCCATTCCCCTGCCACGGCCAGCCAGGTCATCGGCACGGCACCCGCCGCCGCCATACGGTGCACGGCCATGTTGTGTGCCTCAACTGAAACGCCACCAGACGCGTCAGTGACGATAAAGACGTCATAACCTTCCCCAAGGGCTTGGATCGCTGGCATGGCGAGACATATTTCGGTCCACAGCGCCGCCAAGACAAGTTGCTTGCGACCCGTCTTCTTGACAGCCTCAACCACCCGCGCGTCCTGCCAGGTGTTTATAAAAGTCCGGTCGATCGGCGTCTGATCCGGGAACACATCTTGCAGCCCTTTGAGAATGTGGCCACCACGCTCGCCTAGAACTGTTGTCAGGATAGTCGGAACATTGAAGTTCCGTGCGGCTTTGGCCAGACCAATGACGTTATTAGCCACCAAGGTCGGGTCATGGCTTTGTACGGCCGCGAATTGGTAAGGTTGATGATCGATCAGCACGACGATGCTGTCTTCCGGGCGGAGTAGCGCATCAAGTCCAGTTTTAGCAGTCACAGGGAACTCCTTGAAAACGAGTGGACGGGCCCCGTCCGGGGCCGTCGCACTCTGAGTCGATCAGAACGGATATTGTGCTTCGTTGGCGCTATGGCGGGCATTGATCCAGATTGTGTCGGTGAAATCGTTCATGCAATCGGGCCCCGTCCGTCCCCATCCGCTATCGCGGACTCCGCCCAAAGGCACTCGGGCCTCGTCGTTGACTGTCGCTGTGTTGACATTGACCACGCCCGCCTGAATGCGAGGGGCCAGTTCCAAACCCCGATAGCTATCGCCACTGAGGATGGAGGCGACCAGACCATAGGATGTTCGGTTGGCCACCCGAATGGCATCCTCGACCGTATCAACCGGCTCGACGATTACGACCGGACCGAACGTCTCTTCATTAGAAATCGTCGCCTCATAGGGCACGTTGGTCAGGATTGTTGGATGGTAGACCTGCCCCTCGAACGTACCGCCTATCTCGACCTTGGCACCCAAGGCCACCGCTTCCTGAATACCCTGGTGTACCTTCTGGATAGCGGCAACATTGATGAGCGGCCCGATCAAGGTCTTGGGGTTTGAGGGATCACCGCGAGGGAGCTCACCCGCACGCTTGACGAATTTCTTGAGGAACGTGTCAAGCAAGTTGCGCTGGATAATGATTTTGCGCGTGTTCATACATATCTGGCCCTGATGGAAGAAGGCACCGAAGATCGCCGTCCGTACGGCGTAGTCGACATCGACGTCATCAAGGACAATCATGGGGTTGTATCCGCCCAGTTCGAGAACGCTGCGCTTAAGGGTTTTACCGGCCCGTTCAGCGAGAATGCGGGCAGTCTTTACCCCGCCGATCAGATTGATGCACCGGACGTGGTCCGAAGCAAACACCGCGTCGGAGATCGCACCGGCGCCACCGGGCGCGTGTGGTACGACATTGATTACGCCGGCAGGAAATCCGGCTTCTTCCGCAATCAAGGCCACCATGAGCCCCGCAGAGACGGGGGCAAACTCTGAGGGTTTAATGACGACAGTATTGCCGGCTGCCAAGGGACCAAGGGCGGCTCTCCACGAGAGAATATTGGCACCGTTCCAGGGCGTAAAGCAGGCGACGACACCAAGGGGGCGACGAATACTGAAGGAGAAGCGACCGGGAACATCGCTCGGGAAGGTCTCGCCGCGAGGATGATGAACCCACGCCGCCGCCGCCTCAAGGTTCTCGACGACAAGCGTTTGTTGAAAGCGGGCAAAAGAGATTGTGCTGCCGGTCTCGCGCGAGAGGATATCCGCGATCTCATCCATTCGGCTTCGGTAAAGTGCCGCCGCCTTCAAGAACAGGGCCGCTCGTGCCGTTGGGGCCATTGCAGCCCAGTCCGGGAACGCTTTGTGGGCGGCTTCGATGGCCGCGCGGGTTTCGTCGCCCCCGCAGTCCGCCACGCGAGACATCAACTTGCCACTATAGGGCTCGATCACGTCGAAGGTCTTATCACCAGACGCGCCTTTCCATTCTCCGCCGGCGTAATACGAGTAGGTTTTGATATCAGTCATTTTTAGGTCTCCCAATTAAGTCGCGCCTGCGCATGTCAATGGAATTTCAAGGTTCCACGCCCGCCAAGCGGCCTTGCCCGCCCTTTGGGGGTGCGCCAGTAAAAACGATCGAAAATGCCTGACGACCTTTTGGCCGATTGAGACATTTGACCTTTCGTCTTCATCGTTTTGAAATGTCGGCCCCTGAGTGACACGCCGGAAAGACCGTAAAAAGCCTTTATATTTTGATGGAACCCATCGGATTTCCCGATGCAAGAATGAGCCGGGCGCAGGCATTAAAGGCCAGAAGCGCTCTCCCCCTTCCCTGTCGAAGACAATTCCATCGCCGGGATGAAGCAGATCCCCACGCGCTCATCCATCGTAATTTCCGATTATAACCATCGCATTATCCCGGCTAGTCCCGATTTTAATGGCGTGTCATGCACAGGCCCATGCTCAGATTTCTCAAACAGCTTCTTTCAAAATCAGTAGCGCCCGCCAAAACCGGGCCGAATAAGGCTAAATCCATGACAACGATCCTTCATATCGACTCAAGCATTCTCGGTGGTTACTCGGTCAGTCGCGCGCTGACGGCAGAAATTGTGGACAGGCAACTGGCTTTGCATCCCCATGCTCAAGTCGTTCGTCGTGACCTTGTCAAGGATGCCGCCCTGCACCTGTCGGATGCTCATCTGGCCGTATTTCAAGGCGGCGCAATCTCAAGCCCTGCACTTGGCCAAGACCTAGCGGTAGGCTCTGCCTATATGGATGATCTGTTCGCAGCCGACGTGATCGTCATAGGCGCGCCCATGTATAACTTCTCCATACCCTCACAACTCAAGGGCTGGGTCGATCGGATCTCCGTAGCCGGTCGTACCTTCCGATACACCGACAAAGGCCCCGAAGGACTGGTTAAAGGAAAGAAGGCCTATATCGCTTCGGCTCGTGGCGGGGTTTACACGGGCGATAGCCCCATGGCCACCCTGGACCATCAGGAAACCTACCTGCGCAACGCGCTGGCCTTCATCGGCGTGACGGACGTGACGATTATCCGGGCCGAAGGTCTTTCTCTGGGTGACGAAAGCAAGGCCTCAGCCATAGCCGCCGCCAAGGCGCAAATAGCGGCCATCGCCGCCTGATCCGTACCGACTACGCAGACGCCACTCAAGAAAGTTACTTACATGCCCTTCACAAAACTTAACCCGGCCGTCGGACGCGTCATGATCGCGCTATTGTTCCTGATAAGCGGCCTTGGCAAGATCGCGGCGCCTGAAGCCACGCAGGGCTACATCGCCTCAGTTGGTCTGCCATTTCCTGCTCTGGCCTACTTCGGGGCCCTCGCCGCCGAACTTGGGGGCGGTCTTCTGCTGCTGATCGGATATCGAACGCGCATTGTCGCTCTGGGTATGGCCGGCTTCACGCTAGCGACCGCTTTGTTTTTCCACAACAACTTCGCGGATCAAAATCAGATGATCCACTTCCTGAAAAACATCGCGATCATGGGTGGTTTGCTTCAGGCCTATGCCTTTGGTGCTGGCGCCTACAGCATCGACAGCCGGCGACCAACGGCGGAGAGCCTTTTTACGCGGAGTCTCGATACCTTCCTGGCCAAAGATATGAAGGGGTGGGCCGCGCTGTGTGACGAAAATGTGGTCGCCGAATTTCCTTTTGCGCCTGCAGGTTCGCCCACACGTATCGAAGGTCGTGAGGCGCTATACGAGTATCTGCGGAATTACCCAGATGTGATCGACGTGCGGTCGATCCCGACGCGAAAAATTTACACGACGAGTGATCCCAATGTGGCGATTGCTGAATGGAGTGTGTCAGGGCGTGTGATCCGCAACGGCAACCCCTACGAAATGAGCTATGCAACCTTTGTCACCTTCCGGAATGGCCTGATCGTGAATTACCGCGAATACTGGAACCCGCAGGTATTTCTGGCCGCGCTTGGCGGAGACAAGTTTTAAACCCCTGAAAACTTGCCGTTATACCTCATCGTTAAATGACTGGGCCGAACGACATGTGTGTGAACGTGCGTGTTTCGGCCCAGGTGGGCGGTTGCGGCAATCAATCGAAACATTACGACCTCTCGGCCCCACGCCTATTGCCGTTGGACATCAGACCTTAAAATTCGAGCGAGCCCGCGGCTATGTCAAACGTCAGCGAGACAACCGACCGCTTGGCACTCTCGCTTCACAAAGCGTTCCGCACCCTGGAAGTCGACGGCTTCGACGTGCGCCGTGCCATACCGTCCAAAGCCTTTGAGGCGATCGGCCCCTTTATCTTCCTAGACCATTTCGGACCCATTCCTATACGGCCCGGCGCGGCCAAAAGTGCATCCGCCCATCCGCATGCCGGGATTGAGACCCTGACCCTGCTTCTTGAAGGCCAGGTTCAGCATAAAGACAGTTTAGGCAATGACAGCACGATGCAGCCCGGCGAGGTCCAATGGATGCGGGCGGGCAAGGGCATCGTCCATGACGAAGCACCCGGTGCCAACGTGTTACGCCACGGCGGCCACCAGCATGGCATCCAATTTTGGATCAACATGCCGATGACTGAGAAGTTTTCCGAGCCGATGTACCGGCACGTCAACCGCGACGAAATCCCGCTCCTGGAAAGCAGCAATGGCACGGTGAGACTTGTGGCAGGTCAATCAAACGGACAGACAGGTCCCGTCGGAACCTGGGGGAATCCCTTTCTTGTTCACGCCTCGCTCCCGGATGGTGGTCCTCTGGCCCTTGAAGCACATAAGCCCAAGGAATTGGCACTCTACGTGATGACAGGCGCGATTGATATAGATGGTTCACGCGCCAGGTCTGGCGAACTTGTCCGCCTTAGCTCGGGTGAAAACGTCAACTTGGTAGCTACTCCCCACACAGAGGTCGTTCTGGTTGGCGGCGATCCCCTCGATGCGCCTATTGTCCGCCAAGGTCCCTTTGTCATGAACACCAACGCCCAGCTCGAACAGACCGTTCGCGACTACTATGCAGGCAAGATGGGTAAGGTTTAGGCGCGACCAATACGCACGATTCCCAAGCATTGAATGGTGATGTTGCCGACAGGCCCCCGGTGACGAAACCTACTTTCGGATCGTTCGCACAAACCCTTTGTCACTCTGCAGGAAGGCGTCGAGCATGAACGGAATCAAGTCCACGACCTGTTCGGTGATGCCATAGGTCGCCTGATAGATGTCAGCATAGTCCTTGAGCGCCTGATTGAGGTCAGCGCCCAGAGTAATGGTCAGTTTCACCGGAGTGCGATCCGGAAGCTTTGCGAGTTTGAGTTCGGCCATCTTAGGCCCCCTTATAGGGCTTCAGGATAAGATCCTTGTGAACGACGACGCGCACAGGCCAGCCCGGCCGGACCGTCAGGCTTGGTTGGATATTCAGCGCTATTTCGACGATACGCTGCCCGGCCTGATTGGCGGTGTCGCGGGTGGCCTCGCGAAACGCCCGGATAAGGTCACTGTCGTCGCCGGTCTGTCCGCTGTGGGCGGCGATCCCAAGCAGGGTCGAGAGGCCCACGCCCTTCAACAAGCTCCAGGTGTGATAATCGACGCGGTCGGATAGGCCGGCGTATCCTTGCCGGTCGGTGGCCGGCAGGTTGTCGATCTCAAGGGACGAGCCGTCCGGCAGGATGAGGCGTTTCCACACCAACAAGGCCCGCGACTGCCCGAAGCCGATCTGGTTGTCATATTCGCCCAGCAGCCGGGTGCCCTGGGGGATCAGGAGATGGTGGCCGGTCACGGTGTCGAACACCGGCTGTGTCACTTGGGCGATGACGAAACCCGGCAGATCGGACTTCAATCCGGTGACCAGACTGGCGCTGATCACCGTGCCCGCCATGACCTGATAGGGGGACCGCGGCGTCTCCAGGGTGTGGCTATTATAGATGCCACCAGTATCCCTGCGGTCCCGCACAACGGGAATAACCTCAGGCCGGGGCAATTCGGGTCGCATTTGAAGACCTAGTGCCGTCAAGGGGTCTGGTGGTGGCGGTCCAGCGACCTGACCATTCTGGTTTCGGGTTGCCACCTGAAAGAAAAGCCCGCTATCGCGCTGCGCCTCCGCAGGGGCCGACCTTTGATCGGAACCTTTGATGACCGGGGTCACTTGACCGCGCTGTGCCTCAAGCATCGGGCCGCCTAGGTCACCCGGCAAGGGCGGGCCGAGTTGCGGAATACTACCCGGGAGGTCGACATAGGAATGGGGCAAGGCCGTCAGAGCCTCCGGCCGGGGCTTCTGGTTGTCACTGCGCTTTTCCGGGTCGTACAGTTCTTTGGCTTCAGGCACTTTCGGTTTTGAGCCACTCAGGCCCATCCAGGCGATGCTGACCAAGGCCACAGAGCCGATGGCGGTCGCGCCGACCAGCAAATGTCGTTTAAAGCGCACGACCCGACGCGGCTGCGCCCGCAGCACGAGGGTTTCCGGATCTGCCTTAAGCGGGTTCACGGGTTCGGTCATGGCCGTCCTCCGGCGCGCTTGCTCGATCTGGCCTCATCCGTCCGGGTTATGCGCACCACGACCTGTTTCTTGTCACCAAGGCGCAACTCTGCGGCGCCGAACAGGGTATCGACGACATAGAAGCGCCCCTGGACGCGGTAGTTGGTGAGGTCCGCCGTGCCGGACGACGAGATCACGAACAGAGGCGGCGCCTCACTCTGGGCCAGGGTTGGCGGGAATTCGATATAGACCTTCTGGCCGTCATCGAAGGCGCGCACTGGTCGCCACGAGGGATGGTCACCGGTGATGGCGTAGTCAAAACGGAGGTCCTCGATCTTCGGTCCGACACCTGTGGTCACCGGCACTGGTGTGGGCGATCCCACCTTTACAGGCTCGACCTTATGGGTCAGAAGCATATCCTTCGGGTATCGCCAGGAAATGGCCGCCATGGCGGTGGAAACGGTGCTTTCCAGTTGCAGATGGTAGGTACGACGCGAGGTCGTGATGATCAGGTTTGTCTTGAGCCCGGCGGAAAATGGCTTGGCGAGGATATGAACCTGCTTGGCCTCCCCCTCGCCGCTGACGGTATCGCCAATGACCCAACGCGCCGTGTCGCCTGCCGATACGGAGATCAACTCTTCGCCGGCTTGCAGGACGATGTCGCTGACCTTGTCGGGTGCGGTAAACAGCCGATAGATCGCGCCCTCCGTATAGGTATAGACCTGGACGGCGTTCATGAAACTGTTAGCTTGCGGGTTCTGCACGGCCGAAGCGTTGGCGTTTAGGATCACGCGGGCGGATGATTCTGTGGCGAGTGGCGCCTGAACCCGCTTAATCGGGCGAACGGGTTTGGCGTCGGCCGCCGTCACCATCAGCAGGGTTAAGCACGACATTGCCGCGCCGAGAGAATATCGCGTTTTCATTGGGGGGCTCCTTAGGGCTGAGGAACGGACGCAACAACCGGGGTTTTGACCTCGGGCGTCCCATAGTCCTGCGACCAGGCGAGATCGGTGACGTAGAGGCCGAGCGGGTTCTGGCGCAGAATGTCTTCGCGTTTGGGCAAGGATTGCTGAACGCTCAATATGGCGGTCCAGGCGCTGGTCTTGGCGGGCACGCCGCGAACATAGGTTTGCTCGCGCCACTTGACCTGGAACGAGGTCGGTGACGCTCGGACGACACTGATGATGGAGACGGTGACGCTACGTTGTCCAATACCGGCAAAGGGGTCATTGGCCTGAGCCTGCGCGTTCAACACCTGCGCAGCTCTGTCGGTGGCAAACGCATAGGCCTCCAGCCAGTTCTGCCGCACGAGGACCGGATCGATGGACAGACCGCGGATATTGGTGATGAAGCGGGCGAGGAACCAGGACACTTGCGCATCCGTCGGCTCGTAGGTTTCATTGGCGGGCCCGACCGCCCTTACCTCTCCCAGACCGTCCACCTCCACCACGTAGGGGGTGACCCGGCTCTGAGCGGACATCCAGATCATGCCGCCAGCCAGGGTCAGGGAGACGAGGCATGTCCCAAAGGCCAGAGCGCGCCAATTGGCGGCCTCAGCGGCTGCCGATCCGACGCGATCGTCCCAGATTTGCGCGGCTTTCTGGTACGGGGTTTCCGGTGCCGGACTGTCGCCGTAGCGTTGGACGGGGCGTTTAAAGCGCATGATCTACTCCTTTTGAGCTATGTCGGGATTGGCGGCGGCGATAGGCTGATCGCCGGAAGCAATGGCCGTGTGGGCGGCCTGCAGGTGCCCGCGCAGGCGCTGCTCGGCCTGCATTTTCTTGGCCCAAGCCGGTTGCGCCGTGTCTTTGGCCGGATCGCCTCCCGTTGAAGAAGACGGCGATGCTACGGCGGAGGATCCACTCCGGGAGCCTGAAGACGGCGGAGGCGACGGTGGCGGTGGAGGCGGCGGTGATGATGAGCCCCCCGCCCCCGCACCGCCACCCGATGATCCGCTACCCATGGAAGCCGCCGACTGAACGGCAGACGGCCCGCCCCCAACGGCGCCACCCGCCATACGCGCGGCGGCCATGGCGCCACCGCCAGCCAGCATCCCAGCGCCTGCGGCGGCCGCCATGGTGCCAAGGGCGGCATCGGCGCCGAGTTGAGGGGCGCCCGACACGAGGCCCGAGGCGATACTTGGGCCAAAGATACCCAGGCCCAACAAGGTCAGGGACGCCAGGACCAGGGTCATCGTCTGACCGATGTCAGGTTCTGCGCCATCCAGCGCGCCAACAAAGGTTTCAAAAAAGCCTGAGCCAATGCCGATGATCACGGCCAGGACCATGATCTTGATGCCGGAGGTGATGACATTGCCTAAGACGCGCTCGGCGAGAAAGGCCGTCTTGTTCCAAAACGCGAAGGGGACGAGGACGAAGCCTGCCAGGGTGGTCAGCTTAAATTCGAGGACGGTGATGAAGAGCTGAATGGCGAGGACGAAGAAGGCCAGAAGGATGATCAGCCAAGCAATGAGCAGGATGACGATCATCAACAGGTTGGCAAAAAAGGTATCGAGACCCAGAAGGTCAGCGACCTGTTCCAGCAAGGGATGCGCCGCCTCAAAGCCTATCCCCGCCAATCGGCCGGGTTTTAGGAGATCACCGGCGGCTACTGTGCCACCGCTGGCATTGATGCCGAGTTGGGCAAAGGACTGATGGATGAGATTGGCCAGCATCTGGAAGTTATTGAGGATGTAGGCGAAAGCGCCGACATAGAGGACCTTCTTGATCAGCTTGCCAAATATCTGGCCTTCGCCATCGAGCGCCCAGAATAGGGCGGCGATGGTGACGTCTATGGCGATCAGGATGCTGGTCAGATGCGCGAGGTCCCCGCGCAACAGTCCGAAGCCTGAATCGATATAGGCGATGAAGGTGGCCAGAAAACTGTCGATGATGTTGAGGTCGGTCATGTCGATGCCTTCACAGGTGGCAGATTGGCGGGTTACTGAGAGGAATAGGCCTTGCCGTCGCCGAGGAACTTCATCGTGGCCGCCTTGGCCGCGGCTTCCCCTTGGGCCCGGCGGGCAGCGTCGAGCGCCTCGGCGCGATATTGGGCCGCCATCAGGGTCGCGATCTGCATCTGCTGTTTCGCCACGAGTGCGGTGAGCTGGTTGGTCGCCTGCTGGGCCTGAAGGCCGCCCTCTGCACCTTCCGACGCCCGAACCAGGTCGTTCAGCGTGCCGGCGTCGGCCTGAAGCGCCTCACTGATTTGCGACTGGACCTGGATGGTTTGTTGAAACGCGTCCATGGCGCTTTGCCATCTCGCTTCCGCTTCGGCGGCCAGCCCCTTGCCAGTCATATTGAGGCTGTAGCCGGACGGAAACTGTGCCGTTAGGGCGGCCTTAGTCTGCTCCAGGGTGAAGGCAATGCCCTTGGCCTGCGTCATCAACTGGTTGATGGCAGCCAGGTCCTTGTTGAGTTTCAGAAGCGCCGAGACGTCGAGCTTTTTGAGGTTGGTCGCCATGTCACGGATCATCTGGGCTTCGTGCTGAAGCGACAGGATCTGGTTGTTGATCTGTTGCAGGGCGCGCGCGGCCTGAAGGATATTCTGGGTGTAGTTGGTCGGATCAAAGACAGCGACCTGCGCTGAGGCGGGCACGACGATGGCTGAGGTTCCGCCAAGCAAGAGGCAGGACAGGGCCATGGGGCGAAGGGATTTGAGGAACATTAGATATCTCCAGGTTAGGACAAAGGAAGGGCGTGACCAGTGGAAGCACTGGCCGGATTTCGTTGATTCAAAAGACGAAGTGAGGTCGACTCTAAGGTGGTTTGAGAAGTTCAGCGGCCCAGCCCAACCCGCGGCCGCGCAGGAAGGCCGAGGCAAAGCCCCCGGACCCCGACTCGGCCAGGAGTTGGTCGATGAGCACCTGATCTTCGGGCGATGAAGCGCTGCATATGGCCAGAGCCAGTTTGCCGAGCCCGAGATCGAACAGACGATTACCGCGCCTGGACTGGAGGTAATATTGCCGCTTAGGCACGGCGTGGGCGATGAGTTGAATCTGTCGCTCATTCAGGCCCATGCGCAAATAGGCGGCTTGGGCTTGGGGCTCGACCGCCCGCTCATTGGGTAGGAAGAGCCGCTGGGGACAGGACTCGATCAGAGCCGGCGCTATCGGACTGTCGGCGATGTCGGCCAGAGATTGGGTGGCGAAGACGACACTGACGTTCTTTTTGCGCAAGGTCTTCAGCCATTCGCGTATTCTGCCGGCGAACTGCGGGTTGTCGAGGAAGACCCAGGCCTCATCAAGGATCAGGAGCGTTGGCCGTCCGTCAAAGCGGGCTTCGAGCCGATGGAACAGGTAGGTTAGAACGGGCACCACCAGTCCCGCCTCCCCCATCAACTCCTCGGTCTCAAAACAATGGATATGGGCGATATCCAGCCCGTCCCGATCGGCGTCGAGGCACTGCCCGTACGGCCCATCCAGCGTATAGGGCTGCAAGGCCAGTTTAAGGTCGTTTGATGGCAACAGAACACTTAATCCGGTCAAGGTCCGCTCATGTGCCGGGGCGACCGCCAGGCTGTTCAACGCCGACCAGACCATCGCCTTGATGTCGGGGGTGACCTCTATCCTTTCATTGGCGAGCAGGCCCAACACCCAGTCCAAGGCCCACGCCCGCTCAATGGGGTCATCAATGCCCCATAAAGGTTGAAAGGCCAGACCGGCACTTCTGCCCAGCGCATGATGACGCCCGCCCATACTGAGCGTGGCCGCGCGCGCCGATCCCCCCTTATCGAAGATGAAGGTCTGGGCACACGGATAACGCTGAAACTGAAGTGCCAAAAAGGCCAGGAGCACGGACTTGCCGGCGCCCGTTGGGCCCAGCACCATCATATGGCCGACGTCGCCAACATGGTTGGACAGACGAAAGGGGGTCGAGCCGGAACTCAGGGCATAAAGCAGCGGCGGACCGTCGAGATGGGTGTTGCGGTCCGGTCCGGCCCAGACGGCGGACAAGGGCATGAGGTGGACGAGATTAAGCGAATGCACCAGCGGCTGGCGGACATTGGCGTAGAGATGCCCCGGAATGGTGCCGAGCCAGGCTTCCACGGCATTGAGGCTTTCGCGGAAGGTGGTAAAGCCGAGACTATTGATAACCTGCTCGACCGCCCGCAGCTTTTCATCGGCAAGATGGGGATCAGGATCGAACACGGTAACGCTCGTGGTGAGATAGCCAAAGCTGACGTGGTCGCCGCCGACGGCCTGCAGGGCGACATCAGCGTCGGCCACCTTGTTGTCGGCATCGGTATCGGTTAGCGCCGAATTTTGGGAATACATGACCTCGCGCAGGATCGCTGTAACGGATTTCCGCTTGGCGAACCATTGTCTCCGGATCTTAGTCAGGGCCTTGGTGGCGTCTTCCTTGTCGAGCGCGATAAACCGCGACATCCAGCGGTAGCCGAACTCCAGATGATTGAGGGCATCGAGCAGGCCCGGATGGGTATGGTTGGGGAACCCCAAAATGGTCAGGGTGCGCAGGTGCTGATCGCCCAGTTTTGGCGCCATGCCACCGGTGAGCGGCGTATCCACCAGTAGGGCGTCAAGATAGATCGGCGTATCGGGAACCCTGATGCGGTGGCTTTTGGTCGAGATGGTTGCGTGCAGATAGGTCAGGGTTTCCGCGTCATCCAGGGGTGCTATGAACGGCATGAAGGCGGTCAGCATATCGATGGCGCTATTGGTGCGATTAACGAACAACTGAACCTCCCGACGCCAATCGCGGACGTCGGGCGTCTCTCCTGGCGTCTCGATAAAGGCCTGGCCGGCCTTGGACAGCGTGTCCGGCGACGGCATGAAGACAAAGGTCAGGTAGTACTGGGTCTCAAAATGCTGATCGGCCTCACCCTCAAAGGCGGCGCGGCGTTCTTCATCGACCAGTCGCGCCACACCGGTCTCGGCGCCGGGCCCCGGATAGGCCATGGCTTGAGACCTGCGGGCCTCAAAGAACAGCGCCCAACCCGAGCCAAAGCGGCGCAATACATTATTGGCCCGGGCCGAGACGCCGACCAGTTCAGCCGCCGTGGCACTTTCGAGATCAGGGCCGTAATAACGCACACTGCGTTGCAGGCTGCCGTCTTTGTTGAGGATGACGCCGGGGGCGACGAGTGCAACCCAGGGCAGGTGATCGGAAAGCCGGTCGGCGGTGGGTTTATACTGTTTGAGGTTCAACATGAGAGAAAGGCCTTCTGCCGGAGGTGACGCAACATGACGGGGACAAAGTCGGGATCGTAGCGTGCGGCAAAGACCGCCAAAGTGTGGCCAATGAGGCCGACGCACAGACCCGGTAGCCACATCTGCAATCCGAGCCCCAAGGCGGCGGCCACGGTGCCGTTGGCAATGGCCAGGGTCCGCGGCGCACCGCCCAGCAGCAGGGCTTGCGTGAGGGATTGATGCAGGGGCACTTCAAACCCCTCGACGCGCGCTGACATCAGATGACCGCCCCCCCGGCAAAGCTGAAGAATGTCAGGAAGAAACTGGAGGCGGCAAAGGCGATGGACAGACCAAAGACAATCTGAATCAGCTTGCGAAAGCCTCCCGAGGTTTCACCGAACGCCAGGGTGAGGCCCGTGACGACGATGACGATCACTGCCACTATTCGGGCGACGGGCCCTTGGATACTGTTGAGCACTTGCTCCAGCGGCGCTTCCCATGGCATGCCGGAACCGGCGGCCTGGGCTGAGCCAGCAAGCACGATCGCCATGGCCAGCAACGCCGGAGCGACAACTTGCGGGGATGGGACACGACCTGCCAGAAAGGCAGGTAGACGGATAGACGTCATCATTAGATCTCCTATGGGTTAAAGGGGGTGGTGTCAGGGTCTTCCCCGGGCCGGAGCACCGGGCGAAGGTCGTAATCGCCACGGGCATCAAGGCCCAGCACCTCAATTATCTCGGCGACATGGCGGGGGGTACGGCTTAGAGCGTTCGCACCCTGAATAAAGACGATGACGTCAACGGCCTCAGCGATCAGGGCCTTGGGCACATTTGTGACCGCCTCCTGAATGAGTTGTTCGAGCCTAAACAGAGCCCCGCGCGCCGAATTGGCATGAAGGGTCGCGATCCCGCCGGGATGGCCGGTGTTCCAGGCCTTGAGGAGGTCGAGGGCCTCGGCGCCGCGGACTTCACCGACGATGATGCGGTCGGGACGCAGGCGTAAGGTAGAGCGCACCAGATCGCCGATCGTCACGTGATGCGGGCGGGTCCGAAGCTCGACCACGTCCTCGGCGGCACAGCGCAATTCGCGGGTATCCTCGATGACGATCACCCGCTCCTGCAACTCAGCGACTTCGGCCAGCAAGGCGTTGGTCAGGGTCGTCTTGCCAGAACTGGTGCCGCCGACCACAAGGATGTTTTCACGGTACCGGACGGCCCGACGCAACGCCCTCGCTTGCGCCACGGTCATGGCGCCGATGGCAACATAGTCTTCCAAGGCAAACAGGCGATAGGCCGGTTTGCGGATCGAAAAGCACGGTGCCCGGGCAACGGGGGGCAGAATGCCTTCGAAACGTTCGCCGCCCGTGCCATCGCTGGCCATGGGCAGTTCGGCGCTGACGATGGGGCGCTCAGAATCGATTTCGATGCGGACGTGGCTGGCGACCAGGCGAATAATGCGCTCAGAATCTGCGGCTGGCATGGAAAGACCGCCGGGCACCCGCCCCTCGCCAGCCTTATCGAATCTGACCGTGCCATCGGGGTTTACGAGAATTTCAAAGACATTGGGATCGGCGAGTGCCGATGCCAAAACATCGCCCATGGCGGTCCGGAGCATGCCTCGCAGCCTTTGATGCGGGATAGACAGCGTATCCATCAGGTGCGCTCCGATGCGGTTACAGGGTTGAGGGAGGACTGACCCGACGCGAGATGGCGTCCGACCTGGGCCACGAAAGTCTCGTAGCGATCACGGGCCAGTGCCCGTGCCGACGGATCGGGATCCGGCAGATGGGCGTCGCGTAGGAGGGTCAGGCGAATGAACAGGGCGAGGCTCTCAAGCAGGATCATCTGATCGCGTTCTATCCGATTGAGTTGGGCTGACAGGCGGTTCAGGCGTTGGCCGAAATGATCGTCCAGTTCGTTGGTGCCCCGGCGATCGAGCCAGGCGGTGACGGCGTCCTGAAGGACCGCCGACTTGTTCATGCCGGGCTTGGCGGCCAGAGCTTCCAGCCGCTCACTGACGGCGAGGTCCAGGAAAAGCTGATAGCGAACTTTGCGTTTCGACATGAGCCCTCCTAAAAGCCGGAAAAGAGGTCGGGGGTCTGGTCAGACTTGGCGTGACCTTTGGTCTTGCCGCTGCCCTTGGTCTTGGCTTTGGCCTCGATGTTATGCAGGTCGGCACGAGCTATGGCGGCCGTACCCTTCAGTTGATTCATAGTCTGCGTCGCGCTGGCCACATCGCCATCGTCTTCCGGCGCGACCTCGGGTGCAACAGCCTCGGCATCGCGTTTGCCTTCTAGCTTTTGTTCCTTTTCCGGGTGACGTTCCTTGGCGAGACCGCCGGAGGTCTCCTCTACACCCGCCTCTTCGACAAGGGCCGCCGCCAGCCGCGCATCCGTCCCCCGCACATGGCCTTCCCAGTCGTTGGGCTGAGCAAGGGGGCAATCGCTGAAGCCATCAAGGGCCAACTCAGGTGGCGGGCACTGACGGGAAACGAAATTGCGGTCCTCATAGTAGCGGAGCTTCTTTGCGCGGATGGGTGCGAGGCCCGACACCAGCACCAGTTCGTCGGTATTGGGCAGTTGCATGACTTCGCCGGGGGTCAGTAACGGGCGAGCGGTTTCCTGACGGGAGACCATGACGTGCGACAGCCATGGCGCCACACGGTGGCCTGCATAGTTGCGCTGCGCGCGCTGTTCGGTGGCGGTACCCAGGGCATCGGAGATGCGCTTGGCGGTACGCTCATCGTTCGAGGAAAAGGCGATGCGGACATGGCAGTTGTCGAGAATGGAATTGTTATCACCGTAGGCCTTGGAAATCTGGTTCAGGGACTGAGCGATCAGGTAGGCGCGCAGACCATAGCCCGCCATGAACGCCAAAGCGGATTCAAAGAAATCCAGACGGCCGAGTGCGGGAAACTCGTCGAGCATCAGGAGCAATTGATGGCGGTTGCGTTTGGCCGGATCGCCCTCCAGACGCTCCGTTAGCCTGCGGCCGATCTGATTAAGGATCAGGCGGACCAGGGGCTTGGTGCGCGAGATGTCCGACGGCGGTATGACCAGATAGAGAGAGACCGGGTTCTTGGCATTGACCAGGTCCGATATACGCCAGTCGCAGGTCGACGTCGTCGCAGCCACCACCGGGTCGTGATAGAGCCCGAGAAACGACATGGCCGTGGACAGGACGCCGGAACGCTCGTTAGGTGACTTGTTCAACAACTCTCGGGCGGCAGAGGCGACAACAGGATGAACCCTTGGCGCCTCTTCTGACCCCAGATGGTCGGTAGACAGCATGCGCTCCAGCGTATCGACCAACGTCCTTTGAGGATCAGAGAGGAAGGTGGCCACCCGCGCCAGGGTCTTTTCTTCTTCGGCGTAGAGGACGTGCAGGATGGCGCCGACCAATAGCGAATGACTGGTTTTTTCCCAATGGGAGCGGTGTTCTAAGCTACCTTCCGGATCGACCAGGATATCGGCTATGTTCTGAACGTCGCGGACCTCATTGATGCCTTTGCGCACCTCCAGCAGTGGATTGTAGCGGGCGGAGCGCAGGTCGGTGGGATTGAACAGGACCGCGTGGGAAAAACGCGAGCGCCAGCCGGCGGTCAGGTCCCAGTTTTCGCCCTTGATGTCATGAACGATGACAGACCCAGTCCACGATAACAGGGTCGGTACGACCAGGCCTACGCCCTTGCCGGAGCGGGTCGGGGCAAAGGCCATGACGTGTTCCGGTCCATCGTGGCGGAGGTAATCGCCGCCCATCCGCCCCAGAAACACGCCGCGCTCGCGCAGTAACCCCGCCTGTTGGATTTCCCGAGGCTTGGCCCAGCGCGCTGAGCCATAGGTGGTGACCTGACGGGACTGGCGCGCGCGCCATAGAGACCCGAAGATCGCCGCCCCGCACCCGACCGATCCACTCGACGCGGCCATCCACCCCGCACGCCGAAAGACGTCTGGCGCATAGGCCTCATAGTGGTACCACCATGGAAAGAGCTGCCAGGGCCGATAGATCGGCACGCCAAAAAATGGAAACCACGGCACCCCTAATTGCGGCTGATAGCTCAGTTGATGGGCCGCCCATTGCGTCGATGCCCACACCCCCAGGACCACAATCCCGAGGACGACACATATCTGACCGATGAGGAGTTTGGTGGGGGTCACAGATCTGTCTCGCATCCAGCGCAAAACGCGCGTTCGCAAGACCATCCATGATTAGCCGAAAAACTCATATGGCCTTCACGGCGTCATTGGACGCCGTCCACCGCAGTTCGTTCAGTGAATGCCTTCTCAATTGCGCATAAGGCCGTTCTTCGCTGGGCACCGAAACGTCGCATTATCGGGAGTGGAACCAGATTACTATCATTTAGACATATCTAGCCGACAGCGGATGCCAGCCCGACAGTATAGCTTACGAGAAACTCAGCTTGGGCTGACCTTCCCAGGGATGGACGTGGCGCGCCGGTTACCCAATTTGACCACTGATTACCGAAACGTCTTCTCCTGGATATGCCATGGAACGGGAGCGGATGCCGGCTTCCAGCAAGGATCGAGGGTTTTTGCAAGTTTGTCGGCCCAGGCCGCAGGTGAGCGTTTCGCCAAATATCCTTGGTACCGGACCTGACGTAGATAATAGGGAAACTCGACCGTGATCGTGTCGGCATGAAGCACCAACTCAAACTCGGTCTCAGGGGTTGGCTTCAGGGTTTCAGATGTCACCCATATAAGACTATTGCCCTCGGCCAGGACTTCCATGGCTCCGGGGCAAGTTACAAGATCCGCCTCCATCCACTCCATACCGACAGTATCGAGCACTTTCGCGGTCTCATAAGGATTTGCCGGTTTTTGGGCTGAGACTTTGCCAATCAGCGCCGTGCCTCGCCAGCGAGGTCGCTCCATCTTCTCAATTACGGGTGCCCGCACCATTCGGGCGCGGCGGCCCATGTGGCACTCTTTTGTGCGTTCGTTCAGGCATCCGTTACGTATCGCTATCGAATACACAGGCCAACCATAATCGTCACCACGGTAGGCAAAGCGGACGAGGTCCTGACCGTTCTCTTCTTGAAAGAATTTACTTGGATCAAAAGCCAAAGCCGATACGACATCCCGGGTCTCAAACATCGGATTTGGCGTTTCAGCTGACGCACTGGCTGTCACGACCAACACAAGACCGGCAACCGTGGCTAACAACTTCATAGACATCGCTCCCTTGTTCCTTGCGCAAAGATAGGACGGCGCCATTCCGTTGACGAGAACAAATTTTTTGGAAAGCGTGTATGCGGAACAGGGCGAAGGTCTACGGTTTAAAGCCTGAGCAGTCTTACGGTTCCTCTGGCTCGGGATGTCTGTCAAAAACGGCCTGCGCCGCATTCAGGCCGTTAATCGCCGCAGGGAACCCGGCATAGACTGACATCTGCATGATGATTTCCAGGATTTCCTCCCGCGTCAGGCCGACATTCAGCCCGGCTGCGATATGAACCTCCAACTGCGGACGTGCATTCCCAATCGCGGTCAAGGCCGCAATGGTGGCGATCTCACGGGATTTTAGATCCAGTTGCGGGCGCGCGTAAATATCGCCGAACGGATATTCGATCAGATAGCGCGCGAAATCTGGTGAAATCTTCCTCATACTTTCGACCACCACCTCGCCATCCCGACCGTCTATGGCCTTAAGTTGGTTCAGTCCTCGGGTGTAGCGATCGTTCATGGGCGTGTGCTCCTGTGTTTGGGCGAAGACGTGACTGGTTGTCACCGATAGTGTTGCGGCCATCAGAACCGCTATGAACCTGCGCATCTCTATCTCCTTGCCGATGGGGAGATCACTCTCCCGCAAACCCCTTCACCACTCCAATTCATTCTGATAGAGTTTGACATGCGCCAAATTCATATCTCCAGGCTCGACCTTAACCTCCTGAAGATGTTCGATGCCCTCATGACGGAACGCCATGTCACCCGGGCAGGTGAACGTATCGGCCTGACCCAATCCGGTGTCAGCCATGCACTCAGCCGGCTACGGGTATTGCTAAACGATCCACTGTTTGTCCGCACCCCCAAGGGCATGATGCCAACTAAAACCGCTATAGATATGGCCGACGATGTCCATGCACTGCTGGAACACGCCCAAAGTCTGCTGACACCACGCCGTCATTTTGATCCGGTCACCAGTGAGAGAGTGTTTCGGCTAGCCACGCGCCAACTTGGCTGACCTTTAGCAGTCTCTACTGAGGTATGCTGCAAAGCGCCCAATGCGGACATTCTAGGGTGGGGGGTGAAACCTCCGTAGCGGACATTTACCGACGGACCCCATTTTCTTGGAAGGGGGCCATACTTCTGAAACCAAAGCTCGGAAAACGGCGACGATTCGGCCCAAACTGGAGGAGTTGGCAGCAGCGAGTTATCTCGTCTTAACGCTTCTTTTCCTGACGAGCCGGTTCAAACGTAAAATAGAAGTTGGAATCGATGTTAGCGGTGGAAAAATCCAAAGTCGTTGGCTCAGACAAATGATCTTGCCCATCCTGTTTGACATGCAAAATCCGTCCCGGAAGGTCCGAGCGTTTCAAGTATTTGCGTGGGCGATTTTTAATTGCGCTCATCAGTAATTGGTAAAGAGCTTTCTAAGCTCTTTCTCCGTAATCGATTTATTGCAGGCATCACCAACTCGACGCCGTGCCCCTCCATTCACAGATTTGTAGCAGATTGAACTTCCATCAGCGTTAACAGTCACCTCATATGATGTTCCGTTTTCGTTCTTTGTCCAGACTTTTTTGTCTGCATGAGGGGCATAGTTCCAGTCCAGACATTCCCCGTCAATACCAGCAAGGGCGTTTGCTACGTCTATTGCGGATTTGTAGCGGCCATTCGGATTTCCAGAAGCTCCCTTGCCTCATCGCGCTGCTTGCGCGCTTCCTTCAGTGTGGTGGCCGGATAAGACCCTAAGGCCAGTTGCTTCTCTTTCCCGTCAAATCGGTATTTCAGGCGCCATAGCTTGGAACCAGAGGGCGAAACCAGGATATGAAGTCCGCCGTCATCGAAGAGTTTGTAAGCTGCGTTTTTGCCTTTGGCAGAACGGATTGCGGTGTCTGAGAGGGCCATTTGGGGGCATCGCCTTTCTAAGATGGCGGTGATGCCCCCAATCGTGCCCCCAAACACTCAGGATTTGGTCGGACGTCGTCGGACTTCACCGGATCGAACAAGGCCTAACCTACCATATTTAAAGGGTTTTTTCAACTTACCGGACTTGTGCGGAAGGTATAATGGTGCCTGGAGCCGGAATCGAACCAGCGACACGCGGATTTTCAATCCGCTGCTCTACCAACTGAGCTATCCAGGCACGCTTACACCAATAAAAGCTTGGCATCGCCGAAAGCTTGGTTCCTTGCGGCGGGAGGCAGGTCTATAGGCGAGGATTTAAGTCATGGCAAGCCGCTGCTGCGCCCATTTTACAAAAAATCCGTCTAAATCCCGTCATCTTCTTCAAAAGATGAGGATAAGTTGCCGGTGTCCGCACCGTCCTGATCGCTGTCGTCAACGCTTAATCCGCCTGCACCATCGATGACATAATCGCCTTGCAGCCAGTGAACCAGATCGACATCGGCGCAGCGTTTAGAGCAAAACGGTGTGTAGTCGCGCGCCGCATTGGGAAGCGTGGCGTCAGGCGCATCATAAGCTTGCTGGCAGCGGGCACAAAATCGGATCGCCATGGTGTGATCCTATACAATCTTTCCGGCCATCGGAGCCGCATCGTCACGTTCAAGCTTCAGACGCGCGGTCAGCGGGTCAAGCGAGCCTTTAATATAGTCGCGCACGGCGTCAATCACCACGGACGACGCTCGGATCGTCAGCAACCGCCCGCCGTCATGACGGCCTGCCTCGGCGGCCTGTCGCAGCAGCAGACGCGCCGCGCGGTCGGGACGCAGCCGCCCGGCCTCATCATAAGCCCGATCTCGCAAAGGGGCAGCCCCCCACGGTCGGATGAACTCAAGCGTGCCGAACTTGGTCACCGGCGCTATGATCAGGCGGGCGGCCTCATCACCAAACGCTGTCTGCGCCAGGCCGCGGATGATATCCGCATCGTGTCTGCGCCCAATCAGGTCAACCACCACAAGGCCCGCCAGATTGGATAGCCGCAACCGCCGCGCCACCTCGAATATCGCCCGCTCATTGCACTGGCGCGCCCATTGTTTGGGTGACGCGGCGATAGTGTCCGCCGCACCCGCATCTAAATCGCAGGCGATCAGAGCGCGGGTCGGCTCGATGCTCAAATAGCCACCGTCCGGCATCGGGCCTGACGGCGACAGAGCCTCGGATTCGGCGGCATCGAGATAGTCTGCGGCCTCTTCGCCCTCAACCACACAGGCGTCCGGTGCGTGGCGTAGCAGTGCCACCTTAAGCGACACCGGCGGCGTTATCCGGCGCGGTTCGCCATCAAGCAGCTTAATGAAATTGGCGCGGGCACGCTTGTCACGACGGGCCTCCGCAATCATCTCTACCTCAACCGCCGCCCCCAAAGGCGGCACCTTAATGTTTTGCGGCAGATCCAGCACGGCCTCGATGCCATCCGCCAGGGTCAGGAAATTGACCCCACCAGCCCGGCCCGACAGCCGCGCTACCGAGCGCACACCAACCCGAGCACACGACGGCTCAATCTCAAGCCCTTCGTCATAATAGTGGGGCTGGCCGTTGAGATAAAGTGCTGCGCGCGCAATCCCGAACCGGCTATGGTAATAAAGAACCGCGCTCATGCGACTTTGTACCCCGCGCCCTCCAGCAGGCAGCGGGTTTCATAAAGCGGCAAGCCGACCACCGACGTATAGCTGCCGACCAGTTGGGTCACATAACCACCGGCAATGCCCTGAATGCCGTAGCCCCCGGCCTTGCCCAGACCCTCACCGGAAGCGACATAGGCTTTGAGTTCCACAGCGCTCAAACGCTTAAACCCCAGACGTGTCTCAACTACCCGCGCCGATACCCGTCCACCTGGGGCAATAGCCGCAACACCCGTTAACACCCGATGATTACGGCCGGACAGCAGTTTAAGGCAATCCGCCACCTCCTGATCGGTCTCGGCCTTGGGCAGGATGCGGCGGCCCACACACACCACCGTATCGGCGGCCAGCACAAATCCGGGCGTCTCAAGTGCTGCAAACACAGCGTTCGCCTTGGCTCGGCTGAGACGTCCGGCCAACTCGCGCGGAGTTTCAAGTTTTAACGGAGTCTCATCCAGATCAGCCGCCACAACCCGGTCAGGCACGATGCCGATCTGTTGCAAAAGCGCCAGCCGTCGGGGGCTGGCGCTGGCCAAAATAAGGTTTGCGGTCACGCCCATCACCGGAGCGGAAGCTTACTTAAAGCGGTAGGTGATACGACCCTTAGTCAGGTCATAAGGCGTCATTTCGACCATGATCTTGTCGCCGGCCAAGACGCGGATGCGGTTTTTGCGCATCTTGCCCGCCGTATGGGCGATGATTTCGTGATCGTTCTCAAGCTTCACGCGAAAGGTCGCATTCGGCAGCAGTTCAATGACGGTACCCGGAAACTCTAAAAGCTCTTCTTTTGCCATACGGCCTTCTCAAAAAATTGGGGAACAGTGCGAATCTTACACGCATTCGCGCGGGCGCTCCGTTCAGGAGCGCCTCCTTTATACCTATTAGGGTTTGGAGAAAAGTAAAAAGACGTTAAGCGAAGAAAAGCCCCGGTGCGGGGGCGCACACCGGGGCTTTTTGACTACAGTCATTTATGCAGCTTAGAACTTACGGACAAGGTTCAAAGACACCGTGTCGGAATCGCCGTGCTTTTCACGGTACTCCGAGCGCGTGTAGTCGCCGCGGACAGCATAGGTGTCATTGACCTTATACTGGGCACCGACGCCGTAATCGAAGGCATTGCCGTTTTCGACCATGTTGACGCCTTCCGGGCGCTTAAGGCGGGTGTTGGACACACCGGCGCGACCGATCAGTTCAATGTTTTCGGTCACCGGCAGATAACCTACGGCATAGGCCCCCAGACGGTGGGTCTGCTTATAGGTGCCGGTGGCGTTGGTATCGGAATTGGTGCCGACGGCCGCCTCACCTTCGACGCCAAAGTGCGGGGTAATCTTTTTACCCACACGGGCATTGATTGAATTCAGGCTGGAATCGGATTTGGAGGTCTTTGAGTTCTGGACGCCGATCGACCCATAGGTTTCAGCGCTGGCGATACCGGCGGTGGCCACCAGAGCCAGGGCAGCGGCAGAGGCGATGATCTTGTTCATGGGTATGCTCCTATTTTTACTTTCAGGGGTGGGATGTGATCCCGACGAAACGCACAAACAATTTCGCGTTCCGACCTGAATGAATATAGGCGCTGAGATCAGGGCATGTGTGACCCTTGCGAGGTGATTTCGGGGCATTTGATGACAAATGTGGCGCATTTGCCCCGATCCCGCCACCTTGATGAACGATCGTTCATCTACATTAAATTTTAGTCATTTCAACGGGATGCGGCAAATAAAAATGCGATGAGGAAAGCCCTGCCAAAACCATCAGTCACAGCAAATGCGGCCTTTATGCAACAGCCGGATCGCCATTAAATTAATGCCGATCCTTTTTTGACGCGCATTTATTTCCGAAAACCGCTGCACACTTTTCGGAATGCGCTCTAGCTCCGCAAATGCAGGGCATGAACCAGCGTAAACAGGCGGCGCGCCGTTTCATGGTCAATGGCGATCTTACCCGCCAGCCGCTCGGTCAGCAGTTCGGCCCCTTCGTTGTGAACCCCGCGGCGGCCCATGTCGATCGACTCGATCTGGGTCGGCGTCGCGTTCTTCAAGGCATCATGATAGCTTTCGCAGATCATGGCATAGTCGCGCGAGATTTGCTTGAACGGCGCCAGCGACAGCATGAACTTGCGCGCATAGTCCGGCCCCGTCACATCGAACACTAACCGACTGTCTTCATAGGCCAGCCGCAGATCATAGGGCCCCTCGCCGCCACCATCGGGCGTGAAGCTGTTCTTTTCGATCAGATCGAAAATGGCGACCTTGCGTTCATGCTCCACTTCGGGAGTGGCCGCGGATAGGCTATTGTCATCAATCTCGATACGGGCCAAACGCATGGGTTTTAGTCCTCTATATTATGGTTAGGCACGGACTGAGCGCGGTGGGGGGCGGCCAGATCCATCAGCAGTATATCAAGACATTCAACTTCAAGGCAGAGCTGATTGCCTTGCGGCCCCGCAAAGGTCAGCAGCAACTCGTATGCCCCGTCCGCAAGCGGCTTAGCCTCCATAGTCAGCACGCTCAACGCCTGCACTCGGCGTTTAAGATCAATCCCACGCGACCTGACCTTAAGCACACTATGGATTTGCAGCACGCACGGCGCGCGTAGCGGCACAGACGTCACCTGTTCATGGCAAAAGCGGTTCATGCGCAGCATGAAATGACGCGCCTTCGGGTCATAGTTCAGGCCGACCCCACGCAGGGCGGCATCCTGAATAAGGGCAGCGATCGGCATGACATCTTCGGCCGACTGCGCCATCAGGCGCAACGGTTTGGGCTGTGATCGTTTTTTAAAAAGCCCGAACATTCGCCAGCCCTATTCCAGTTCTTCAGGCAAGGGTTCATCACCTTTTAGGCGCTTGATCTTCGCCCCGCAGGCCGACAGCTTGCCTTCAAGATTTTCAAAACCACGATCCAGATGGTAGACGCGATTGACAATGGTTTCCCCTCGCGCCGCTAAGCCCGCAATGACCAGACAGGCCGAAGCCCGCAGATCAGTCGCCATCACCTGCGCCCCGCGAAGTTCCTCAACCCCATGCACCCGCGCTTCCGGGCCGTGAACCGTGATGTCGGTTCCCAGACGGCCCAGTTCAGGTACGTGCATGAAGCGGTTCTCAAAGATCGTCTCACGGATAACGCTTTCGCCGTCGGCCATGGTCATCAGGGCCATGAACTGAGCCTGAAGGTCGGTGGCAAAGCCCGGATAGACGCCGGTCGTCACATCAACCGGCTTCAGGCGGCCCGCGCCGCGTTTGATGGTGACTGTGTCGGCGGTCGTCGAAATCTCACACCCAGCCTCGACCATCTTATCGAGCAATATCTGGATAAGCTCCGGCCGCACATTGGTCAGGCGCACTTCGCCGCCCGCCATAGCCCCGGCCACGGCGTATGTGCCGGCTTCGATCCGGTCGCAGATGACGCTCCAGTCAGCCCCATGGAGCGACGTGACGCCTTCGACCACGATCGTCGGCGTACCGGCACCAGAGACCTTGGCCCCCATCGCATTCAGGCATAGGGCGAGGTCTTCGATTTCCGGCTCACAGGCGGCGTTTTTAAACACGGTCGTGCCCTGCGCTAGAGTCGCGGCCATCAGAGCGTGTTCGGTGGCGCCGACGCTGACGAACGGAAACTCAATCTCGGCCCCTTTGAGCCCACGCGGGGCCTGGGCGAACACATAGCCTTCGTGCATGTCGATATGGGCACCCAAAGCCTCAAGGGCTTTGAGATGCAGATCAACCGGCCGCGCGCCGATGGTGCAGCCACCGGGCAGAGATACCTTGGCGTGGCCGGTACGCGCCAGCAGCGGACCCAGCACATTGAACGACGCCCGCATCTGACGTACCAGATCATAGGGCGCAAAGGCCGAGGTGATTTCCGGCGTGTGCAGGATCGTTTCTTGACCGTCAACCCCAACGGTTTCGGTGATCTGCGTCCCCAAACGGGTCAGCAATCGCCCCAGAAGGCGGGTATCAGCCAGACGCGGCATATTGGTCAGGCGCAGCGGCTCGGAGGTCAGCAATGACGCCGCCATCAGCTTGATGGCCGAGTTTTTAGCCCCGCTGATGGGGATATCGCCGAACAGGGGTGTGCCGCCTTCGATGGCTATACGATCCATAAATACGCCTTATAAACTTTTAAATGCAGGGCCAGAGACAACTCACAGCGCGGATTAGCGGTTCTACATCGAATACAGACGATGGCAACACCGTTTTATCTATCGTCCTGGGGTGTAGGGCTATCCGTGGCCGAGGTGGGGCTTGTGGCCGCCTTACGGCGCTTAAGATTATGACGCAGGGCGTCAGCCAGACGCCGGGCCTTATCGGCCTGAGCTTTGGTGCGCACCTCTTCGGGTGTGGGGGCAGCGGGTTTTTCAGACATGGCGGTAATCTGTGTGAGATTGTAAATGGGTTATAGGCTATTCCAACCGAAGCCTTAACACGCTTTTAGCGCGAAAACAGCTTAAGAAGCCCCCCAATACCTGTCATTAAGCCCAAATGAAGAAGGCCCGAACCCTTTAGGGGCCGGGCCTTCGTGGTGCCGCCGAGAAGGATTGAACTTCCGACCTCAGCCTTACCAAGGATGCGCTCTACCACTGAGCTACGGCGGCTTAAGACGGTGTCAAACACCGGCTGAGGGGTGCGGCTATAGCGAAACTTATCCGGCAACGCAAAGCAAAAAATGATATAATCTGTGAATTATTGCCAAAAGGGGCTGTTTAATAACCCGCCAATGCTTTGTGGATCAAGGCGGCATTTATTATACCCAAATTACGGGCCAGATCCGTTTCCTTGATCTTCGCGTATTAGGCCTGCGAAACAGGGGGGACGTGGCTTTATGAATACATCAGTTATATGGGTGGGCCTGATCAGCTTTTGCGCGCTGGCACTTTTGTTTTGCTACCTGGTGTTTAAATTTATTCCAGAGGAAAAAGATGACGATGACGATTCTCATCATCTTTAAACCAGAGCTTGTTTAAATGAAATCAATCAGATAGGCAACCAGCGGATCATCGGCGGGCGGCATGGGGTAGTTGCGCATGTCCTTGGCCTTGACCCATTTGATGGCCTGATGCTCGATGGCCGTGGGTTGCCCTTCCCAGCGGCGGATCAGGTAAAGCGGCATCAGCAGGTGAAAGGCCTCATAGGTGTGAGACGCGAACACAAACGGCGCCAGACACGCCTGCTTGACGGTAATGCCCAATTCTTCGTGCAATTCACGGATTAAGGCCGCTTCGGGGGTTTCCCCAGCCTCGACCTTACCGCCCGGAAACTCCCACAGCCCCGCCAGTTGCTTGCCCTCCGGCCGCTGAGCGATCAGCACACTCCCGTCATCATCAACAAGAGCCGCAGCGACGACTAGGATGGTTTTCATAGAGCGCTCACAACATCGGTTTGGGAAAAATCATTGCCGACGAACAGCAACGGACATTCATAAGCCTTGGCGGTAACATAGGAAAAACAGTCCATAAGATTTAAGGACGCTTTGTGCCGCCCCTTCCCCCACGCCATGTAGGCCGCTGTGACCATTTCAGCGACATGCTCATCTGCGGGAACGATCTCGATATCAAGACGGTCTATCAAGGTCTGCAAATCCCCCAAAAAGCCACGATGGCCGGCAACGACAGAAACCTCCGCCAGAATAGCCGCTGAAATAAGTAATCTTTCCGCCGTTTCTAACACCTCTATGCAGGCGTGACCGGTTGGCTCTTTCAATACAATTGAAATAAGCGCCGAACTATCGACGACAATCATCCAGGCAAACCATCATCGCCGTAAAGGAAATCAGCCGCATGCGCCGCATCGGGGCCTGGTGCCACTTTCGCACCCGCGTTTTTCTGAAACTCTTCTAAAAGCTTGCGCCGTTCTTCAGGCCTAAGCCGGGCCCTGACCGGCACAAGTCGCACCGCCGCGTGGCCGTGGCGGGTCAGAATAACCTCATCCCCCGCTTCGGCACGGCGCACCAGATCGGTGAGTTGAGCCTTAGCGTCAGTTACGGAAATAAACATGGTGACCTCCGCTCATAATTTAGACCATTTATTGGTCCAGATCAAGCGATAGGAGCACAACTTTAAACTGGTATATTAATACCCGTTATTGACGACAACGAAGCAATGACCCTAAGACCGCGATTTTAGCTGCGGTAGTCGCCGTTGATGCTAATATAGCCATGTGTCAAGTCGCAGGTATAGACATGCGCCGCGCCGCGGCCGACGCCGACATCGACGCTGACTTCTAACTCGGCGTTTTTCATATAGGCGCTCATGGCGGCCTCATCATACCCTAGCGACACCGCACCGTTTTCGGCAGCCACAAGGTCACCAAACTTGATCGAGATACGGTCGCGATCAACCTCTTCTTCGGTCTTACCCACCGCCATGACGATCCGGCCCCAGTTGGCGTCTTCGCCCGCAAAGGCGGTCTTGACCAGCGGGCTTTCGGCAATCGACTTGGCGATCTTGCGCGCTGATGCCGGTGATGACGCGCCAGTCACATTGATCTTGACCAACTTGCGCGCCCCTTCGCCATCGCGCACCAGTTGGATGGCGAGGGTGTGCATGACCTTTTCCAGCTTGACGCGGAAATCGGCCAGCCGCCGGTCACCGGCTCTGGAGATCTTCGCCGACCGCGACGCCCCGGTGGCAAACAGCAGCGCTGTGTCATTGGTCGAGGTATCGCCATCAACCGTCACGCAATTGAACGTCGTGCGGGTATAGAGCCCGAGCAGTGATTGCAGCACGCCCGCCGACAGATTGGCGTCGGTCACGATAAAGGCCAGCATAGTCGCCATATCGGGCGCGATCATGCCGGAGCCCTTGGCGATCCCGGCGATACGCACTTCGACGCCGTCGATTTCGGCAAATTCGTAGGCGCCCTTGGGGAAGGTGTCGGTAGTCATGATCGCCTGCGCCGCCTGATGCCAGGCATCGGCTTTGAAACCGGCGTCGATTTCCGGCAGCTTGGCGGCGATCTTGGCGTCGTCCAGCACCTGCCCGATCACACCTGTTGAGGCCAGCATGATGTCGCGCTGACGGCAATCCAGACGCCGCGATACCGCGGCGGCGGTCCGGCGGGCGGCATCGGCGCCCAGTTTGCCCGTAAAGGCATTGGCGCACCCGGCATTGACCACCAGCGCACGGATGTCGCTGCCTTCGTTAGCCGCCAGTTGCTTTTTGCACCAGTCAACGGGTGCAGAACCAATCGTGTGGCGGGTAAAGACGCCCGCCGCCGTGGTGCCTTCGATAAACTTCATAACCAGCAGGTCGGGCCGGACGTGCTTATAGAATCCGGCGCTGGCTATGGCGATTTCGACCCCCGCCACCACCGGCATGACCGGCAAGGGCTGCATCAGCGGCGACACCTCAAGCCCCGGTTTTCCGGTGGTAGGTTTCGCGGGCTCAACCGACGCAGGCGTGCCCAGGCCGGCCATTTCCGCCCCTGTCTGCACGGCGCGTTTCAGCGCATTCGCCAACGGGTCGAGCGCACGCTCCAGACCGCTTGATGGCGAAGACGATGAGGCACCGGAAGTCGGGGTTTTAGTCACAGGCAATCTCCACAAAACAGACAGGCTAAGCCCCTTATCAGAGGCTAAACCGTTCGCCAAATAAAGATTTTACAAACCTATCGCGCTGCGGGTGCAGGTGCGGCTGAGGCCGCCTCGGATGCCGATTCTGATGCCATTTCGACCACCTGAGACGCCGAGGCCGGTTCCTGATCGGCCCCAACCCCAAAGTCGGAATCCTTGACCAGCATTTTGACATCGGCCTTATCGCGCAGCTTAGTCAGCAGGATGCGCACCTGATCATAGGTCAAAAAGCGCAGGATCTGCGGGCGGGCTTCATCCAGCGACAGAGGCTGTTCCTGACGGCGATCCTCGACCTTCAAAATCGCAAAGCCGCCATCAATCTCAATGGGACCGGCGATCTGACCGGGCTTGGCGTTGGCCAGCACGCCCTTATAGGCCGCCGGCATGACGTCGGTGGTGAAATAGCCCATATCGCCGCCATTAAAGCGCGTCGCCTGATCGGTCGATTTCTCCATCGCCAGCGCCTCAAACATCGATCCGGCCTCAAGCTGCTTGATGATCGCCTCGCCCTCTTCGCGGGTGCGAGTCATGATCAGGCGGGCGCGGATTTCTTCGGACTGCTTGGCGAGTTTGAGCTGTTCTTCGTAAAGGTTCTTGACCGCATTATCATCAATCGCCGCATCGACCGTATTTTCGACCAGCATGTCGCCTAAGATGCGCTCGCGCGCGGCGGCCAGTCGGCGTTGGGCGACGATAGATTTATCAAGGCCGTTTTTGACCGCCTCACGCGCCAGAAGCTTTTGGTCGATGACTTCCTCCAGCATCCGCCGGAACAGGTCAGAGGTGATATCGAGCGGCTCACCTTCACCGATCAGGCCTTGTGCGACCGCTTCGTTGCGCACGTCGGACGCCCACACCGTCTGGTCTTCGATCTTGGCCACAGCGGTGTCGCCAGGCTCCGGCGCAGGCTCATTTATAGAGGGTTTATCACAGGCCGAAATGACCAGAGCCATCATCAAACCGGTCACCGCCAGAACTATTTTACCCTTACCCATGCCAAACCCCATATATCCGCTCCCCAAATATGCCCTTAGCTGCGGTGTACGTTGACATACACCAGTTGGCCGCTTAAGTCAGTCCCCGCGCTTGAATAAGGCGCAAACCATACTATTTGCAGTGATACCCTCCGCACTGTTCACGCGGACATCATATAATTCAAGCATAGAGTTCTTCGAATGCTGGCATTTGCCCAAAAGCTATTCGGCTCATCCAATGAGCGTAAAGTTAAGTCCATGATGCAGCGCGCGACGCGCATTTCGGCCCTTGAGCCGAAATATAAAGCCATGAGCGACGAAGAGCTTTCGGGCCAGACAGTCCTGTTCAAGGAACGAATCGCAGGCGGCGCCTCGCTTGATTCGCTGCTGGAAGAAGCCTTTGCGGTAGTGCGCGAAGCCGCCTGGCGCACCATTGGTCAGCGCCCTTATGATGTGCAGTTGACCGGCGCCATGATCCTGCACGACGGCGGCATTGCTGAAATGCGCACCGGTGAAGGTAAAACCCTTGTCGGCACCCTGCCCGTTTATCTCAATGCGCTGGCCGGTAAGGGCGTCCACGTCATTACCGTCAACGATTATCTGGCCCGCCGCGACTGCGAGTTTATGAGCCGGGTCTATAAGTTCCTCGGCATGACCACCGGTGTGGTGGTGCAGGGCATCAGCCAGCCGGAACGCAAGGCTGCCTACAATGCCGACATCACCTACGGCACCAATAACGAGTTTGGCTTTGATTATCTGCGCGATAATCTGGTCTACAACAGCCGTGAAAAGGTTCAGCGCGGTCACAACTTCGCGATCGTCGATGAAGTCGACTCCATCCTGATCGACGAAGCACGCACCCCACTGATTATCTCCGGCCCGACCGAAGACCGCTCTGAGCTTTATAAGATCCTCGACGGCATCATGCGCGAGATGATCACCGATCCCGAAACCTTTGAACTAGACGAAAAGCAGCGTCAGGTGCTGCTGTCGGAACTGGGGTCTGAGCGCCTCGAAGAAGTGCTTGAGGCCCGCGGTCTGCTGGCTGAGGATTCGGCAGGGCTTTATGACCCGGTCAATATCTCGCTGGTTCACCATGCCAATCAGGCCCTGCGCGCCAACACGCTCTACACGGCCAATAAGGACTATATCGTCAAGGCCAATGACCGCGGCGAACACGAAGTCGTCCTGATCGACGAATTTACCGGCCGTATGATGACGGGCCGCCGTTTGTCCGAAGGTCTGCATCAGGCGATTGAAGCCAAGGAAAAGGTTGAGATCCAACCGGAAAACCAGACGCTGGCCTCGGTCACCATCCAAAACTATTTCCGCATGTATACCAAGCTCAGCGGCATGACCGGCACGGCGGCGACCGAAGCGGCGGAATTTGGTGACATCTATAAGATGGACGTACTCGAAGTCCCCACCAACCGCCCGATCAAACGTATCGATGACGACGATGAAGTCTACCGCACCGAAGCCGAAAAGCTCACCGCCATCGCCGCGCAGGTTGCCTATTGCTACAATCGCGGCCAGCCGATTCTGGTCGGCACGGCGTCGATTGAAAAATCCGAACTGCTGTCGGAGTTCCTGAAAAAATATAGCTTCAAGTCCGAAGTCTCCCGCACGGTTAAGCCTGAATATGCGGGCAAAGACGCCAAGGAACTGAATAAGCTTGGCGATGACGCCTACGACATCACCTATAAGACCGGCAAGGGCATCCCTCACAGTGTCCTGAACGCCCGCCATCACGAAAACGAAGCCTATATCATTGCCGACGCGGGTGTGCCCGGCACGGTGACCATCGCCACCAACATGGCCGGTCGCGGCACCGACATTCAGTTGGGCGGTAACGTCGATCTAAGAGTCCAGAAGTGGCTGGAAGACGAAGCTGCCGCCGGTCGTGACCCCAGCGCCGAGCAGATTCTGGCCAAACGCGGCGAGATTGAAACCAGTGTCGCAGGCCTTAAGCAAAAGGCGCTTGAGGCCGGTGGCCTGTTCGTGCTCGGCACTGAACGCCACGAAAGCCGCCGTATTGACAACCAGCTTCGCGGTCGTACCGGCCGTCAGGGCGACCCTGGCCGCTCAAAGTTCTTCCTGAGTTGCGAAGACGATCTGATGCGCATCTTTGCCGGTGACCGCCTCAACGCCATGATGAAGACGCTCGGCGTCGAAGACGGCGAAGCCATCACCCACAAACTGCTCAACTCGGCCATCGCCACCGCCCAAAAGCGCGTTGAGCAGCGCAACTACGAAATCCGTAAGAACCTGCTGAAATACGACGATGTGGTCAATGACCAGCGTAAGGCCGTGTTTGAACAGCGCCAGGAATTTATGGATTCAGAAGACCTGTCCGAACTGATCGCTGAGATGCGCGTCGATACGATTTCCGACATTGTTGAGCGCCACCTGCCGCCCAAGGCCTATGCCGAACAGTGGGATGTTGAGGGCCTGAAAGAGCGCTGCGTCGCCTTGCTTGGCCTTGACCTGCCGATCGAGGATTGGGCTAAGGAAGAAGGCATTGCCAACGAAGAAATCGAAGAACGCATCCAGAATCTAGCGGCTGAAAAAATGGCCAAGCGCCTTGAAATGCTGGGCAACGACCAGATGAAGGCGCTGGAGAAAAACTTCCTGCTGCAAATGATCGACATGCAGTGGCGCGAGCACCTGATGCACCTTGACCACCTGCGCGCGGTTATCGGCCTGCGTGGTTATGGCCAGCGTGATCCGCTCAATGAATATAAGACCGAAGCCTTCACTCTGTTTGAAACCCTGCTGATCAACCTGCGCCACAATACGACGCGGTGGCTGATGACGCTGGAGATCCGTTTTGAAGAGCCCGCCCCGCAGCCTGTCGCCTTTGATCCGCTGCAGTTTGAGGAAATTCACCTTGATCCGCTGACCGGCCACAACGAAGCCGGTGCTGATCCGTCGAGCCTGACGCCGGAACAGCGCGCGGCCTTGCCGAACTCATCACTTCCGGCCGGGTGGGAAAACACGTCGCGCAATGGCAATTGCCCTTGCGGATCGGGCAAAAAGTTCAAGCACTGCCACGGGGCGCTTGTCTGATCTCATCGAAAAGTCCTTCGCTGTCGCTCAGTGTACTTTCCGATGGATTGTTATTGTAAATTTCAGGCGTGGAGCAATCCGCGCCTGAAATTGTTTTTCGGGGGCATTCGCGCCACACTTAAGCGCTGAAATCAGAGCCATAAATTCAATCATTGCCACGGATGCACCGATTAACTATCATTAACCCTGAATTGGGGGTTGATGATGATGGGTGTGGGACTTCACAAATTAGCTGCGATATCAGCGGGCGCGATGTTTATGGCCGGTGCTGCTCAGGCTCAGGTCGTGGTTGACGACCGCCCCGTCCATGCCCCTGCGGTCATCACCGATCTGGCCCAGGACGCTCTGGCTCAGGTCAATGACACGGCCAATGCGTCTGCCGAAGCCCGTAAAATCGCGCTCTATCGTCAGTTGATGGAGCTTAACGGCACCTCACGCAATATTCGCACCATCATGCTCAACACCAAGGCGGCGGTGCGTCTGGTCATACTCGACCGCGCCAAAGCCACCTCCTTGAGCGCAGCGCAGGAACATAAACTCGATCAGATATCAGATGATATTCTCAAAGAGACCGAGTTCAGCCTGATCAACGCCGTCGCCTTATCTCAGGCAAAGGCGTTTTCCGAAGACGAAATTACCTTGCTAATCAAGGCTAACGGGTCTGAAGCCGGGATGCGCTACAATGCCGGCAAGTTCATGGCGCCGGAAGCCAGTGCTCAGCAAATTCAAACCTACATGGTCGATGCCGTGGTCAAAATCATCAAGACCTTCAAGGAACAGGTTCAGAGCTGAGGCTCTGTCGCTTAAGATATGGGGACGGCCCGGAACGGGCAATGTGGGGGTTATTTAGTGTTTAAATTCAGTCATTTGCTTATTTATGCCTTTGGGTTGATCAGTGCCGTGTCAGGTTCCGCCACCGCCGGATCGATTGATACACCCAACACCTTACCTAAGCTGATCCTTGATCCGATCCGCCAGCAGGCACTGGCACAAAAACAGCCGGTCATTGATGCCGACACCCTCAAGGCCATTATCGACAAATCAAACAAAGAGACAGAGCTTAAGGCGCAACCCTTAGTGCCTCTGCCCGGCAGCGCCCTAGATGCCAGCCAGCAAGCCGCTACCCCGGCCGAAGACCCGGCCTTTCTGGAGCGCGTCGATCTGATGCGTAAGCTGTTCGAGGTTGATGGCACAGACGAAATCACGCGCCAGTTCATCAATAATATTCACATGCGCCTCATCATTCTGGAAGTGAATAATTATATTGATATCAACTCCTTATCCGAAAGCGACAAATACCGGATCGCGGCTATCGCGGCCGTTGCGGCCACTGAATTAGGCGATAAGGTGCTCAATCTGGGTGCCCGCCAGCACGCGCTTTATCTAACCCGCGATGAGATCGTGCAACTCACCGCCGACCTTAGCAACGGCGCGCAAAAAAAGCTGACCTACATCCGCATGAACGATGACGGGGCCGTCGACAAACGGGCCGAGATCGATATGCAGATTGCCGCGCTTAAAATCATTCAGGCCTATGAGACCGCCCCCGCGGTTCCCTGAACCCGCCTCTGATCCGGCAAGCAAATCGCAATTAAAAAATGAATGATTACAGTAACCCGCTACAGCCATTCGCCTGTAGCGGGTTAAATTCTTAATAGTGGTTAAATTTTAGTAGTCGAAATCCAAATTTGCGCTACACTGCTTTACGTTAACGTCCACTAAAAACCAAGGACGGACAGCCTTAAGGGAGGCAAAACCGATGAAGTGCGTGCGTAAGGTCTTGGCGGCCGTTGCGGTCGTTTCTCTATTATCGGCAGGTGCCGTGCAGGCCCAGAATGCCATTCAATGCAAGCGTAATTGCGACAACACCTACAACACCTGTCAGAAAACCGATAAAAATTCGGATAAGTGCCTGAAATCCTGGCTGCAGTGCAAGAAAACCTGCCCGAAGTAGTTACTGCGCCCGCCCCTTGTGGCAACGCGCCGCAGGGGCGGAAATCCATAAAAGACTTTGGGCGCACGACTGAGGACTGCTATAGTGGGCAACATATTGCTCCCTGATTGAATCCGTAGCCTTCATGCCTGATCAAGCCGCACCGTCTGAAATATCGTCATCTGCGAATACGCCGCGTGAGCGGATGGTGTTTGGTCAGGGTTTTCTGAAAGACTGCTGGTACTTCGCGGCCCTGTCATCGGAACTGGTTTCCGGCAAACTGCAACGCTATGTGCTACTGGATGAACCGGTATTACTGGGCCGCGACCTGAACGGCAAAGTCTACGCCATGCGCGACATCTGCCCGCACCGCGCCGCCCCTTTGTCCGCCGGTCAGATGATAGAGGATGAGAGTGGTGCCTGCATTGTTCAATGCCCCTATCATGGCTGGACATTTGATACGACGGGCACCTGCACCAAAATACCGTCCCTGACCTCGGATCAGGCGATGGATGCCTCGAAAATCCGCGTGCGTCAGTATGCGGTGAAGGAGCAGCAGGGACTGGTCTGGGTCTATGTGACCTCAGACCCGCGCCGCACCGCCGAGCCTGATCATGAGCCCCCGACCCTGCCCGGTGTCGTCGGCGGTAAGCCCATAATTGTCGAGCGTATGGATTTCGACAGCCATATCGACCATGCGGTCGTGGGCCTGATGGACCCCGCCCATGGGCCATACGTGCATCAGCAATGGTGGTGGCGCTCATCCAGAAAACAGTTAGAAAAATCAAAGGCGTTTGCGCCGACTGAATATGGCTTTGCGATGGTGCGCCACGCCCCGTCGAAAAACTCCCGCGCTTACCGTATCTTAGGTGGTGCACCGGCGACCGAGATCACGTTTCGTTTGCCGGGCGTGCGCTATGAGCATATCGTGATCGGAGAGCGCCAGATTTTGGGGTTGACCTGTCTGACGCCGATCGATGCCAGGACCACGCGTATCACCCAGATTTTCTGGTCGGATCACAGCATTTTCCGCGCCATCACGCCGTTTTTCCGGCTGGGGGCAAAGGCCTTCCTCAAGCAGGACGGCGATATGGTCAATTTGCAGAATGAGGGCCTGAAATACGACCCCAGCCTGTTGTGGATCGACGATGCTGACACTCAGGCCAAATGGTATCAGCAGCTAAAGCGGGAATGGGTGCAGTCGCGGGCCGATAAGCGGGCGTTTGTGAACCCCGTCAAACCCACCACGCTCAAGTGGACGAGTTAATTGCCTTCCGGGCTAAACCTCCCAAAACATAAATCAAAAATCGTGAGATTTGAGTCCTATAATAGCCGGCAAGCGCCGCGGGTATAGTTAATACCCGCAAGCGCTGACTGCGTATTAGAGGGCCAAAGACCGCGATTTTGACTGGTTTTTACAGGTCTTCTTTTAAGATCGCCATTTCGAAGATGTATGAGCCCTCTTCGTCTTCGTCGACATAGACCACGCCGATGAACTCTTCGCCGATATAGACTTCCGACGAATCCTTTTGCTTGCGGGCTTTGACTTCAAGGCCCTTGGTGCCGAAGGTTTTGGTGAGGTAGTCCTGGACCTTGGTGATATCCGAAGCGTTCATCGTTTTAAGTCTCTACGTGATTGGTGAGGCATCAAAGCATGAATCCCAGCAAGCGGGGATAAACTTTGCGTTAGACGTCTATAGCGACGACCACTTCAGCGCAAACCGAAAGCTGTCCCGCCCGCAGATTTCTGGGATTAAATCACGTAGTCGTAGACCACATCCGACAAGGTCTGATCCATGCTGCGGGCCGGATCGGAGCAGGTCTTGCAGTTGATCAACTTAGCCGGCACGCCCGCCGCTGTGCAATGTTCCGGCACGGGCTTAAGCACCACGGAACCCGCGGCAATCTTGGCATGGTCGCCAATTTTAATATTGCCCAGCACCTTGGCCCCGGCCCCCAGAAGAACCCCATTCCCGATCTTGGGGTGACGGTCGCCGGTATGAGCACCGGTACCACCCAGGGTCACCCCGTGCAGCATGGAGACATCATCACCAACCACCGCCGTTTCACCGATCACAATGCCGGTACCGTGATCCATGAAGATGCCTTTGCCCATCGTCGCCGCCGGATGGATATCGATCTGGAACAGTTCCGACACACGGCTCTGGAAATGGTGGGCCATGGTAAAGCGCCCGTCCCGCCACAGCCGGTTGGCGATGCGGTAAATCTGGATCGAGATAAAGCCTTTGAAGAACATGAAGGCCTGCAGATAGCCCTTGGCGGCGGGGTCGCGCTCATAGACCGCCTGCAGGTCGCGCTCAGCGGCCTCAATCAAGGCCGTGTCCTTCGCGTAGTAATCATCAATGATCTCACGCAGGGTCATTTCGCCGAAACCCGCGTCATTAAGCTTTCGCGCAATGTGGAATGACAAAGCGCAGTTTAAGCCATCGTGGGACAATATGGTCGAATGCAGCATGGACGCCAAAGCGGGCTCAGCCTTGGCCGCCTCCAGCGCTTCGTTCCGCAGCGTATGCCAGATCGGCTTATCATTGCGCGAAATGACATCAAACTTATTGGCCATATCTTTACCTCCGGTGGGATAGGGATACATCCCTTATCCCAAGATCGCGTTAATCAGGTGCGGCGGTAAATCACCCGTAGTTGCCATATGGTGTATCCGCAACGCGCACACAACCGTCTGGGAGTCCCTGACCTGCCCGCTTATAACAGCCTTTAACAGGTCTTTGAAGGGGATGCGCCTGATTTCAAGGCTTTCGGTCTCATCCAGCGCCCCCTTAGTAGGTGTGAGGCCTGTCGCCAGATAGCCGGTGGCCACCTCGTCGGTAATGGAGTTAGACAAATCCATCTGGATGATTTCGTGCCAGTGTTCGGCTTTTAATCCGGCCTCTTCGGCCAGTTCGCGTCTGGCCCCCTCAAGCGGATCCTCACCGTCCGGCACACCGCCTTCGGGCAGTTCCCAGCTATAGGCGTTCAGCGCAAACCGTTGCTGGCCCACGATCATCACCGTGCCGTCATCAAACAAAGGCACCACCGCCACCGCCCGGTTTTTAAAGCGCGTCACGCCGTAATGGGCGGAATGGCCGGTAGGGGCTATCACGTCATAGCTTTCAACCCGCATCCACGGGTTTTCAAACACGATATCTTGCGTCAAAATTTGCCAGTCAGGACGCGCCGCCGCGGCATCAGCACTATCCCAGGGCGGCAGGTTACTATTTTTCATGAGAAAGACTCGCAATTTTCGTGACGCGCTATAATATAGTTATGGTCGGTTACAATTTGATTTTAAAGAGACATTTCCATGAGTTTACCTGATTTCGCCCCATCTGATCTGGATTTGGCCCCAATTGAATTTGGCACCCCGTTGCCGCTCATGAAATCAAAGGAAACTCTGGAACTGCTGTTGCGCCGCCGCTCAGCCCCAGCCCCGACCCTGGGTCTGCCTGCCCCGTCAGAAGATGAAATCGAGCTTCTGATCAGCATTGGCCTGCGTGTGCCCGACCACGGTAAGATCGGGCCGTGGCGGATTGTGCGCTTTACGCCCGAATCCAAAGGCCATCTGGTTGATAAATTGAAGGCACTGGCCGATAGCCGTGGCGACCGGCAGGCCGCAGGCGCGCTGCTGAAACTGTCGGCCCCACCAGAAGCCCTGCTGGTGATTTCCTCCCCCATTCAGCCGCACAAAATTCCCCTGTGGGAGCAGCAACTGTCGGCCGCCGCCATCTGCCAGAACCTGCTGATCGCGGCGGGTGCTTTGGGGTACGGCGCCAACTGGATCACCGACTGGTATTCCTACGATGCTGAGGCCAAGGAGATTCTGGGCCTGAAAGACGGCGAAGAGGTGGCGGGCTTTATCTTCCTCGGCACCCCATCCGAGGCCCCGCTGGAACGCGACCGCCCCAACTACGCCGAGCGCATCAGTTGGTGGGCAGGATCTTAGACCCTGCACCCGGAAATCAAAGGTACAAACGACCACATGACCAAATATTGCTGCGAGCGCATGGCTGACGATTTTGAGCAGGTTTGCGACCTTCATCCAGATCGCTATGAATGTCCCGACACGCTTATGGCCGAGGTGCGCGGAGGGTATGGGCTAATCATCCACGACGGAGGGAGCAGTCAAATCGAAATATCCTTTTGCCCTTGGTGCGGAACCAAGCTGCCTCCGATTGGCGACTTCAACCCTGACGACATCGACTAAATCGAGTTTGTAGGCACAGCTAAAAACTAACGGGTCAAGGGCCTGTGGCCCTTGTTATCCGCGACCGCGATATGGAGCAACCCCCGTCTCCGGCACCCAGACGCCCTTGGGGGCTTCGGACGTTTGCCAGAAGACATCGATCGGGATGCCGCCGCGCGGATACCAGTAACCGGCGATGCGCAGCCAGCGCGGGTCAAGCAGGTCTTTCAGGCGCTTGGCGATATAGATGGTGCAGTCTTCGTGGAACGCGCCGTGATTACGGAACGAGGTCAGAAACAGCTTAAGCGACTTTGATTCCACCAGCCATTCGCCCGGCACATAGTCGATGACAATATGGGCAAAGTCCGGCTGGCCCGTCACCGGACACAGGGAGGTAAACTCCGGCGCGGTAAAGCGGGCGACATAATCGACATCGGCGTGAGGATTGGGTACGCGCTCAAGCAGCGCGTCCTTGGGATCATTCGCGGAGCGGGCATCTGCGCCCAATTGAGTGAGGTTATCTGTGTAATGGCTCATGATATGGGTCTTTAATACTGCACAAAACAAAAATGAAGCGAAACTTACTACAAGCACCACAGAGGCATAAAAGAAAGACTATTATGGTATTTTATTACTAAGGTAAAATTAAGGATTGATAAACACTTATTTAAACCTATTGAAACCCATTTATTTTATAGTCTCTGCAGTGAATACTTTGGAAACTGTAACCCAATGCCGGTACCTGAACGTCTCAAAAAAGGCATGTCCTTTCCGGCCATAGCGGCACCTATGTTTCTGGTGTCCGGCCCTGAACTGGTCATCGCGACCTGTAAATCCGGGATGATAGGCACCTTCCCGGCCCTCAACCAACGCACTTCCGAAGGCTATGCTCAGTGGCTGACTGAGATCAAATCGGCACTGACACCCGATGACGCGGCGTTTGGGGTCAACCTGATCGTCCATAATACCAACACCCGCCTGATGGCTGATCTTCAGATCACCGCCCAACATAAGGTGCCGCTGGTAATTACATCTCTCGGCGCCGTCAAGGACGTGGTTGATGCTGTACATGCTTATGGTGGCGTTGTGTTTCACGATGTCATCAATGCCCGCCACGCCAAAAAGGCCGCGGAGGCCGGTGTCGATGGCCTGATCCTGGTGGCCGCCGGCGCTGGCGGTCATGCCGGCAATCAGCACCCGTTCGCCCTGATCAATGAAATCAAAAGCTTTTTCAGCGGCACCATCATCTTATCGGGCTGTATCTCGACGGGCCGCGACGTCGCGGCCGCCCTGATGGCAGGGGCTGACCTGGCCTATATGGGCACGCGCTTTATCGCCACCCGTGAGGCCCGCGCCGATGACGGCTATAAGGACATGCTGGTAGAGACCTCGGCAAAGGACATTACCTATACCGACGCCATTTCGGGAATAAACGCCAACTTCCTGACACCCTCTTTGATTGCCAACGGGCTTGATCCCGCCGCGGCCAAAGACCCGCACCACGCCATTGATATGGCGCACGAACTCAACCCTGACGCCAAAGCCTGGAAGACCGTCTGGTCCGCCGGTCAGGGGGTCGGCTCTATTCACGACATTCTGCCCGCGGCCGAACTGGTCGCGCGGTTGAAGGGGGAACTCACTGCCGCTATCGCGGATTTCAATCAACGTACCATCCTAGGGACAACCCATGCGTAAAGCTTCTCTCCTTCTCATCGCCACCACTTTTGGCGCCTCTTTGGGCGTAACCTCTGTCGTTCAAGCCGCCGAATCTGGCCCGTTCGATATAGGCGGACAAGTCAGCATCGGCAACGATGGTGTCGTCAAGGGCGTTTCGGAAACCAATGGTAATGCTCAGGCCGTTGGCACTCTAACGGTCTCAAAAGGCATGTTCTTTGCCGGAACCAAAGTCAAAAACGTCAAAGGTAGTGACGGCAGCGACGCCCAGACCCAACTGTTTGCCGGTATCAAAGGCGATATTGCGGGCTTTAAAACCGGCCTGCAATTCTTATATAAGGCTAATCAAAATGCCCGTCCCGGCGTTGATGATGATTTCTATGAGTGGCAGGGCGACATTAGCCGCACCGTCGATAAAACGACGGTGAAATACACGACCGTGTATTCAGCCGATTCATCCGGCTCCACTAAGGAAGCCTGGTGGCACGATCTGGGGGTTTCGCAAAAGCTGAACACTAAATGGACCGTGTCGGGTAGCGTCGGTCTGCGCCGCGTCACGCCAAAGAAAGATTACACAGCTTACAATCTCGGCGCGACCTATGCGCTTAATAAGACGACCAGCCTTGATATGCGCTACTACGACACTGACAAGCACGAGTACGGTAAGCGCTTTGGCGACCGGGTCGTGCTGACCCTGTCACGAAAGTTCTAAACTTCAGGCTTTCACCTGAGAAAGGCGGCCTTTGCGGGCCGCCTTTTTTATTTACGCGGCAACGGCCTTAAGCCCAGCCACCACAAGCGTAATTTGCTGTTTCATACGCTCGATCAACTCGCTGAGTTGCATCTCACCGTGAAAGCCACGGCGCAGGTTCGAAAAGCACAAATCTTCCAGAATCTCAGAGGCACATTCGATCGGGCTACCCGCGGGCAGTTCGTTGTGCTCACGCGCATAGCTCAGGCTGGCCAGCATGGTCTGGCGCACCAGGTCGCTGAGGCGGTCAATCTCATTAAACGCCGGATCCCGGCGCGCCCAATGCATCACAAAGGCCGACAGGATAAGCTGCATGTCGGTATGGGCAGCTTCATAGGTACATTTCAGTTGTTTGAGCAGGCGTTCCGTCAAAGGCAGGGTCGGATCATGGGCATCAATCATGCGCTCCAGTACGACAGCAGATTCAGCTTCGACGACCTTGATAAAAATTTCGTTCTTATCGCTGAAATTAGCAAATAGCGCGCCCGTGGATAACCCGGCTTCCTTGGCAATATCGCGCAAGGTCGCGGCTTCGAACCCGCGGTCTTTGAACAAAGCCTTGGCCGAAGCCAGAATCTTTTGGCGGTTCAGTTCTTTGGATCTGGCTCTGGCACCTAACGGCACAGTTCTCTCCTCACGCGCCAACTTCTCTTTCAACTCATAGGCCTTGTACATACGCTAACTCACACTCAGATATATCTAAAAATAAAGGCAGAGCTTACCCTAGGTAAGCCTGCCCTGAATGTCACCATATCACCTATATAGGTATACATAGCCGTCCATCCAATAGGCAAAAATCAGGTAGGCCATCGCATTACATATGGTATACGTGACACCTGCGTTAAACTGTCGCAACGCATTCGCAGTTGCAAACGATATAGTCTAACATTTATGTCCGGTTCATGGCTTTACGCCTGACAGGTGTGCACTTATGCACAAAAAGCGCTTTCGCAAAACCGGACTATGGCGTAACGGACACTTCTAGTCGAATGGATATACGATGAATACGTTTCTGACTAATCTGGCGCTCGTGGCCATGCTGAGTGTTCTGGTCGTTTTGGGGCTTGGCATTTTCAGCCTAGCCAGAGGCGGGGCGTTTCGTGAGCGCTGGTCCAATAAGCTGATGCGCCTGCGCGTACTTTTGCAGGCGGTCGCAATTATTCTGCTGTGCGTGCTGTTGTGGTGGCGGGCGCAGAACGGCTGATGGTCAAGCTGAATAAGATTTACACCCGCACCGGTGACGGCGGCGACACGGGTCTGGCTGACGGGGCGCGCCGGTTAAAATGCGATGCCCGTATCCGCGCCTTTGGCAGCATTGATGAAGCCAATTCCATGATCGGCGTGGCGCGGCTTTATGTCGCTGGCTTTGACGGTTTCGATGCGCTTCTGGCGCAAGTTCAGAACGATTTGTTCGATCTGGGGGCCGATCTGGCGGTGCCCGAAGACGGCCAGCCTAAGTCCTGGACGCCGATCCGTATCAAGGCCGCTCAGGTCACAGCTCTTGAAGCCGCTATCGATAGTTATAACGCCGAACTGTCGCCGCTAAATTCGTTTATCCTGCCCGCCGGAAATCCTTTGAGTGCGCACCTGCATCTGGCGCGCACCATAGCCCGCCGTGCTGAAAGCGATCTGGTGGCGCTGACGCATACACCCGATGAAGTCGTAAATCCCGAAGCGCTGAAATATCTCAACCGGCTGTCAGATCTTCTGTTTGTACTTGCCCGCTATGCCAACAACAAGGGCGCGGATGATGTGCTGTGGGTGCCGTCGACTTAGTTCTCTCTCCCCGCTCGCGGGGAGAGGGTTAGGGTGAGGGGCCAAACTTGGAAGAGGCGCTTCCGTAAGATTAAGGCTCTCCGTCTTTCCAGCGCTTGAAGGATTCCGTTTTGATATCCTGCTTATTAAGCAAGTGCCTGTAACTAAAGTATTTTAACAAATGAAAGATGCCTGCGCTCAGCCAGATCAGGACCACGCCGACAACTAAGAAGATGACAAACAATCGTCCCTGAAAAGCCAGCCTGTCCAGGTCAAAGCCATCGAACAGAATATTGCTGATAACAGGTACTGCCATTGCCACAGACAAAAGCTTGAGCAACCATATACTCCACCTGATTGCCCCCATGTCTCGGCGCCCTACTGCGTTGCAGCCTCTTTCTCGATAACCGGGGCCTTGGCGCCCGGAGCGGAATTGTTAACCGTCGGGGCCTGCTCGGTTGGCCAGTGGATTTCACGGCCTTCGCCGGCTGGTCGGCCGGTGATCGTTGGAAGGTAAACCGGTGCGCGGCAGATGCGGTACTCATTCGACCACCACGCCCCTTTGGCCTCGCATTTTTTGCGCGGGATTTCGTACAGGGCCGTATAGACCCATGCCCCCGCCGACGCGAAAATAAACACGATCAGCGCGATAATCTTGATGCGCATGATCAGATTATTTTTCATGGGTCGTCCTTCTTAAAGTTGCTCACGCTGGTTTAGGGCGTGGCAAAGGTGGTGTCAAAGCCATCAGGGCTGGTGCAAATTGACTTTAGGGCACCGCAAATTACTGTGAAATGCCCTGAATTTCCGGCTGTTATGTATCTCTTTGATTGACTTTGGCAAGCAGGCTCGTCACTTATCTCGACCGAAATCTGAAGAGTAAAGACTCTTAAGATACGTTTGAAACGATAAAGCTTATTGCCGCTGCGGTATGTCAATTTTACGGCCACCGCAAAGGCTTCATGTCTTAAGGTGAGAGACTGATGAAAATTCTGGTCCCCGTTAAGCGGGTCATAGATTACAACGTCAAGGTACGCGTCAAGGCCGATCAGACCGGCGTCGATCTGGCCAATGTCAAGATGTCGATGAACCCGTTTGACGAAATCGCCGTCGAAGAGGCTGTGCGTCTCAAAGAAGCGGGCATTGCCACCGAAATCGTCGCGGTCTCCATTGGCGTGGCCCAGTGCGAGGCCATACTGCGAACGGCCCTGGCTATGGGCGCTGATCGCGGCCTGCTGATCCAGACCGATCAGGATATCGAGCCGCTCGGCATCGCCAAGCTGCTCAAGGCCGTGATTGCTGAAGAAAACCCGAATATCGTCCTGATGGGCAAGCAGGCCATTGATGGCGACAACAACGCCACCGGCCAGATGTTGTCGACACTGCTCGGCTGGCCGCAGGCGACCTTTGCGTCAAAGGTGGTCATCGAGGGTGATGAGGCCAAAGTGACCCGCGAAGTCGACGGCGGCCTGCAAACCTTAGAGGTGAAGCTACCGGCGGTCATCACCACCGACCTGCGCCTCAATGACCCGCGCTATGCCTCCCTGCCCAACATCATGAAGGCTAAGAAAAAGCCGCTCGATACGAAACAGGTGGCTGATTACGGCATCGATGTCGCCCCGCGCCTTAAGGTGCTGAAAGTGGCCGAACCGCCCAAGCGGTCGGCGGGCATCAAGGTCGCCGACGCCAACGCCCTGGTCGCCCATCTGAAAACTGCGGGAGTGCTGTAATATGGCTGTTTTAGTTATTGCCGACCACGACGGCGCGCACTTACGCGATACCACCCTTAAGGTTCTGAGCGCCGCCAAAGCCCTGTCGCCTGACATCGACGTGCTGGTTTATGGTGCGGGCTCGGCGACCGTAGCCGTTCAGGCCGCCAAAGCCGACGGCGTGCGCAAAGTGCTGACCGCTGAGAGTGCAGGCCTGAACGCCGATATCGCCGAAGATGTCGCCGCACTGATCGCAGGCCTTGCCGCCAGTTATGACACTATTGCCATTCCGGCGACGGCGGCGGGCAAGAACTTTGCCCCGCGCATTGCGGCTCTTCTGGATGTTTCCATCATCTCTGATGTGATGGAAGTCGTTGATGCCAATACGTTTGTGCGCCCGATCTATGCGGGTAATGCGCTGGAAACCGTGCAGACCTCGGATACCAAAAAAGTTCTGACCGTCCGTCCGACCAGCTTTGCGGCGGTGGCCGCTGACGGCGGTTCGGCCTCGGTTGAAGCCGCGTCAGCTGCGGCCGATTTTGCAGGCACGCGCTTTGTCGGCGAAGAAAAAGTCACCTCCGACCGCCCGGAACTGGGGGCGGCCAAGGTCGTCGTCTCCGGCGGACGGGCGCTGGGTTCCGCCGAGGAGTTTCATGCGGTGATCGAGCCTCTGGCCGATAAGCTGGGGGCTGCCGTCGGGGCCTCACGGGCGGCGGTCGATGCCGGTTATGCGCCCAACGACTATCAGGTCGGCCAGACCGGTAAGGTTGTGGCCCCGGCCCTTTATATCGCCGTGGGTATTTCAGGTGCCATTCAGCATCTGGCCGGGATGAAGGATTCCAAGGTTATCGTTGCCATCAACAAAGACCCCGAAGCGCCGATCTTCCAGATCGCGGATTATGGTCTGGTCGAAGACTATAAAACCGCCGTTCCGGCCCTGATGGCTGCCCTCGGTTAAGGGACAGGCATCTATAAAATTGCAAATCCCTCAGAGCCCGCCCTCAAGCTGGCTCTGGGGGATTTTCTTTTGGGCTTGATTGTGCGGTCAGGCCCTATAGTCTTACAGATACAGTTTTGTAGCAGGTGTAATGGTGATTATGAATATCAAGTCAGTGGGCATTATCGGCGCGGGTCAGATGGGGGCAGGTATCGCTCAGGTTTGCGCTCAGGCGGGTTACACGGTGCTGCTGCATGACCAAAAGATCGACGCCGTCCACGCTGCCCTTGAAAAGATCAATAAGGGCTTCAATCGCCTGATCGAAAAAGAGGTCATTACGCCGGACGACGCCAAGGCCAGCATGGGCCGCCTGCAACCGGCAGCGTCCGCCCATGACCTGAAAGACTGCGATCTGGTGATCGAAGCCGCCACCGAAAATGAAGAGATCAAAAAAGCCATCTTCAAATCGGTCAGTGAGCACTTAAAACCTGACGCTATTCTGGCCTCCAACACTTCCTCCATTTCGATCACGCGCTTAGCCGCCGCGTCCGATCGTCCGGGCAAGTTTATCGGTCTGCACTTCATGAACCCGGTGCCGGTGATGAAGCTGGTCGAGATTATTCGCGGCATCGCCACCGACCCCGAAACCTATCAGGCCGCCGTCGAATTTGCGCAAAGCTTAGGCAAGATCACCGCCAATTCCGAAGATTACCCGGCCTTTATCGTCAACCGCGTCCTGATCCCCATGATCAATGAGGCGATCTATACCCTGTACGAAGGCGTCGGCACGGTCGAGGCTATCGACACAGCTCTGAAACTTGGGGCCAATCACCCGATGGGGCCGCTGGAGCTTGGCGATTTCATTGGGCTTGATACGGTGCTGGCGATCATGGAAATGCTGCATGACGGTCTGGCGGATTCCAAGTATCGGCCCTGCCCGCTGCTGGTGAAGTATGTCGAGGCTGGCTGGCTGGGACGTAAAACCGGACGCGGCTTTTACGACTATCGCGGCGAAAAGCCGATACCTACCCGTTAAGACAAGAGCCCTGCGTGCTTCAGCTTAGACAACCCGCCTTTCCATGGATGGTCACCAGCCTGATCGGGGCGATGGTGTTGCACGGCTGTGTGTGGTTTTTCGCGCGTCTGCTGGCTCCACAGGGTGCCGATGCCGTGGTTGAAACCCAAAGGCAGATCGGGCTTGGGTTCTTCTGGATGGTCGGGGCCCTGGCCCTGTGGTCGCTCAAGGTGCCCAAATCGCGCCTGAAGGCCGTCGTGATGGGATTGACCTGCGCAGGGCTGATCGGCCTACTGGGCAGTGCCTTGGCGTTCGGGCAGTTTCTGCTGCACCATAAGGTCCCCGCGACATCGCACAACCTCATCCCCTTTGCCGGCTTCAGCCTGTTGATGGTGGTGGCGCAACTGGTACTGGCCATTCCGGCAGCCATTACCCTGCAACAGATAGCCCTGAAACGCACCCCGCCCGACACAGCGGTTCCCCATGTCTGACGCTGCACCCCGCCGTATTGTCTATCTCGACATCGTGCGGGGCCTGAGCATTCTGGGCATATTGTTTGTCAATGCCATAGCCTTTGCCATGCCGATGCATGTCTATGTCAACCCGGCCCTGTCGCCGCTGGGTATGACGTCCGCCGACATCGCCGTGTGGTGGGTTGATGAGGTCTTTTTCACCGGCAAGTTCATCACAATTTTTTCCATGCTTTTCGGCGTCAGCCTCCATCTGATCAGCGCATCAGAACCGGACGACATGCCATTGACCGGGCGGGTGATCGGCAGACGGTTGGGTTGGATGGTGATCTTTGGCCTGATCCACGGCGCGCTGATCTGGTACGGCGATATTTTGCTGCTCTATGCTATATGCGGGTTTGTCTTTTTCAGTTGGCGTAATCTGGGGGCTAAAGCCTTGCTGGTCGCGGGCAGCGCGCTTTATCTGGTCGGCAACGGCATCATCCTGTGGCCCGCGATTAATGACGGCATCGGGGTTATACCTGAACCGTCCATGCCCCTGCCCGATCTGTTGAATCCGATCATTGAGCAGATGCGTTCAGGCTTTTCCGGTTCACTGAGCGGTAATTTCGCCATGTGGTCGCAAAGCATCGTCAATGAAATCCTGTTCTACCTGCCGGTGACGATCGGGCTGATGATGATGGGTCTGGGCCTGTTCAAATCCGGCTTTTTCAGGGGCGAGAGCCGGACGGCCACCTATGCCACGGTCATCGCCCTTGCCGGGGTCAGTCTTGCCGTGATCGGCTGGCAGGCCGCCGTGATCATTAGTGAGGGCTTTCCCGCCGTTCGGATTATGGGGCTTTATGCCGTCGCCAATGAATATCTGTCGATCATCGTCAGTCTGGGCTATGTGTCGGCCCTGATACTGATCGCTCGGACACCGTGGGGGCTTAGGCTGTTGTCGCCTCTGCGTGATGCCGGTCGTATGGCCTTCACCAATTACCTGCTGCAATCGCTGATTATGACAGTGATATTTTACGGTGGTCGCGCCCCGCAAAGCTGGGGGCTTGGGCTATATGGCACGGTTGGCAATGCGGGCCTTGTGCCGATTGTCGTCGCCATCTGGGTGGGCCAGCTTATCTTCAGCCACCTGTGGATGCGTGCCTTCCGCTATGGGCCGTTCGAGTGGGTGTGGCGGTGTCTAAGCCATCAGCGGTTTGTGGCTATTTTGAAATAAAAGTACCCCTCCGTCACGCCGCTAAAGCGTCGCGCCACCTCCCCACGCAAACGTAGGGAGGAGATTAAAAGTCGCGCACACCCTACCTCCTCCCCATTTAATGGGGAGGTGCCGAGCCATAGCGAGGCGGAGGGGTACGACGAGCGATTTTTTAAACTTCGGACCACATACGCAGCAGATTCCCCACGCTCTTATCGACCATCAGCTTTTGCGCGCTTTCGGGCAGGCTGGCGCGCACCTGATCAAGGTCAAACAGCACCTCACGCTGATCGTCGCGGCGGATCTGGCTCTGCACCCAGCCAACGCAAGCGCGCCGTTCGCCCTCAGTCACCGGAGTTACCTGATGCAGCAGGCCGGTGCGGTAGACGATCATATCCCCGGCCGCAAGGCGCACATCGCGCACCCCCTCAACGCTTTCCAAGCTTAGCGCGCCGCCCTCATAGCTGTCACGCGGCGACAGAAATAACGTAAACGACAAATCGGTACGCAAATGCCCGCCCGCCTCATCCTTCATCATGGCGTCATCGGTATGCATCCCGTAGGCATTGCCGACACCGTACCGGCTTAGGATCAGGCGCGACCACTTCGCCGGACGGACATAGGACATAAACAGAGGGTGGCGCTCCATCGCTTTTCGCAAGAAACCACGCAGGGCAATCGCCTTGGGGTCGCGCCAGTCGGCCTGCTGATTGGACTTGACCTTGCGCGCCGCAGCGCCTGCGGTTTGCTTGCCGTCGGTCAGCCGCATCTCATCAAACAGGGCCGTCACACGCTTAAGGTCTTCGTCATCCAGTACGCGATTGATCAGCAGCATGTCGGACCTTAATTTACGTCGTAAGCCAAAAACTAATATTGCGAACCACTTGCAAAGTGACACATGGTGCGCTACAGACCACACCACATTGATATATGGCGTCAACTTATTTCGGGTGATTTTAGATGATCGAGTTCAAACCTAAACTGTGGACCGGCGCGGCCGGCGGCCTGATGATGCTTGGGGCGCTTAGCGCCTGCGGTGAAAAGCCAAAGGACGGCACGGCCACCACAACCGAAGATGCCGCCGCCAGCGCTGATGCAGCCAACACTGCGGTTGTCGCCGGTGGCGAAGCCGGTGAAGGCGGCGCGGTTCTGGCCTATTCGTCGATCCCGGAATCGAGCCGTTTGACCCTGCGTTTGCAGCACATCAAGGGCTTTTTGCTGGTCGGTCAAAAGGTCTCCAAATCCGCTGACGGCACCGAAGGGGCGGCTATCGTTATCGGTCAGGGCCTGTCGGAAGCGCTCGATCCGCAGGAGCCTAAACTGGTTGCCGCCGGTCTCGATGTTGCGGCTGTGCGCAAAGCTGCGGAAACCGGATCTGAGGCCGACATCAAGGCCGCGATTGCCGCCATCGACGCCGCCTACGCCAAGAACCCCGGCGTGGCCAAGGACACCGCCATTGGTATGGCCGAACTGACCCAAGGGCTTTATGCCGAAGTCCTGAAAGAAGGCATCATCGATCCGACCGAATATCTGCACAGCCAGGGTGCCGCCCTGTCGCTGAAGGATCTGGTCGCGCGTGAAAAGTCGCTGGCCCCGATCAAGGCCGATGTCGATGCCCTGGCCGCCTACTGGCCAACGACCCTGGCTCCGGAAGAGGCCGCCAAGATCGTTGATAAATCCAAGGTCGTCTCTTCGGTCAGCCGTATCGAGCTTTCGATCAACTCGCTGTAATTAAGGCGTTATTGATCTGCGCACCCGCCGCACTGTGGCCTTAAGTCACCGTGCGGCCCGGATAACCTGAAACCGGCACATGCGCAGACATATAAGGGCGGCGATCCATCCCCGATCGCCGCCTTTTTTAGTGCGTACCTTCTCCTCCCCATTTCATGGAGAGGTGTGAGCCTGAAAGGATGACGGGGGGGTATTACCCGCCATAAGATACCCCTCCGTCTTGCCGCTTACGCGCCAATCCACCTCCCCACGCAAGCGTAGGGAGGAGAAAAGCCACGATTTTACTGGGTGAGCAACTTATCCAAAAACGCCTTCACTTCCGGCTGATCCCAGTGGGCTTCGCCCTCCAGGCGGGCGACTTCGCGGCCCTGCTTGTCGATGATCAGGGTCGTGGGCATGGCGTTGACGACATAGTTCGACGGCGCGGCAAAATGCGGATCGTTATAGATCCCCAGCGGCTCATGCACCCCGATAAAGCTTTTGACATCGGGCAGTTTGTCTTCGGTATCGACGCTGAGCGGCAGCACTTTCATCTGATCGACCGGATACATGCCTTGCAGGCGGGCCAAGGTAGGCATCTCGACCCGGCACGGCGCACACCAGGTCGCCCAGACGTTCAGCACCACGACCTTGCCCGCAAAATCGCTGACGTGGATGGGGTTTTTGTCGCCGTCATAAAATTCGATGTCGGTCAGAGTCTTTGGCGTCTCATGGGTGATCAGTTTGGCCAAGGTGCCGGTGGCATAGGCTTTCAGCGGCCCCTGTGCAGTCGGCACCGCTACGGCCTGCACCGCCTGACTGTCGGGCTTCATGGCAATGACCGCAAACAAACCAGCCCCAAGCACCGCCACAATACCTAGGCCAATCGCCATTCCCAGACGGCGCTTATTCTTTTTGCCCTCGACGATTTTGGACTTTGCCGCCAGTTCAGACTTGGCCTGAACCTTTTCCGAGGTTAAGGGTGCGTCAGTTTTTTTCACACCGTTGTTTTCGTCCGGAACTTCACCCATGACCGATCAATCCGACCCTCAAAAACCCGTGGCCCCGGAAGGCCAGAAAATGTGGGGCGGTCGCTTCAATGCCAAGCCCGATCAGATCATGCAGGCCATCAATGTCTCCATTGAGGTCGACAAGCGCCTGTGGGCTCAGGACATTGCGGGCTCACGCGCCCACGCCGCCATGTTAAGCCAGCAAGGTATCATAAGTTCTGACGATGCCCAACAGATTGATACCGGTTTGGCGACAATTGCCGAAGAGATTCAATCAGGTGTATTCCCCTTCCGCGCGGAATATGAGGACATTCACATGAATGTCGAGGCGCGCCTGCGTGAACTGATCGGTGCCACCGCCGGGCGTTTGCATACCGCCCGCTCGCGCAACGATCAGGTCGCGACCGATTTTCGTCTGTGGGTGCGCGCTCAGGTCGATCAGACCATCGTGCAATTGACCGACCTACAACAGGCCTTGCTGGAGCGCGCTGAGGAATATGCCGACGCCCTGATGCCGGGCTTTACCCATCTTCAACCCGCCCAGCCGGTGACCTTTGGCCACCACCTGATGGCCTATGTCGAAATGTTCAGCCGCGATGCGTCGCGCTTTGCCGATGCCCGCGCGCGCATGAACGAAAATCCGCTCGGGTCGGCAGCACTTGCCGGATCGCCCTTCAATATCGACCGCTTTGCGACGTCCGCAGCACTTGGTTTTGACCGGCCAATGGGCAATAGCCTTGACGGCGTCTCCGCCCGCGATTTCGCGCTTGAGTCCTTAAGCCACGCCAGCATTTGCGCCGGTCATCTGTCGCGTCTGGCCGAAGAAATCGTCATCTGGACCACGCCGCAATTCGGGTTCATCAAGCTGTCCGATGCCTTTTCGACCGGCTCCTCGATCATGCCACAAAAGCGCAACCCTGACGCTGCCGAACTGGTGCGCGCCAAGACCGGGCGAATTACCGGTGCTCTGATGGCGCTGACCACCGTCATGAAGGGCCTGCCGCTCGCCTACTCCAAGGACATGCAGGAAGACAAACCACCCGTATTCGAGGCCTTCGATTCGCTTGAACTGGCGCTTAGCGCCATGACCGGCATGGTGCGCGACCTGACCGCCAACACGGCCCGCATGAAGGCGGCAGCCTCCGGCGGGTTCTCGACCGCCACCGACCTTGCCGACTGGCTGGTGCGCAATCTCAACATGCCGTTCCGCGATGCCCACCATGTTACGGGGGCTGCGGTAAAGCTTGCCGAAAGCCGTGACATCGATCTGGCGCAATTAAGCCTCAATGACCTGCAAAAACTTGAAGCGGGCATTACCGATGATGTGTATAAGGTTTTGACTCCCGAAGCCTCCTGTGCGTCGCGCCAAAGCTATGGCGGCACGGCTCCGGATCAGGTGCGTTTGCAAATCGAGCGCCACAAACAGCGCTTAAGCTAAAAGGGATTTAAGGTGATGGTGAAACTGGGGAAAGCCGCTCTCATTATCGGCGTGGCGATGGGCTTAAGTTTAAGCGCCTGCGGTAAGCAGGGCGATCTGGATAAGGCGCCGCCGTTGTGGGGCAAGGAAGCCAAGGCCGAACGCGAGGCCATCAAGACGGCAGAGGCCCAAGGCAAGAAAACCGAAAAATCCCTGCCGCGCGCCAGCGATAAACCGGCCGCAGCCGACCCTTACTACAGCAACAACGTCAAGGTGCAGGACGCCCCGCTTGAGGGCACGGGCAATTCCCAGCGCCAGTAATTAAAAGATAAGAGTTCGATGAACCATTTCGACTACAAAGACGGCGATATGTTCTGTGAGCAGGTTTCGCTCAAAGACCTGGCCGACCATATCGGCACGCCGCTTTATGTCTATTCATCCGCCACGCTGGAGCGCCACTATAAGGTGTTTGCGGGGGAGCTGATCGATCAGCCGGAACTGCAAAGCCCCAAGGGCGAAGACCCGCTGATTGCCTTTGCGATGAAGTCGAACTCTAACCGCGCCGTCCTGCGTAGCTTGGCCCGATTGGGCTGCGGGGCCGATACGGTCTCGGAAGGCGAAATCCGCCGCGCCCTTGATGCCGGGATTGCGCCCGAAAAAATCGTCTTTTCCGGTGTGGGCAAGACCGATGCGGAAATGGCCTTCGCGCTCAAGGTCGGTATTTATCAGCTCAATGTCGAATCCCGTCCCGAACTCTTACGCCTATCAAAGGTCGCGGCCTCGCTCAACATGGTCGCCCCGCTGGTCATCCGCATCAATCCGGGTGTCGGTGCGGGCGGGCACGCCAAGATCACCACCGGCGGCGCGAAAGACAAGTTTGGCGTATCAGCTCAGGAGGCGATCGCGCTCTATGCCGAGGCCGCGAGTGATCCCAATCTCGCCCCGCTCGGCATTGCCTGCCATATCGGTAGCCAGATTTCAGACCTCGCGCCGATGCAGGCCGCCTTTGCGCGTATGAAATCATGGGTTCTGGAACTGCGCGCCCAGGGCTTAAGCGTTGAACGGCTTGATCTGGGTGGCGGTTTGGGCGTGCCCTATTTCAACCAGCCCGCCCCGCCCTCGCCCGATGTCTTTGCTGAGATGGTGGCGCTGACCGTTGGTAATCTGGGCGTGCGCTATACCTTTGAGCCCGGTCGCCTGATCGCCGCCAATGCCGGGATCATGCTGTCGCGCGTCATCCATGTTCATGAGCGCAAGGATTCCGGCCAGCAGTTCTTAGTGGTCGATGCCGCCATGAACGACCTGATGCGTCCGGCGCTTTATGACGCTTTCCATGATATCCGCCCGGTCACGCAAGTGGGCGATGCCAAAACAGCCATCTATGATGTGGTGGGCCCCGTGTGTGAAACCGGCGATACCTTCACCCGCGACCGTACCTTGCCCGAACTCAAAGCCGGTGACCTGATCGCCTTCATGTCGGCAGGGGCGTATGGTGCCGTAATGGGAGGCGAATATAATTCGCGTCCACTCGCCCCGGAGGTGTTGGTGCGTGACGAAAAATGGGCAATAGTGCGCCCTAGGCCAAGCTATGAAGACATGCTGAAACGCGAAACACTTCCTGAGTGGCTGGCGTAACTCATAAAAAAGTCCTTCGCTGACGCTCAGTGTACTTTTTCATGGGGCCCATATGGCCAAATTTAATCTTGGGGCGGCCCTGCGATTAAATTTGTCATTATAAGTTTTTACGGCAAGGCGTACCGCCTTGGTTTTAGGTTGGGGAACCGGATGAAACTGCAACGACCATCGCGCTTTTCCGATCACGGCCGGGCCATGACCGGCACGGAATGGGTCATGATCTGGGAGCGGATATTACCCGCCCTCGCCCCCATTGTCGTGAGTGCGGCCCTGATTGCCGTCGGCGGTCAGTGGGGCCTGTTTGCACTTTTGGTACCTTTGGCCCATGCCGGAGTTTTGGCTGGAATTGTCATCGTGACGGTGGCGTTTGTCGTGCGGGGCCTTATGCGTTTTAAGCGTCCGACCTTTCAGGAAATCATTGCCCGTCTGGCGCTTGATAACGGCTATGAGTACCATAAGGTCTTAGGGATGCGTCATCTTAAGATCCATCCGAAACTAAAGGTAGCCAAGCCCAAGGCCGGGCTAGCTCAGGGCGATCCGATGGCGCTGCGCTTTGTGGCAGCCCTTGCCGCCGTGCTGGGGTTCCTGATTATTGGGCCGGTATCCATTAACCAGGTCGGCGCGGCCTTTAACCCTTTCCTTGAGGATCGCCCGCCCGCACCCGCCGCGATTATAGCGGTATCCCAGAACCTGATGAGCCATTTACCCCCGAACGGTTAACTGTGTCGCTTAACATTTGCGAAACACGCCTGTGAATAACTTTGATATCCGAGCCTTTAATGGATATCACAATGACCAAGTTTGTTATGGCCGCTAACCGCTCTACCCGTCCGAAAATCAGGCGCACCATCGTCAGCACCGCCCTGCTGTGGGTCACCCTGATCGTGGTCGGCGTCATCATTTACGATAAGACCTTTCCAGCCCCCGCACCTGCCGAAGCCGCCGCAGCTCAATCCACCCTACAGGGCCGCGCCACCGCCATAGACGGCGACGGACTGAAAATCGGCGACCACAAAATCCGCCTGCACGGCATCGATGCGTTTGAATATGATCAGACCTGCGGACCTTACGCCTGCGGTCAGGCCTCCAAAGCGCATCTGGCGCAACTGGTCGCGGGTCTGGCCATCACTTGCTGGGCCCGCGATACCGATCGCTATGGCCGGATCGTCGCCATCTGCAAGGCGGGAAGTAAGGATATTGGTGCCGAACAGGTCAGATCAGGACTGGCGCTGGCCTATACCCGCTATTCAGATATATACGTCCCGCTCGAAAAAGCCGCCCGCGATCAGCGCCGCGGCGCGTGGGCCTACGGTTTCAGCCGCCCGGAAACCTATCGGCATTAATGCTCAAGTTTAAATCCTAGTCACACGACGCCTAGCATACTCGCATGTTAGTTTTTCATACTCTGCGTTCCATTCCCCTATACCATTCAATGCTTGTAGCGCTTTATGGAAATGGAGAGGAGAAACATTAAACTTGTAGTCAAGCAAATCGACTTCATGCGGACGAATGGGCCACGTCTGCTTTCCATCATAATCCGTAACCCGTAGTTCTTGAGCAGTGCCGATCTTCCAATTTGGGTAGGGAATATTTACGGGAATAAGAAAATCATGAGCAATTAAATTCCAACGATCATGATGGAAAAAACTATCTGTTGTGGCACCAATCAATCCAGAGTCATCTGCAAGCAATTCATTTATGTCAGGCCTTCCGATGTAAATTTTGCTTAAAATCAGTACACTAAAAACAACACCGGGCTTTGTAATTACGCCATAACCAAAGCAGCCATCGTCAACAGTCAATTCAAAAAGATCACCAACCTGCAAGGCTCGTTTTGGCTGCGCCATTGGAAGGTCAGTCCAAAGCGCCGATATAGGGCAAACCCCGCATCCTGGCGCCATCATCAAGGCCGTAGCCGACCAGATAGCGCAGCGGCGCTTCCCAGCCGACCACATCCGCTTCGATAGAGCGGGCGACCGGCTTTTGGGCCATGACGGCGATGATGACCTCGCTGGCCTCGGCGCGCAGCACATGGTCGCGCGCGAATTTCAACGACGCCCCGGTATCCAGCACATCGTCCATCAGCAGCACCTGCCGCCCCTGCACCGGGCGTTGCAAATCGGCCCGCAACAGCAGTTCGCCGCTTTCACGGCCATCACCATAGGACGATAGCCACAGGGCATCAAAACTCAGGTCAACCCCCAGCCGTGCAAGCGCCCGCGTCAGATCGGCGGTGAACCACAACCCTCCCGTCAGCAGGCAAATCCCCACGCAGTCGGGTTTCAGCCGCGGGGCCAAGGCTTGCGCTACGCGCTCAACGCAGGCGGCGATCTCGGTTTCGCTTAACAGAACGGTTGTTGCTGCGGTCATGGGGCTACTCAGTGATGCGGGGTCGTTTTAAGCGGTGGTGGCGCATGGCCGTCACCGCCTGAAGACAGTGCCGGTTTTAAAGCAGGTTCCTGATGAGCGTCTGGTGCCGGTTCATGACTGGCCTCATCCGGCACAGCATGGGCATCAGCGGCTTGCTGGGCATGATCAGCCGCTGTGGGGGCGTGATCGGCTGCCTCTTCGCCGTGCCCGTCTGCCGGAACCGCATGGCCATCCGTTTTATGGCTGGCCGAGGCGTGTTGCGTAGACTTGCTCTTTCCTTGCGCCTTCATCGCGACCAGATCAAACATCAGCTCTACCGATGCGGCCATATTTTTGGCATCCGGCACATCGAACACCAGGGTCCGTGTTTCATTGGGAGCGACCACCAGCCCGTTCGATGGCACCAGAATGGTTGAGACCGTGCGGTTCTCAGAATCCAGAATCGTGGCCTTGACCGGCGGTACAGGAGTGTCTTCGTCGCGCAGGTTCTTCACCTCCGCATGGACGCTGACCACAAAGCGCCCGCCCTTGAACGACGGCTCGACCTTATAGTTGACGAACTCCAGCCCCGCCGCATTGACCTTCAGACCGGCCATGGCATAGGCATTGGCGACACCGGGAAAGGCGCGCACAATATCAACCCGCAGAAAATAACTTAAGCCCAGAATAGCGACAAACACGGCAGCAAGCCCGCCCCAGATCATGCCTTGCGTCGCCAGCGCCTGAGCGCGTTTTTTATCGACCAGCATGGTGCGGTAAAGCTTCGGCAACTCTTTGGCCTTGACCTCAGCCGGTTTTTTATCGACAGGCTTGGGGGCGGCCGCGGCACTTAACGGCAGTTCAATCGGTTCTTCCGGCTTTTGGGCATGCCACATGGTCTTACAGGCCGCGCAGCGCACATTGCGCCCGGCCGGACCTAAGCTGGCATCGGCGATCTCATAGCTGGTCGCGCAATTGGGACAGGTGAGAATCATTTAAGCAGAATCAATTCTGGCGAATCGCCAGATAAAGCCCATATTAATACCTGTCCGTTTTATGCTTCGGAAACCCTTAACAAGTGATCAAGCCCGTTGCGCCAATATGCTCCGTCTGCCCCGCCCGATAGCGCTGATGAACAGGCGATTCTGTCGTTCATCGACGTCAGTCTGGGCTACGGGCGCGACGCCAAAATCAGCCGCGACCCCAATCAGTTCATCCTGAAATCCCTTAATTTTCAAATCGCTGCGGGCTCATTTCATTTTCTGACCGGCCCATCGGGCGCGGGCAAAACCTCCCTGCTCAAGATGATCTATCTGGCCCAGCAACCTAGTGCCGGGCAGATTTTACTTATGGGCGAAAAAATTAACCCTGATGACCGCGATCAACGCACGCGCCTGCGCCGGCGGCTGGGGGTCGTGTTTCAGGAGTTCCGGCTTCTGGATCATCTCAATGTGTTTGATAATGCCGCCCTGCCGCTGGTGGTTACCGGTGCCAAGCCGCGCGACTACGCCGGCGATGTTACCGAACTTCTGACCTGGGTCGGTTTGAAAAACCATCTCCATCTGATGCCGCCGGTACTGTCGGGCGGGGAGAAACAACGGCTGGCTATTGCCCGCGCGGTGGTCCATCGCCCGACGCTGATTCTGGCCGATGAGCCGACCGGCAATATCGACTACGCTATGGGCCTGCGCATCATGCGGTTGCTGATTGAGCTCAACCGGCTGGGGGCGACGGTAATCTTTGCGACCCACGATGAGAGCCTCATTCAGGCGTCGGGCATGCCGGTGCTGGAACTGCGCCACGGCAATATCCATAAGCGCGACCTGAGCCGCGACCTGTCGGCGCGGCTGCAACCGGGCAACATGCCGGAGCGCAATACACCGGAGCCTGGAGTATGATCCGCGTGTTGCGTCGTAAGAAAGTCAAAGCCCCCAAAGAGTCCATTCCCGGCATTGTCCGGGCCGACCTTTTGCCGGCCGAAGACACCCGCGAAGTGTCGCTGCACTTTGTCATCGCCGTCCTGTGCTTCATCGCTTGCCTGTCGGCGATTGTGGCTATGGCCTCTGACCGGGCGGCGCAGGGCTGGGCCCGCGACCTGCGCGCCGAAGTCACCGTGCAGGTGCGCCCGTCAGGGCTGGAGACCGGGGCCATGGCCGCCGCCAAGGCCGCTGAGATTCTGGGCGGCGTCAAGGGCGTCGAAGAAGCCGCGGCCCTTGAGCCTGAACGCGCCCGAGAGCTGATCAAGCCTTGGCTGGGCGATGTGGTACTGGATGACCTGCCCGTACCCAATCTGGTCGAGGTCAGGCTGGATAAGGACAACCCCGCCACCGCCATTGATGTTATGAGCGCGCTGACCGCCCGCGACATTGACGCCAGCCTTGATGACCATTCGACCTGGCTTAAGGATATCGAGCAAGCGGCCCTGATTATTCGACTGATATCGTTTGCGATTTTCACGATTGTCGCGGTCGCCGCAGGGGCCGTCGTCAGCTTTGCCACCCGCGCCGGTTTGACCACACGATCGGACATTATCGAAATTTTAAGCCTGTGCGGTGCGTCCGATGGCTTTATCGCCCAGCGCTTTCAGTACCGCTTCATGAGCCTTGCCGTGACCTCCGGTGTCATGGGTGCGGCGGCGGCGGGTCTGGTCACAGTGATCATCAAACTGATCTCCCCGTCACAAAGCTTTGCCTTAGCCCTTCCCTTTTCGTGGTTTGACCTGTTAATATTAATACCGTGTCCGTTACTGGTGGCATTGATTTCCGCCACGACCGCACGCATGGTCACGTTGAGACTATTGGGGGGAGCACATGAAAAAGCGTAAGATTATGCTGGCTGTCCTCAGCCTGATCCTGTTGTGGGTGGCGGGTCTGTTTTTCTTTGCTGACCGTGTCATCGATTCGACCCCCGCCATCGAGCCCGAAGACAAGGCTGACGCGATCGTCGCGCTTACCGGTGCCTCCGACATGCGCATCCGCGAAGGTATGCGCCTGCTGGAACGGCGCAAAGGTGAGCGTCTGCTGATCTCCGGCGTCAACAAAGAGGTGCGCCGTCCGGAACTGCTGCCCGTCACCGATGGCTCAAAGCGGCTCTATGACTGCTGCGTTGATCTGGGCTTTGATGCCGTTGATACGGTGGGTAATGCCGCCGAAATCGCCGCCTGGGCGCGGGCCAAGGACTATGATGACCTGATCGTGGTCACCTCCGACTACCACATGCCGCGCAGTTTGCTGGAGATCAAGCAAGCCCTGCCCGAAGCGACACTGCACGCCTACCCGGTGGCCACACCGTCTCTGGATGCGCGGGCGTGGTGGAAATCGACCTCAGGGTCGCGGGTTCTGGTGATCGAATATTGCAAATACCTCGCCATACTGGGGCGTAATCTGGTAGGGAGTGTCGCGTCGCTGTTCGGCAAGGATAAACATGCCGATGGCGTGGCCCCGGAGACTTCTTCTTAAGTGATGGCTTTGCGAAATATTCTGTTCCAGATCTGGCTTTACGGCATGATCTTCCTGGTCGGTTTCGGCCTCTCCCCCCTGCTGCTGCTGCCGCGAAAAATGGTGATGGCTATCATCCGTTGGTGGGCGAAATGTGTAATTTGGGGGCTTAAGGTCATCTCCGGCGTTAAGGTCGAGTTTCGCGGCCTTGAATATGCCCCGCAGGGGTCTGCCCTGATTGCGGGCAAGCACATGAGCATGCTCGATACCATAGCGCCGTTTCTGATCCTGCCGGATACCTGCTTTGTGCTCAAAAAAGAACTGACGCGGATGCCGTTTTTCGGCTGGTACATGTGGCGCGCCCATATGATCCCGATCAAACGCGAAGACGCAGCCAAGGCGCTCAAATCCATGCTGGTCATGGCCAAAGAACGCCTGCGCGAGCAGCGTCAGATCGTGATCTTCCCCGAAGGTACGCGCACCGAGGTCGGCGAAGACCCAACCTATAAGCCGGGGGTCGCCGCTATTTATCGCGATCTGGAGGCGCCCTGTTATCTGATGGCCACCAATTCCGGTCAGTGCTGGCCTGCCCACGGCATCAGGCGCTTCCCCGGCACTGTGGTTTATGAATTTCTGCCGCCCCTGCCCGCCGGGATGAAGCGCGCCGAGTTTATGAGTGCTGTGCGCGAGCGGATCGAGACCGCCTCAAATGCCCTAATGGCGGAAAATAGCCGCAAACAGGCCGCCAGGGATTAACTGTCTTTTTCTACCGTCCCATTACCGCAGCGCAACATGACACTTATCGATCCTTTATATTAATAATGATACGGTATCATCATGCCTTTATGTGTTTGTGATAAGGAGGATCGCTGTGAGCCAGCCATTGTCAGAAGACGACAAACGCGCCCTGTTTGAAAAATTGGACCGCGTTATGGACGAACTGGGCCATAGACCGGTCGAATATAACCGCGCCTGTATCTATGTTGAAAAGCTGATCGGCGAACGCGCCGGTGATAGCGATGACGCCAGCGACCTGATCACCATGACAGAACGCGAGATTGCCGGGATATTATCCCGACCTCGCGCCGCCTGATATTTTAAGACTTACACATCTTTCGCATAGCTATGCGAGTGTCGTTAGCGATGCTCGTGGTCCTGCATCCAGGGAAGCACTACGAACGCTACGAAACACGCAAGCATTATCGCGGTGGCGGTTAAGCCTACGAACGCTTCCATTTTCATCCTGCCCTAATTGGAATAAGAATCTTAAGCGTACTATATTGCCGCCCCGGATTCATTCGCCCCACAGGTTTCACCGGGGCCTTATATAAAAAGTTAATAAATTCTTAATTCGATAGCAAGCCCTATCGCATTACGAATCGTTGTGGCGCTGCGGTAGGGCAAAAATGACACGAAATTCTCTTATTTGGCGAATTATCGCCCCTCGAAAACTCAAAAACCCTTAACGAAGTATAATGCTTTGCCCATTATGGTCGAGATGGTCGAGCGACCCGCGGACAAGACGGCACAAAGACCGGTACAACCTAAAAAACAGCCCATAAGGCATTCCTCATGGCCCAATCCAGGCGCTCAGGGTCTCTTTTATCCGGTCACATCCGGGCTGACAACGCCCGTGACCTGATGGTGGGTCTGGTCTTTCTGGTAGCTATTGGCATTGGCGTCTATATCGACCTGTTTCGCGGTCTGGTTATTTTCGCTCATGGCCATCATACCGCTTGGATTAATTCGGCAGCCTTTGTCTTCTTAGCCTTACTGGCGTGCGGCTATGTTCTGTCACATCGGCGGGCAATCGCGTTGAAGGCTGCGCTCAAAACCCGCGATGAGGCCGAAGTCAGGTTAAACGAAATTGCTTTTTTTGATGCCCTGACCGGCCTGCCCAACCGGCGCAAGCTGGGCCAGGATCTGGCTGAGGCCCTGTCGTCGCCCCACGCCCGTGTCGGTCTGATGATGATTGACCTCGATAATTTCAAACCGCTCAATGATACCCACGGCCACCGTGCGGGTGATTTGTTATTGCAGATGGTAGCTGAGCGCATGGTCGAGGCCCTGCGCCATCAGGGCCAGCTTTACCGCACGTCCGGCGATGAGTTTGCGGCTCTGCTGTCGGCTCAAACCGATGACGAAGCCTATGCCAATACAGCGCTTCGCCTGTTGCAGGCGTTTGAGGCCCCGTTTGAGGTCACGACCGATAAACCCGTCCCCTGCCATCTGGCCGCCAGCATCGGCATTGCCCTGGCGTGTGAGGCCCATAGCCTGACCGGCAGCGAGCTTTTGAAACGTGCCGATATGGCCCTGCACCGCGCCAAGGACGATGGCCGCGGGCAGTTCCGTTACTATGATCAGGAAATGGATGCCCGTATTCAGGCCCGCGCCCGGATCGAAGCCGACATGCGTCAAGCCATACTCAAAGGCGAAATCAGAGCCTATTATCAGCCTTTGGTCACCCTCTCGACCGGGCAGATCGAAGGCTATGAGGTTCTGGCGCGCTGGCACCATCCACAAACCGGCACCATCGCCCCCTATGCCTTTATTTCGGTCGCCGAAGATATGGGGTTGATTGATCAGTTAACGCTGCAACTGCTGGATCAGGCCTGCGTCGATGCGCAGGCCTGGCCGGATGATATCTATATTTCGCTCAATATTTCGCCCAACCAGCTTATGGATGATCAGTTATCCAAAGACATTCTGACCTTGCTGGATAGTTATGAGTTCCCGCCCTCACGCCTTGAGGTCGAGGTGACCGAGACCGCGCTGGTTCATGATTATGAAGCCGCCAAGCGCATTTTATTTGCCCTCAAAGCCAAGGGGGTGCGCATCGCGCTCGATGATTTCGGCACCGGCTATTCCAACCTCAACCACCTGCGCGAACTGCCGATCGATAAGCTCAAGATCGATTCGTCCTTTGTCATGGCCGCCCAGCGCACCCCGGCCAGCCGCAAGATCGTTGAGGCCATTTTAAGCCTGTGCAAAAGCCTTGATCTGGCCACCACCGCCGAAGGGATCGAAAACTTCGAGACCGCCCACTGGCTGTCCGAGCAGGGCTGCAAAACGGGTCAGGGCTTTTTGTTCGGCAAGGCCATCAGCGGTGAGGAAATCACCGTCAATGGCTTCTGCGACGAACAGATCGAGGCCCTGCGCATTGCCCTGTCAGCCCTGATCGCCGCAGACCCGGAAAAATCGGCCCTGATGACTGATGGGCGCTTTCCGGCTTTGCTGGCGGCGAAGTAACTAAAACCTAGGCCGGACAGGCCCGCGATCGCCAAACCACCACGCTAGCGCGGTTGAGGCGCTAAACGTCACCGCATTGACGAAGGTGATGACAATGTCGTCTCGGATCGCCGCGGGCAATCGCGCCCCCAGAGCCGTGAAAAACAACAGACTGAACACCAGCCAGATCAGCACCGTCAGTACCGGTCGCACCAAGGCCCGCACGGCCTCAACCCAAGCGTAGCCGCCAGTCAGTTTCGCCTCAGCCGCAATCGAGGCCTCAAGCCCCGCCCAGCGGCCTTCGGTGTCGGCGCGGTCTAAAGCCTGATCCGCCTGACGGGCCTGCGCGTCCGACTGCACCCCGATCAGCCTCAGATCATGATCCCAGCGGTCGCGATCATGGGCGATGTCCATGGCGCGGTCTTTGCGTTTTTCGCGCAGCTCATAGATGCCGATCAGACGGCTCAGGCCAGAGCCCACCGCCCCGAACACCCCGCCCAAAGCGCCCGCGCCACCGATCATATCCAGTATGGTCATGACCTTAGCTCCGGTAAGTAAAGCTATAAGCCGACACTGAGGTCATGGCCCGCTGACCCGTGCCCGTATTGGCGACGGCAGCAAACAAACCCAGTTCCGGCGACCATGCTACGCTGTGCCAGCCCTTATCGGCAGCGCTGACGCCCAACGACCAGTTGATACCATCAGGCGAAGTCATGACACGATTGCCGGTGCCGGATGAGGCCACCGCGCAAAACAGGCCAATTTCCGCTGCCCGAGATACGCTGCGCCATTCCAGATCAGCGGGCGTGGTGCGCAAAGTCCAGGTGATGCCGTCGTCGGAGGTCATGACGCGACTGCCCGAACCCGATGCTGCCACCGCCACGAGACGGTTCAGCTCCGGTGAAAAGCTTAAGCCCTGCCAGTCAAGATCGGCGGGTGTGGCCTGCTGCGTCCACACTACCCCGTCGGCTGAGGTCATAATCCGACTGCCCGTGCCGGATGAGGCTACTGCGACAAACACACCCATCTCTCCCGCCCAGACAAGGCTGCGCCAATCAAGGTCAGCCGGGGTTGTTCGCGCCGTCCACACCGCCCCATCGGGTGAGGTCATCACCCGATTGCCTGTACCGGACGCGGCGACCGCGCAAAACAGATGCCGCTCCGACGACCAGCAGATACTTGACCAAATATAATCAGCCGCCGATGTGCGTGCTGTCCACGTCACGCCATCGGGGGAGGTCATGACGCGATTGCCGGTGCCCGATGCTGCCACCGCGCAAAACTGCCAGGTCTCACGCGACCAGCAGACACTCATCCAGCTATTATCGGCGGCAGAGGTGCGCTGCGTCCACGTCACCCCATCCTCAGAGGTCATGACCCGGTTGCCGGTGCCGGATGCGGCGACGGCGCAGAACCGGCCCAACTCCGGCGACCAGACGACGCTTTGCCAGTCATGGTCAGCAGGTGTGGTGCTGTTCAGCCACCCCTGCCCTGCGACATGGCGGCGCTGAACGACATTGGCGGTCTTAAACGGCGCCGAGGCAAACCGCACGCGCCCTGAGACGTGATTGACCCGCAAGGCTTCACGCCAGTTCATGCCGTCCGAGACCTTGAGCGTCAGATCATCATCGCCCAACAGCCCCAAAAGCGCACGAGTCTCGTATTCCGACTGCCACAGGATCTGTACCTCGGCGTCACCGGCACTGCGGTTGAGTGTCAGACTGAAATCACCGCTGCCGCCATCTTCGGCCGACATGAGGGCCGCCGGGCTTTTGAGCGCCAGCCGGTTATAACTATCGGCACCGGTACCGATTCCCAACCGGAGCAGGTTATCTATCGCTTTCAGGTGACTTTCCAGCGCCACCCAGCCGGTGTCCGTACGCACCACAAAGCTTTGGGTATCGGCGACATAAACCAGAGCACCGGCGGGTATATTGATCACCGCCCATAGGTGGGTATCATAGCGCATCATCGCCCCATTGGGCTGTCCCGCCCAATCCGCGCCTACCGCCCCGGACGGCAGGATATAGGCGTCACCATCCAACGGCGTGGCGGGCTGCGCGCTCACGCTCACACTTAAGACGCGGGCGTGGATAAGGGCGTCGCAGCGCATCAGGGCTTCGTTCAGGGTGATGTGTTTCTGGCTCTGCCCCGCCGCCAGCAGGGCAAGGTTCAGGCGCGGTGTCTGGGTGTCGGGCACAATTGATCCTCAGATAAAATGGGTCTGAGGTCAGGATGGCGGCTTGGCTAACGGCGGGCATAGATGCGGGGATAGTCACGGATGAAGGTAAATGACCCGCTTTTTGCCCTTGACGGCTTTCATCGCCGCGACATGATCGGCGTGCGCCCCTGATGCATGGGCTTCGCGCTTGCTGGCGGCGACATAGTGGGTCTTGTCGATATAGTTCTGCACCAACTTAGCAGCATAGAGGTGGCCCTGAAAGAACAGGTCGGCGGCTTGGCCCACGACCGGCACGGAACTTACGCCGTTATCGACAAACAAAACCCCAACCGCCATCAGAAAAGTCGGCAAATCCATGCGCGCCCGAATACCGTGCAGCAGGATAATAATACTGGCCCCGATGCTGTAAATCAGCCCCGCCCCCGGTATCCAGGTCAGAATCCCGTCAAGGCCGATACCAAACGGCCCAAGGCCCACAACGCGGTCAGACAGGCGCTTGATTGTACCTATCTGTTCATAGACGCGGTTCACATCTTCATGAGATTTCACAAACATAGGCCTTGCCCCCCGCAAGGATGTGGATATTAATCCGTGCAATCACCTGCCATTTAGGCACAGCTTAAATCAAAAGGAAATACTATGTCCGAGGGAATAATCCTGACCACGACCAACACGATAGAAGGCCGCCCCGTCGAGGCCTATCTCGGCATTGTCACCGGCGAAGCCATTCTGGGCGCCAACATATTCCGCGACCTGTTCGCTGGCATCCGCGATATCATTGGCGGGCGGTCAGGATCGTATGAAAAAGTCCTGCGTCAGGCCCGTGATGCGGCCCTCAAGGAAATGCAGATCGAAGCCGAGAAACTGGGCGGTACGGCGATTTTGAGCGTCGACATCGACTACCAAACCGTCGGTCAGGGCACTATGCTGATGGTTAGCTGCTCCGGCACCGCGGTCAAGCTCGGTTAAATTCTGTTGCTTATCACCAGGCTTTTCAACGCGCTCTGTTACATAGCCGCGGCGGCTCTGCTGGCGCTTGGCGGTGTCGTTTGGCTCGATCCGATGAAGCGGGAGCTTTATCTGATCGACATCTTCACTCTGCCGGTACTGACAGTAACGGCAGGGCTGGCTCTGCTGTTTCTGCTGATGCGAAAGGCCCTGCCGTGCGTGATGGCCTTAATCGCCTCGGTTCTGATGGCGATCAGCCTGATCCCCGCCGCCGTCAACCACAGCCCGCCGCCCGCGATGGGTACCAAACCCGTGAAGCTGATCTTTGCCAATCTGTGGGTCAATAACAAGACGCCGGAAGCCCTAGCCGACTGGGTGATCGCAGAAAACCCCGATGTCGTGACCTATATCGAAGACAGTCCCGGCGCCGAAAAACGGCTGATGCCAATCTTGACCCAACGCTATGAATACCATTTCGAGACCTGGGACAGTCACGTCTTTTCACGCTTTCCGCTGGCCAATGCCCACGGCTATATCGATCACCGCAACCTGCACCGCGTCGATGTGCTAGCCCCGCAAGGCCGGTTTACGCTGGTGGTTGCGCACTTCACGCGTCCATGGCCGTTTCAGCCGCCGCAGGCTCAGGTCAGGCAACGCGATTTCCTGAATGATTATCTGATAGACCATACGGGTGCCAATACGGTGATTATCGGCGATTTCAACTCGACCCCCAGTGCCGATTTGCTGCATACCCTGATGAAGGCCAATGCCCTGTCGGCGGCCCCGACCATCGGCGGCACATGGCCCGCACGGCTGCCCGCGCCCTTACGCGTCAATATCGATAATGTCTTTGCCCGCCATGACATTAGCCTGTCGCGCAAGACGATCGGCCCCTTTAATGGCTCAGATCACCTGCCGGTGATGGTCGATATCCGCCCCGCCAGACATACGTCCGCCACATCTCAGGTCAGATAAGGATTATTCTTCTTCGGCCTTATCGGCTGATTTCGGGGCACGCTTCTTTTTTACAGGCTTTTCCAGCGGCTCAAAGCTGTCCGCCGCCGTATCGAGCGCCGCCGCCACAACGGCCGGGGGCAGTGTGATGTCATCTGCGACCTCTTCGGCATCAGGGACAAAAACCGGTTTGATATCCACTTCAGGCATACGTTCTACGGCCTCAAGGGCGACCTCTTCGGCCTCCATCATCATCTTCATGGCCGCGCGCTGAGTGTCGCGAATAGCGCTTTCGGTTTCGGCCAGCATCGTGGTCATCACAGAGCTGTCAGGCAACCACGGATTGATGAACCCTAACGGCTTGCTCCCGCCAGAGCCCACAACCTTAGTCGCACTCAGAGCCTGCGTCATGCTCCAGGCGCTGATCCCGAATGAGGTTGCGGCGAAGAATGGCACCCACATGGGCGACAGCGCCCCCATCCAGAAATTAGCCATGCGCTCAGACGCCTGCTGCACGGCTTTTCCGGCCTCTTCAGCCTGCGCCAGCGGAGCAAACTCGACAGTATCGTCAGCCATAGACATGTTTCCGTAAATGAAGTTGGGGGTTAACCCAGCGTAACATGGAAAACGCGCGCTGACCATGAAGTCGGCATCACAGGCGCGTTATTGCACTGCGGCATTTTAGGCACTTATTTAGCTCAAACGCCGCATGGCTCCTCACATTAGTTCGGGCGACCGGTCGGTCTTGCCAAAGCGCCTTATAAGGCACTTTGGATTTACGAATTGAGCGTCCAGACCTTGGCCAAACCGCCCTTGTCGCCAAACACCGTGACCACATCGGCGGCAATCGAGCGCAAATCAGCTTCAAAGCCCACCGGCGCATTGACCGCCACCAGCGCGCAGCCGTTCATCTTCATCGGGTTCCATAGCGGCCGCAGACGCAGTTCGGCAATCAGCAGGTCCGGCTCATGGGTTTCGCCATCAGAATCTTCATGGGCAAATAACTCATGCTCCATATCGCGCAGATAACGATCGAACGTCTCAAGATCTTTCAGCGGCAACCAGATCAGGGCGCTTAAGCTTGGTCGCGCCGTAAGTCCCGCCTTTAACGCATCGACAATCTGCGTATAGTCATCCGACCGCTCAAACGGCGGATCGATCAGCCAGAACATATCGGCAGGGTCATCAATCTGAGCGGCATTGACGGCGAATTTGTAGCCGTCGACATTTTGCGCCTTACCGCGCGGCACAATCGCTTCCTGCAAATAGCGGAAATCGTCAGGGCGTAACTCACAGCCGACATAGGCATCGCCGACCCGGAGATGATCGAGCGTCAACACGGGCGAGCCGGGATAAAGACCTATCGAGTCGCGAAATCCGGCCCGCTCATTCTTGGCACGCACATAACCGGCCAGAGGTTTCAGGCTATCCGGCACATCCGAACTGAGCAGGTATTTGATGCCGGCCTCGGCCTCTTTTGAACGCGCAAAATGCGGATCGGACAGGTCGTAATAACCCGCCCCCGCATGGGTATCGATGACCGTCAGCGGGGCCACAGACCCGCGCAAATGCTTGAGGAAACTCAATACCGCCGCGTGTTTAGCCAGATCAGCGAAATTTCCGGCATGAAAGCCGTGGCGGTAGTTCATTCCATCAGTCCCAGTTCACGCTTAAGTTTTTTAGGCAGGGCCGCTGCAATCAGATCATACGACCCGCGCAAATGATCGCGCAATTCGTCATCGCTCATTTGCTCAGACCCGCGCGCCTGTATCCAGGTCATGCCCCGCGACGCGAGATAAGGGGCCGGAATGCAATCGGGATGATCGCGCAGGATTTCAAACCCGACCGGCGTGACCTTGAAACTCACCTTAAACTGATCATTCTCTACGGAAGCAATCGCAAACACCTTACCACCGACCTTCCACACATCTGAGCCGCCCCACTGCACCACATGGGTCGTGGCGGGTAAGGCAGCACAGAAGGCGTTCAGGTCATCAAGGGTCATCTATTTCAAATTAGCCTCACGCGCGATTTGCAGCACATCGGCCAGAAGGGCCTCAGATGTTGGCCACGCGCCCGCGCCCTTACCGGTGACGTACCAGGTCTCATCGTTATCGAGTTCGAGGATCAGGCGGTTCTGCTCCCCCTTGGCCCCGACCAGATAGTGATCGGCATCCAGCACCTCAAGTTTCATCGAGGCATCAATGCCGTCCTCAGTCCGCCAGCAACGCGCCACATAACGCAGGCCTTTGCCGTCGGGGATGATCAGCGAGTCCTCAGTGATCGCACCAACTTCCAAATGCTTTGGCGTCAGGCCCGGATAGGCGATTTCACGCAACAGTTTGAGTTTTGCGCCAACATCAGTGCCGTCAAGGTCGGCGGTTGAATCCGGCTCGGCAAAGCCCAGACGGCGGGCCTCATCCATAGCCGCGTCAAAGGTTTTACCCGCCTCGACCTGATCAATCACAAAGTTCGAGGTGCCGTTAAGCACACCGCAGAAGCTTTTGATCTTATAGGTTTTGACCGCCCGGCTCAACGCTTCGATGATCGGGGCCCCGCCGCCGACCGAGGCTGAATAGGTCAGCATAGCGCCTGACGCCTTTGATGCCGCCCGCAGCTTGTCGCCCGATGCCGCCACCGCCTGCTTGTTGGCCGAGGTCACCGACACACCTGCCTTGAGGAAAGATTCCAGCAATTCGGCCGAAGGCGACACGCCGGTGCCAATATCGACAAACACATCGACATCACCCTTGGCAAAGCTGCGCGCATCCGAGGTAAATTTGGCAGCCAGCGGATGATCGCGGCGCTTGGAGACATCGCGCACCAGCACGCGGTCGATCTCGATCAGGTCGTCCCATTCCTGCGCGCGCTCAAGGAACTTCGCGCCGACACCGCCAGCCCCCATAACGGCGATGCGCAGCTTGCGTTTCAGCGGCACGGCCTTGCGCACGCTGGTTTTACCCCCCAGCACAGTCTCATAGCCCTTGGTCAAAGCTGCAACCTCAACCGTCATGCCGTTGTCCTTGGCATAGCGCATGGCCTTGTTCTGCACCACCGGATGGGCGATTTTCAGCGCCTCATCCCAGGCCAGCGCTTCGTATGGCTTGGCGCTGTCGCCGACCTGCGCCGGATCAGCGTCATAGACGGCATCGATGTCCTTATAGAGCTTGACCGGCACATCCAGCGCCTTAGCGATATAGACGGCGGTCAGATCAGACCCGCCGCGCCCCAGCAGAACCGGCTCGCCTGAAGCGTTTTCAGCCACATAGCCCGGCACAACCACCAGATCGAATTTTTCAAGATCACCCTTAAGCACATCGGCATTAACGCCGGTCGGATTGGCGTTGAAATGATCGCCCTCCGCCGTCAGGCCGATTTCATAGGCCGAGCGAAACTTGGTAACGATGCCCGACCGCTCACAGGCCATAGCCAAAAGCGTCGCCGCCTTCATCTCACCGGTCGCCAACAGGTGCGGCGTGGCCGAAGAGGTTGAGGCCTGAGTATAGGAAACCGCCAGCCGCATAAGCTGATCGGTGTCGCCCTTAAAGGCAGAAACCACGGCAATAATCTTATGGGCGTCGCGCACATACCGATAAATTTCAGCCACCGCCCGGTGCAGCGCACCCTCAGACGTCAGGACTGAACCGCCGAATTTCACAACAAGGGTAGACATATCAAAGTTCCGATCATGAGTTTGCGCCCATACGGCAGGCGACAAATTTTAAGAGTTAAGGCTTGCGTGGTTATAAGACCTGACCCGAAATTCAAAGGAAAAAGATAAGCCATCCGGCAAATTGTGTTATGGCGATCATATAACGCACCCAATTGGTTTCAAAAGAAATTTTCGTGTCTTCGACTCCCGTCACCCCTGCTGCCTCCGCTTCGCTCAAAGCCTATGGCTTTTTGGCGACCGCGGGTCTGTTGTGGGCCGGTAATACGGTCGCGGGCAAGATGGCGGTCGGCCATATCGATCCGGTCACGTTGAGCACCCTGCGCTGGCTGAGTGCCTTTTGCCTGATAGCCGCCTTTTCAATTAAGCCTTTGAGCCGCGACTGGCCGAAAATCCGCAGCCACTGGCCGTTGCTGCTAGGTTATGGGGCCGCAGGGTTTGGCCTGTTCAATATCGTGCTCTATTCGGCGCTCAGCCTGACGTCGGCCACCAATGTGGTCATTGAGCACGCGGCCATGCCCGCCGTTATCTTCGCGCTCAACTATGCCATATTTCGGGCGCGGGCCAATCTGGCCCAGATCGCCGGCTTCAGCCTGACCCTGTTTGGCGTTCTGGTCACGGCCAGCCACGGCGACCTGATGTCACTGATCCACCTGAACCTCAATCGTGGCGATGCCCTGATGGGGCTGTGCGTGCTTTTATATGCTGGCTACACCATTGCGCTGCGCTTCAAACCCGACATCCACTGGCAAAGCCTGATGGCGGTCTCAGCCCTTGGGGCCGTGCTGGCCTGTTTTCCGGCCTTGGCCCTGCAAGGCATGGCGGGCAAGATCATCTGGCCCGATGCCACCGGCTGGGCTATTGTCGCCTATACCGCGCTTCTGCCCGCTTTGGTGGCGCAGGTGGCATACGTCTGGGGCGTCGAACTGATCGGCGCCAATCGGGCAGGCCTGTTTATCAACCTGATCCCCATATTCGGCGTGGGGTTGTCAGTGCTTATCCTGCGTGAACCCTTGCACGGCTTTCACTTTGTGGCGCTGGCGCTGGTCTGTGCGGGCATTGCGCTGGCGGAACTGGGGAGACCTAAATCAACCGCCTAACAGCTTATCGCGCAAGGTTTGCGGCGCTTTAGGCCCCAGCCAGATATTAAAGAACGCGCGGCTAAACTCCGCATCCCTGATCGTGCCCAGCAACCTGCCGCCGCTGTAAAACAGCGCATGACCACTGGCATCACGTATTCCCGTAATACTGGCGCCTTTAGAGACATCCGGGAAAATCGCCGCCATCTGCTCACGCCAGCGGTTCAGCTTATCGGCACTCACGCCCTGCTTCTGGATTTCCTTGACCGAATTATCTGTGATGGACTTGCCCTTGATGTTCCTGAGATATTCAAGCTTTAGCGCAAATGGCCCAGAGGCATTATACCGGCTCTGCGGCGCATAGAGGGTGGCATCAAATATATCAAACCCCAGATGGCTGAACCGTCCGGCCCCGACTTTTTGGGCGCTGGGAACGTGTTTCAGGATATCCGGCGTTTCGGCCTGAGCCGCAAAGGCCGAAACGGCAAGACATGAGGCAATAAAATAGCGGCGGTGCATGGCAGATGGCCCTTTTGGTCTGATCTTTTGTGTCCCGTCACATCAGTCTACGCACCAAACAGCCCCCCGGATCAAACCCAGCTACATATACCCTTGACGGTTTTATACAAAATACGGCATAGGAAAATCACTCATCGAGACCAGCCGAGGGACAGGCCCATTGACGCTGGGGCAACCGCTTATCCGTTTACCGGATAAAGTATGGTGCCAACTCCTGCGAAGATTTATCTTCGACAGATGAGAGGAAGACGCGCCGCGCCGTGCGGCAGAGCCGTCTTATCTTCTCGCCCGTCATGATAATTGTTCTGGTCGCGATTGAGCCCGTTTTGCTTGATGCCCATATGGATGACATGACCGCGACTTTGGACCACTTGCCCGATCTGACCGGCGTTGATGTAATTGCGCCGATCCCTGCCGATTTTCGTCTCGCCAGCGGCCAAAAGCTGAGCCAATCCCACGCTATCGGCCGCGTTTACGGCCCGGCCAACGCGCCTATGGTGGTGGCGATCGGCGGCATTTCAGCCAGCCGTGTCCTGTTCCAAAAGGAAGACTCGACCGACACCGCCCCCGGCTGGTGGGAAGGTGTCGCGGGGCCTAATCAAGCGCTGGATCTTAATCACTGGCGGGTCTTAAGCATCGACTTTGCCCCGTCCCTGCCCGCCGATCAGGTTTATACGATTTCTACCCACGATCAGGCGCGGCTGGTTAAGCTGTTGCTCAATCAGTTGGGCGTGGATGAGGTGCATGACTTTATCGGCGCGTCATATGGTGCCATGATTGGCCTTGCCTTTGCCGAGCTTTATCCGGACTTTGTGAAGCGTTTGTGCGTGATCTCCGCCGCCCACCGCGCCCACCCGATGGCGACCGCCATGCGCGGCCTGCAACGGCGCATCCTGATGTTCGGCAAGCAGACCGGTCATGAGCGCGACGCTATATCGCTGGCGCGGCAACTGGCTATGACCACCTACCGCTCTGAGCAGGAGTTTCTGGAACGGTTTGACGGTCTGGCGCCCGATGTCGCCGGTGAGAACTACACGGTCTGCAATTACCTGCGGGCGCGCGGCGATGCCTATACGGCGTCGGACGTCAACCGCTGGGTGTCGCTGTCGGATTCGCTCGATCGCCACCGCGTTGACCCAAAGAACATCAAGGCCAGAGTCTTTCTGGCGGCCGTGCCGACCGACCGGCTGGTGCCCTATGCCGACATGGTCGCTTTGTATGAAAGCCTGTCAGACAGCGTGTTCATTGAACTGCCCTCACTCTATGGCCATGACGCCTTCCTTAAGGAAATCGCGCGCGTGTCCGATATCGTCAAACACTCCCTGGAAGACTGAGTATCATGTCGAAAAAAGACTACCTCAAAGACGCCAAGCTTTCGACCCGCGTCATCAATATCGGCATCGATACGGATACGGCCCACGGTGCGGTCATGCCGCCGATCTACCTGTCATCGAACTACACGTTTGAGGGCTTTGGCAAGAAGCGCACCTTTGACTATGCCCGCTCCGGCAACCCGACCCGTGAGGTTGTGTCTGAAGTGATTGCTGAACTCGAAGGCGGTGTGGGTGCCGTCATGACCGCCTCCGGTATGGCAGCGATTGACCTGTTATGGCAGCCGCTGACCACAGATAATAACCGCGTCGTCGCCCCCCACGACTGTTACGGAGGTACTCAGCGGCAGTTGAACGCCCGCGCCAAACAGGGCTTGATTGACCTCGTTTATGTCGATCAGGGCGATGACGCGGCGGTGGCGCAGGCCCTGTCGCAACCAACGGCCATGCTGCTGATTGAAACCCCGTCCAACCCGCTGATGCGGGTGGTCGATCTGCAAAAACTGATCGATCTAGGCCACAAAGCGAGGGCTAAGGTCGCCGTTGACAACACCTTCCTGTCGCCCGCCCTGCAAAACCCGATCAAATTCGGTGCTGATTTTGTGGTTCATTCGACCACCAAATATATTAACGGCCATTCGGACGTGATCGGAGGCGCGCTGGTGTGCACTACGGCGGAGGATCTGACACTGTACCGCTGGTGGGCCAATTGCGTCGGCTCAACTGCGCCTGCGTTCGATTCCTATCTTACCTTACGCGGCGTGCGTACCCTGTTTGTGCGCATCAAACAGCAGCAGCAATCGGCGCAGGCCGTGGCCGAATATCTGGAAAGCCATCCGGCTGTATCAAAGGTCTTTTATCCCGGCCTGAAATCCCACCCGCAGCACGACCTGGCCGCCCGTCAGCAGGCCGGTTTTGGCGCGATGATGAGCTTTGAGCTTAAAGGGGGCTTAGATGCGGTCAAAGCGGTGCTGGATGTGGTTGATCTGTTTTCACTGGCTGAGTCTCTGGGCGGGGTCGAAAGCCTGATCGTCCATCCGGCCTCCATGACCCACGCCGCCATGTCGCCAGAAGCGCAGGCCACGGCCGGCATCACCGGCGGCTTACTGCGCCTGTCGATTGGCCTGGAAGATGCGGATGATCTGGTCAAGGCGCTGGAGCGGGCGTTGGCAGCGGCATGACCTGACCAAGGGCGGCACACCACGCCGCCCATTTCGTGATCAAAGACGCCATAAAAACGCCGAAAATATGTTTTCAGCCGCGCTTAATACATAATAAAACAAAATAAATTCAATACATTACAATAAGTAACGAAAAATCACGCAATTATCACATTTACGTGATTTCGTCGTGAAAACGCCACGGTTTGCGCGCCGGAATAGGTCATCCCCAACGGGGATCAACCCATGCCAGGAGGCCGCCATGACCACGCGTTTACTCAAGTTTAAGTCCTTAATTGTTGGCGTATCCTTATTTATAGTCCCCGCCTATCTTACCGCCTGCTCCAAACCCGCCGAAGCCCCGGTCGAGGAAGCTGTCATGGAGGCAGCACCCGAAATCACGACGGATGGCCAGACGTCCGAGGCACGCCTCGACACCCCATCTCTGCCGCAACTGGCCTACGACTACAGCTTTAGTTTAAGCGCGCCGGACAAGGCACTGGACAGTTTGTTGTCGGCCCATCGTAACGCCTGCACCGCTGCCGGGGCCGCAATCTGTCAGGTCATATCGATGGACAGCACCTCTGATCGGGCACAGCATTTCCAAAGCCATCGCCTGATATTGCGCGCCACGCCCCAATGGATCGAGAGCTTCCGCAATGACCTGAATAAACAACTGGCGGCGACCGATGGCCGGATCGAGGCCCAGACCATCGCCACCGAAGACCTGACCGCGCAGATGGTCGATCATGAGGCCCGCATCAACAATCAGATCGCCCTGCGCGACAATCTGCAAACCACCTTACGCACCCACAGGGGTAAGATGTCCGACGTTATCGAGTTGCAAAACCAGCTTAACGACGTTCAGTCGCAGATTGATTACGCCCGGTCTCAACTGGCGCTGATGAAAAAGCGGGTGGCGATGTCGAAGGTCACCCTGACCTATTCCGGTGCGGCGGCGGCACAGTCGCAAGGGACACTCTCGCCGCTACTGAGCGCTTTTGGCAGCGTCGGTCCTAACTTTATCGCCGTCATGACCTTTATGGTTATGATTTTCAGCTATGTCCTGCCATTTGCGGTGGTGTTGGCGCCCATCGTCTGGATCGTGACCCGGCGCAGGAAAAAACCCGCAAAAGTCCCTGGCGCCTGATCAAGCTCACTCCTCAACTGCGATCATCACCTGGGTTTTCTGGGTGGTGATCGCACGCCCGCGCAGTTTCACGCGGTCGCCGACCAGTTCGCACCTAAGATCGCCACCACGGCGGGGATAGGCTTGGTGAAACTCAAGCACAGCCTTCCCCGTAAGGTTTGCATAGAGCGGCATCAGTGCGCAGTGCATTGACCCCGTCGTCGGGTCTTCGGCAATGCCAAAACCGGGCGCAAAAAACCGGCTGACGACATCATAGGGGCTGCCCGCATCCGCAAACGCCGTCACCACCACATGGGCGGCATCAAACAGAGTGCAGGCTTGCGGATAGCCGATCTCACCGGCATTGAATTTCAGTTCGTGCACGGCAGCCTCTGAGGCCAGTTGCAGGATCAGCATCGGCCCGCCAAAGGTCGCCACCGCCGTCTGACCGATCACCGCTTCAATCTCAGGCACGGGCGCGATGGCCTGCACCGGATAGGCCGGAAAGTCCATTTCAAGCTGGCCGCCCACGCGGCGCACGCTCAAACGGCCCGCATGACGCGTGTCGAAATGCACAACCTCGGCCTCAAGCCCCAGTTCGGTAAACAGGGCATGGGCCGCCGCCAGCGTGGCATGACCGCACAGATTGACCTCAACCGCCGGCGTGAACCAGCGCAGGCCAAATACATTGGCCTCAGCGGTTTTGAGCATATAGGCGGTTTCGGCCTGATTGTTTTCCATGGCCAGACGGCTCATGAAATCGTCGGACGGCCAGGTATCAAACGGCTCGACCACCGCCGCCGGATTGCCCATAAACGGCGCGCGCGCAAAGGCGTCGATCAGAAATTGTCGCATAGAATAACTTTCAGAAAATAAAAAGGCCGGGATTACCCCGGCCTGCCACGTCAATGATGTGGATCACATCAGGCGATAATGTCCGGGCGGATCTTGTCTTCGATCTCGGTAATCTGATCGCGCAGGGCCAGTTTTTTGCGCTTTAGGCGGGCAATCAGAATCTGATCCGGCAAGGGCATGGATTCCAGCGCGCTGATGGACTCGTCCAGATCCTTATGCTCCATCCGCAGATGCGCTACCTGCCCGCGCATCTTGACAGTTTCGACGCTGATCGGCAATTCGCGCACGGTCGGATCGAGGTCGTCCTTCTGGTAATCCAGCACGTCCTCAGCAATATCATCGAAATTTTCAGCATCGACATCGCGACGGCCAAAGACACGGCGCTCAATATCGGCTCCGCCTTCGCCCGCACCGGTTTTCACGAGGGTGAGGCCCTGGGTCGGAAACAGCGATCTTATATTGCTCTGATCGTCATGCATGTAGACATCCGCTCCTTAAAATCTTCGACCGGAACCCGATCCGAAGTCTTCGGGCCCCACAGTATTCAGGACATTAAGACGCAGGAGTATACTCTAAAAATCCGCCGTCCGAAAGAGTGCCAATCAGACTAATCAACTGAGGTCGTGGCACTTTTGGCCCCCACGCTTTTGACACCATCGCCACATTGTCCGTGCACAGAGCGGTAAGATTTTGTTTCGTCTCAGAAAAATCAACAATGGACAGCGCTTCTAACGCCACCATCAGCTCGCGCTCACTGTTCAGTTCCACTGATTTTACCTGCGCACGAATACGCTCCCGCGCCAAATCATCTATGTCGGACAAAGGTTTCCGCAGCCTTTTGCGAAGTATTCGCAAGTGTTTAATCACGGCCTCGCTCCATGACCGGGCCACCTCTGCACCTTCTTCGGCCACCTCGGCGCTGAGTTTGCCGCTATTTGTGCCTACCCAGACCGCCCACAGCACCAGCGGCACGCATTGATCATGATCGTCCTGCAAACTAAGGCACTGCGCCGCCACCCCGTCCGCGCCATAGACCGCCACAGCCCAATTCCAAAAGCTAGTCATGGTTCAGCGATACGTCCTCGCCCCACTTTTTAAACGGAGCATTGAGGCCAAACAGGTCCAGCACCCGCCCGATATTCTGTTCCACCATCTCATCAAGCGACTGCGGGCGGGTATAAAAGGCCGGCATGGGCGGAGCTACGATCGCCCCCATCTCTGTCACCGCCGCCATCGAGCGCAGATGCCCCAGATGCAGCGGGGTTTCGCGTACCATCAAAACCAACCGACGACGCTCCTTAAGCGTCACATCCGCGGCCCGACTAATCAGGGATGATGTCACGCCAGTGGTGATTTCGCTCAAGGTCTTGACCGAACAGGGCGCCACCAACATGCCCAGTGTACGGAACGAACCTGATGCAATCGCGGCACCAATATCAGCGGGTTTATAGACCACATCGGCCTTGGCGTGCAGATCGGACAAGGTAATGTCCAGTTCCGCCGTCAAACTCAGCGCCGCCGCTTTCGAGACGATCAGGTGGCTTTCGACCTTTAACGCGCGCACGGCTTCCAGCGCCTTAAGGCCATATATAGCCCCGGATGCGCCGGAAATGGCGATGATCAAACGCGGTGTGTCAGGCATGTGGGTACTCATCATTCATATTTTATAAACTAACAATCTCTCAGTTCCGTGATCAATTGTAATCCATTGTGATTCTACACACAGCCATTTCGGGTGTTCCCTAAGCAGGTTCGGACATGGGGTTCGGACCGGTATAGACAAAGAGGACCCTGCAATATGACCATAGCAGCCAGAGTACGCGAGTTGGATCAGCGTCACCAATCCCTCAAGCATACGATTGAACGCGAAGCGAAAAATCCGTCTGTGGACTCTCTATACCTTAAGGAGCTGAAGCGCAAAAAACTTAAGCTCAAAGAAGAAATCGAACGCATCAGGGATGTTATGCGACAGGGCGACGGCATGAAGGTGCTGCAATAACCGCGTAAAATATCATTGATGGGGAAAAAACGCCGGAGAGAAATCTCCGGCGTTTTTGTTATTTACCCCGCGTCTTACTTGATCGCGATCTCAAACGGCCCCGCCGGAAGGCCCGCCCGATCATAGAGCGTGCAGGTGGGCGCATCAGCCCAGCAATAGCGCACATATTGAGCGGTGGCCGCATTGGGTGCTTTTAAGGTCACGCCGTTGCCGCTCAGTTGGGCGGCGGCATAGGTGCACGGCCCGCGGTTGCTGTCGCACAGTTCAAAACTGATCGGCTTGTCGGTTGAATAGGAAATCAACCCGCCGTCGATATCAGTAAAGTTTACCGTCACCGTGTCGCCTGCGCGCGTGGCCGACTGAGGTTGCGGCCCCGAAGGCGTGATGTTTTCCTTATAGATCACCGACCGCGCCCCGCGCGCAAGCCGTTTACCGACCGTGTTCTTATCGAGCGGGTGGATATCGTTCGGGTCACCAATATCAACCGTCACCGCCAGAGCGGCATTACCGTCGCGTGCCACGGCCAGCCGTTGCTGATCCTGCAAACGCGCCCAGCCAGATTCGACGGGCTCAGTCGGGCGCGCACCGTAATTGGCCAATTGCACGATCAGGAACGGCAAATCCGACCCGAACTGGCCGCGCCAATCCTTCATCATGCCGCCAAGCAATCCGGCATAGCTATCGGCCTCACCCGCATTGGATTCACCCTGATACCATAGCGCCCCTTTCAGGCCATAGGGCCCGATCGGCGCGATCATGGCGTTATAAAGCGTCATCAACCCACCCGTGGCATCCCACGGTGCGCGCGGCGGCTGAGGCACAGTTTTCGCGACGCGCTGAAACCGCCAGTCGGTAAGCGCGACGGTCGTGCCATCGGCAAGGGTCAGGGTGCGCGGCCCGTCGCCGTAAACGCCGCCCGCGGCCCAGGTATCGACCACATTCATTATGATGGTGTTATCGCCCGCCTTAAGCGCCACCGCCGGCAGTTTATAAACGCGCGGCGTCCCCGCCCCTGAGGTATAGCCCGCCGGTTTGCCATTAACCCAGGTCTGATCGATCTCATCAATCGTGCCGAGGTTCAGGGTCGCTGCCCCCTTGGCCTGCGCGGCGGTCAGCTTCACCGTCGCGGCATACCACAGACCGCCGTTATAGGCCGCAAATTCGCCAAACCCCCATTGCTCCCAGTTCTTTGAAATGTCGGGCACCTTGTCCCAGGTGGCGATCGTTTTCGCGTTGGCCGCCCACGGCTTGCCTTCGCCGCCATTGGCCGCCCACCAGCTTTCAAACTGCTGCCCCCAGCGGGTCGTCCCCGCCGCGGTGTCTCTGGCATAGACCTTCATCAGATCAAGCTGATCATTATATCCACCATTATTTCGCAGCGCCGTCTCGCTCATAAACGGGCGGATATTCGCCCCGCCCCACGACGCATTGATCAGGCCGATAGGTACATTGATGGTGCGCTTCAACTCACGCGCATAGTAATAGCACACCGCCGACCAGTTCGGCACGGTCTCCGGCAATGCCACCTGCCAGCGTACGGGCGAAAGGAACGTATCGGACGGCGTCAGGCTTTGGGTCTTGGCCACCGTCATCATACGGATGGCGTCATCTTTGGACGTGGCGACAGCCCCCTGAGACCCGATCGTACCCTGAACATTCCATTCCATATTCGACTGGCCCGAACACAGGAACACATCGCCGAACATCATGTCGCGGGCCGTTTGCTTTGCACCGGATGCGGTCACGACCTCCAGAGTATACGGCCCGCCCGCCGGTGTCGCCGGATAGCTGACCCGCCACTGACCGTTCGCATCCGCCATGGCCGTCAGGGTCTGCGCCCCCAGCTTGACGGTCACCGCCTCATTCGGGGCCGCCTGCCCCCAGATCGGCACGGCGCGATCACGTTGCAGCACCGCATGATCCTGAAACATTTCGGCCAGAAGCGGCGTCGCCGATTGAGCGTGCGCCCCTGTGGTCAGCATAGTTAAACCCGCGCCAATGGCGCCTGCGATAGCAAGCCTGAGCTTCATGATCCTGCCCTGTCTTTTTTATATGTTAGCGGTAAAACTAGCGCGCACCTCACCGTCTCGCAAGTCACCGCTACCGTTATATTTTCAGGATTTATCACACAAAAAAGCCTCCCCGGAGGGAGGCTTTTATTCTCAGATTGACCGATTAATAATCCTCATCATCTTCATTAACAGGCCGCGACGGTGCCGATCCGAACACGTCTTCAGCACTGAGGTCAGGACGGCTGTTGTAGGTGTCTTCTTCCTCATCCGGAATGATAGCGGCCGCTGGTTTCAGCGACGGATCATCGAGCGGGATACCCAGCTTTTCAGCCTGCTTGATCTTGACGGCGGCGGCCTTGCGCACGGCGGCGTCCAGTTCAATCTGCGACACGAGGCCGAGCGTCACCGGATCGACCGGCTTGATATTGGTCGCGTTCCAGTGGGTGTTGTTGCGCACCTGCTCGATGGTCGATTTGGTGGTGCCGAGCAGCTTGGAAATCTGGGCGTCGGTCACTTCGGGGTGGTGGCGCACGAACCACTTGATGGCGTCCGGGCGATCCTGACGACGCGACACCGGCGTATAGCGCGGGGCTTTTTTGGCGGGCTTAAGCAGTTCGGCGTGACGGCTGACCAACGCCTTCATGCGATAAGCCGGGGTGCTTACGGCCTTATCCAGTTCTTCGCGGGTCAACTGACCGTTGGCGATCGGGTCAGCGCCGCGGATGTCGCGGGCGACTTCGCCATCGGCAATGCCCTTGACTTCAAGGAAGTGCAGGCCACAGAAATCGGCGATCTGCTCGAACGAGAGCGAGGTATTGTCGACCAGCCACACAGCGGTCGCTTTCGGCATCAAAATATCAGACATAGATGCATCTTTCCTGAGCGGTGAATGTTGGCTCTCGTCATGAAAACCGCCATTCAGAAACGGCTACGCCCGACCTTTTCGGCCGGGCGCGGGTTGTTGCCACCATCTATAAAGCGGTTTTGCGTCAATGGGAACACCCCAAACACAATTTCTGCGGCGAAGGCCGCACACCGATAAAAAGACCGGTTAAATCAGCCCCTTGATCGCCGCAAGCCCTGCCTCAGCCTTAGTGGCATCCGGTGCGCCGCCTTGCGCGAAGTCAGGCTTGCCGCCCGCTCCTTGCCCGCCCATAGCGATGACGGCAGCCTTGGCCAGTTCAGCAGCATTATATTTATCGGTCAGATCAGCCGTCACCGCGACCGTCACCGCCGCCTTGCCATCCAGAACACCGACCAGCGCCACAATACCGGAGCCCAGCGCTTTACGGAAATCCTCAGCCAGCGGCCGCAAATCCTTGCCGCCAACCCCGTCCAGCACGCGAGCCGTGACCTTGATGCCATTGATCTCTTCGGGGCCAGACGCGGCCCCGCCGCCACCGACCGCTAAAGCGCGCTTGGCGTCAGACAGTTCTTTTTCAAGGCGTTTGCGATCCGCGATCAGGGCTTCCACGCGGGCAGACACTTGCGCCACCGGCACCTTAAATTGATCGGCTAATCCCTTGGCGATACCCGCCTGCTCCAGCAGGTACTGCCGCGCAGCTTCGCCGGTCACCGCTTCGATTCGGCGGATACCCGCCGCGATGCCGGTTTCGGACACGATCTTGAACAGGGCAATATCGCCGGTGCGCGCCACATGGGTGCCGCCGCACAGTTCGACCGAATAGCCGCCCTCGCCTGCCAACTTGGTGCCGAGCGACAGAACGCGCACTTCGTCGCCATATTTTTCACCAAACAGGGCCACGGCCCCTTCTTCGATGGCGGCTTCGGGTGACATCATCTTGGTCGCCGCCGCCTGATTTTGCAGGATGACGGCATTGACCTCGGCTTCGATACGCTCGATCTCTTCGGCCGTGACCGGGCCACCGTGGCTGAAGTCAAAACGCAGACGCTCAGCATCGACCAACTGACCTTTTTGCGCCACATGCGGCCCCAGCACATTTTTGAGGGCTGCGTGCAGCAGGTGCGCCGCCGAGTGATTTGAGCGCGTGGTTTTACGCTTTACCGGGTCGACCTGAAGTTCAGCCTTATCACCGACTTTCAGAACCCCCTCAATGATTTCAATGCGGTGGACAATCAGATCACCGGCCTGCTTTTGGGTATCGAGCACACGGCCATGACCGTGAATAAAATCGACCACGCCGGTGTCCCCGGCCTGCCCGCCGCCTTCAGGGTAAAAGGAGGTCTTTTCAAACACAACCTCAACCGTATCGCCAGTATGGGCGGATTCGATGCCCTCACCGTCATGGACGATAAATTGGGCATGGGCCTGCGCATTAAGGTGGTCGTAGCCAACAAATTCAGAGGCCCCGATCTGATCCTTGATCGAGAACCATTCGGCGGCCACGGCTTTTTCACCGGAGCCGGTCCAGTGTTCACGGGCGCGAGTACGCTGCGCTTCCATGGCAATCTCAAACGCGGCCGTATCGACCGTCAGGCCCTTGGCGCGCACAGCGTCCTGGGTCAGGTCGAGCGGGAAACCATAGGTATCATAAAGCTTAAAGGCCGTATCACCGGACAAAACATCGCCGTCTTTCAGGGTTTCGGTCGCTTCATCCAGCAGGGTCATGCCCCGGCCCAGGGTGCGGCGGAAGCGTTCTTCTTCCTGACGCAGGGTCTCAACGATCGTCGCTTCGGCGCGTTTCAGCTCACCATAATGACCGCCCATTTCCTGAACCAGAACAGGTGCCAGACGGGGCATCAGCGGTTCATTGGCACCCAGCATATAAGCGTGGCGCATGGCGCGGCGCATGATCCGGCGCAGGACATAGCCGCGGCCTTCGTTCGACGGCGTCACCCCATCGGCAATCAGGAACGCGGTTGAGCGCAGGTGGTCGGCAATAACGCGGTGCGACGGCAAGGCCTCGCCTTCGGCCTTGACGCCGGTCAGGTCAACGCTGGCGCCAATCAGGGCCTGAAACAGGTCGATGTCATAATTGTTATGCACGCCTTGCAAAACCGCCGCGACTCGCTCCAACCCCATGCCGGTGTCAATCGAAGGCTTGGGCAGGTTCAGGCGCGTGCCGTCAGGCTGCTGGTCGAACTGCATGAACACAAGGTTCCAGATTTCGACGAAGCGATCGCCGTCTTCTTCGGGTGAGCCCGGAGGGCCGCCCCAGATGTGTTCGCCGTGATCATAGAATATTTCCGTACACGGCCCGCACGGGCCGGTATCGCCCATGCTCCAGAAATTGTCCGAACCGGCGATGCGGATAATGCGCGATTCCGGCAGCCCGGCGATTTTCTGCCACAGGCCAAAGGCTTCATCATCGTCGATATAGACAGTGGCCAGCAGGCGGTCTTTGTTAAGCCCGTAATCCTTGGTAATCAGGTTCCAGGCATGTTCAATCGCCTGTTCCTTAAAGTAATCACCAAAGGAAAAATTGCCCAGCATTTCAAAGAAGGTGTGGTGACGCGCGGTATAGCCGACATTATCGAGATCGTTATGCTTGCCGCCCGCGCGGACAACCTTTTGCGAGGTCGTGGCGCGTTTGTAGGGGCGGGTTTCGGCACCGGTGAAGACGTTTTTGAACTGCACCATGCCCGCATTGGTAAACATCAGAGTCGGATCATTTTGCGGCACAAGCGATGACGAGGACACCACCTCATGGTCGTTGCGGGCAAAGTAGTCCAGAAAGGTCTTACGAATGTCGTTTAATGAGGGCATGGATAAGACGGAATAACCGCTCCGCGTTCAGGGGGATTACAAAATTCAGGCGTATATAAAGGGCTTATGCCTGAGCGCAAAGGGGTTTGCGCGATATTTGAACTTTACGTGAAAAATTTACAAAAAAGCCGCTCCCGAAGGCGCGGCTTTTAGTCTAACGCGCATTTGGGGTCCGAAAACCGCTACACACTTTTCGGAATGCGCTCTAAGACGGTTAAGGCACAGGATCGGGTTGGTTTAGGGATTCGCGCCCGTGCCCTAACCGATGGCCTTATAACGATTCATCGCCTTCGTTAGCGTCGGGTTCAGGGGTGCCCAGCAGATCTTCGGACAGTTTCTCCGTTTTCTTGCGTACACCCATCTCGATTTCATTCGCCATGGCCGGATTGGCTTTCAGGAACTCACGCGCATTTTCGCGTCCCTGACCGATGCGGGTCGAATTATAAGAGAACCATGAGCCCGATTTTTCAACGATACCGGCCTTTACGCCCATATCGATGATTTCGCCCAGCTTGGAGATACCTTCGCCGTAAAGGATATCAAATTCAACTTCGCGGAACGGAGGGGCGACCTTGTTCTTGACGACCTTGACCTTGACGTTGTTACCGATGATTTCGTCGCGAACCTTGATCTTACCGATGCTGCGGATATCCAGACGCACCGAAGCATAGAATTTCAGCGCATTGCCGCCGGTCGTCGTTTCGGGCGAACCATACATGACGCCGATTTTCATGCGGATCTGGTTGATAAAGAGCACGATACATTTTGATTTAGAGATCGAGCCGGTCAGCTTACGCAGGGCCTGCGACATCAGGCGCGCCTGAAGACCGGGCAGGCTATCACCCATATCACCTTCGATTTCCGCGCGCGGTGTCAGGGCCGCGACCGAATCGATCACAACGATATCAACGGCACCGGAGCGCACCAGCGTATCGGTGATTTCCAGCGCCTGCTCACCATTATCGGGTTGCGACACCAAAAGCTCATCCAGATTCACACCCAGCTTTTGGGCATAGGCGGGATCAAGGGCGTGTTCGGCATCCACAAACGCCGCCGTGCCGCCAGCTTTTTGAATTTCGGCGACTGTATGCAGAGCCAGCGTGGTCTTACCCGACGATTCCGGCCCGTAAATTTCAATCACGCGGCCCTTCGGCAGACCGCCGATACCGAGCGCGATGTCGAGGCCCAGCGAACCGGTGGAGATAGATTCCACTTCGGCAAATTTGCCCGATGCGCCCAGCTTCATCACTGAGCCTTTACCAAAGGCGCGATCAATCTGCGCCAGCGCCGATTCTAAAGCGCGTTGTTTTTCTGCTTCGTCTTTTCCCACGAGTTTCAATACCGCTTGCGACATACCAATCCCTTCCCTATGTCACGATTCCCATTCAAGGCTGCCCTAAATCTCGAAATCTTTGCGACACCTAATTCGTACCCTATTTGTTCCAGGTTCGCAATATGTTCTCACAAAAAATTTGGAACATTTTATTATCTGAATGGATTCAAAAAATTAGGGGGACGATTGTTGCCGCCCCCCCCTCTTCAATGCTTCATACCTTGTCGCGAATCCAGACCTGAGATTGCAGGCCCGTCACCCGCACCCGTGGGCCGACCGGCGCCTGAGCCGCCGGTGTGGTCGCACCGGGCGCAAAGTCGACATCGCCGCTGCCGATGGCCGCCACTTCACCGACGCGGTTCATGCGTGCATAGTTCGGGATGGCCAGCATGGGTGAACCGTCCTGCCATTTACCGGTCAGGGCCATGACCCCGCCCAGCAGGTCGCCACGCCACTCAGCCTTGATCGGCGCACCGCTCAACACCTGCTCGATATTAGGTTGATCGGCTTTTTCGACATTGTAAACCAGCGGGCCAAAGCCCAGCGCCACCCGGCCACGATCCGCCTCGATACGTTCATCGGCATGGATGCGCTGCGGTGCCAGTGGCAGCTCAAGCTCAATGCGGTCACCGGCTTTCCATTCGCGCGTGACAACGGCATAGCCTTTTTCGATGGTCGGCGTAACGGCCTTACCATTGACCTTGAACGATTTCACACCGCTCACCGCGGGCGTTAAGGTGTAAAGATCGCTGGTCTTGCGGTTCGGGATGCGGACATAGACGGTAAAGGTCTTGGTTTCTTTAGGGTTGACGGTGATCGAGACAGCCCCGTTCCACGGATAATCGGTCTTTTGCACCATCTCAACATCGGTGCCTGCGACGCGATCGACTACGATCTTTGAGCCGACGAACATGTTCACATAGATACCGGCCTTATCCTTGACGTAGGTCCAGGTCGGCACCATCAACAGCGTGCGCGGGATATTGCCGACACAGCACGGACAGACGTGCCACAGGGTGCGCTCACTGTTGATCAGCGGATTGGTGTAACCAAAGCTGGTGCCGTTCAAATCCGTACCACCCAGCAGGGCATTATACATGGTCTGCTCATACAGATCAGCGTACTTGGCGTCGTGATAGGCCAGGTTGAGCTTATACTGGAAGAAGATTTCCCCCGCCGACGAACAGGATTCGCAGTAGGCATTGTTGCGCAACGAATAGTCCGCACCAAAGCCTTCGGCGGTTTCGCCTGAGCCTATGCCGCCGGTAACATAGTATTTGCGGTTGACGATATTGTCCCACAACGACATGACCGCACTTTGGTACTCGACATCGCCGGTTTCGGCGGCAATATCGGCCATAGCCGAATAGGAATAGACGGCGCGGACGGCGTGACCGACGGCTTCGTACTGCTTTTCGGGCGGCAGGTGGCTCTGGTCATATTCATGCCCCCCCTGGCGGGATTCGAGCAGGAAACGCGCCAGAGCAATATAGGCATCGCCATTGCCGCCGCCTTCCATATCGTTGACGAAACGGCCAAAGCGCACCAGCGCCTGCTCCATCTCCTGATGGCCATCAAACCATTCGATCTTGCCGGGGCCGACATTGGCGACCCAGCAGTCGGCCAGTTTCTTGGCACCGTTATAAAGCCGCACGTCCTGACCATTGGTCAGGGTGTAGTGATTGATGGCCGATTCGATGAAGTAGCCCGCGATATAGCCTTCGTGGTCGGCGCGGTGGGCAGGGTCCCAGCGCTTATCCCACGCGCCCGGTGCCGCCAGTGTCTTGGCGGTTTGCAGGTAACCGTCCGATTCCTGCGCAGCCAGAATCGGCGGTATCCAGCGCTCCAGCGTCGCCTTCATGTGGGCTTGCGCCTTCATCATGTCGGCATCGCCTTGCGGGTCAACCATCAGGGCAATGCAGATGGCCTCAACCGTTTGCAGCACCCACGCGTTTGAGAACACAAGGCCCTTATGCGGGCCATGCGGTTCGCCGCGATTGGCCTTGGCGGCCTCAATAAAGTTGTCGATACCGCCTTGGCCCGTCGGCAGATCGGTGCGCTCACAATAGTTGATGCAGTGCGGAATCCAGTTGACGATCAAAGACTTGGCACGCGCGTTCCACAGCGGACTGTCGAGGCTATAGCGGCGGGTATAGACCACATCAAGGCGTTCCTTCGGCGGGGCGGCCTGAGCGCGCACCCGCAGGCGTGAGGTGCTAACCCGCTGACCCGAATGGGCGGCCAGTTCCAGCACATAGTCGCCGGTTTCCGAGAACGTCGCCGTTGTATCCGCCGACAGAGCATCGGCAAAGCTGACCTGACCGGGGCCGGAGACCTTACGCCACAGGCTGCCGGTGTCGGCCCCCGGATTGAGCCAGTCGGCCTTACCCATCAGATAGGTCTTGCCGCCCATGATGACAGTGCGGTCAACACCGGCGACCACGACCGGCGCAAACGCCGGCACGACGCCAAAGCTATAGACCTTCCATTCCAGAACGCCGGTCGACAGCTTACCGTCCGAGACGATCTCAAGCCGCAGTTTGTCGGTTGTGACCTCATCAAAGGTGGTGGTGTTGTAGCCATTGGCCTTGACGCCCAGCCCCTTGGCTTTTGGCACCGGCACGAAAGCCTTGCCGTTCCAGTACAGCACGCGGCACGATTTCGGCGCGCCCACGCCCTGCCCGTCGATCCACCAGTAGACATCGACTTTGTTGGTGGTGATCGGCTGGCCCCAGTCATACTGCACCCATTCCGTGCCGGTCTTGGGCCAGTTGCCATAAGAGGTGGCGGCATTATCAGAGGAGTTTTTAGGCTCAACCCCATCATTGAGCGCGGTCAGCTTGCCGTCACCCGACATGAACGAGGTCGATGGGGTCGCCACCTTGGCCAGATTAACCACGGTCGTGTCAGCAAAGGCAAATGAGGCACCAAGCCCTAACCCGCCGACCACAGACGCCCCCGCAGCGCCCGCCAGAAATCCGCGCCGGTCAAGGCAGCGACAATCGGGCTGGCACAGATGAGGGTTGATCTCGGCGGTAAATTTGCGGGTCATGATATGGGTCTTTATTTAACAGAATTATTCGGACGGGACGCAGGTGGCGGAGGCCGAAAGCTTGGTGTCAGCGGCTTCGACCAGCACCGGCTTGGGGTACAGGGCTTCCCATTCCTGAGCCGCGACGGCAGCATAGGTTTTACCGTCGGTCGAGGCATCAAACACCGCCCGCAGACAGCGCGTGGTCACGGTCTCAAACGCCACTTCGTTAAAAGTATTGAGAGTCGCGGTCGGGTATTGGGCGCTGATCGGCGTCCATTTTTTATCGGCATCCGACCAGTATTCCAGATGCCAGGCCGTTGGGCGGGGCCACGCCAATGCCGGAACCGGCGGGCTGATCGCCCCAGAAATAGAGACGCGAACCGTTAAACTTCAGCGGCTGTTCCCATTGATAAACCACCCATTGCTGCTTGGGGTTATTCGGCGACCAGGTGCCCCAGGTATCGGGCGGCAGCGGCGCTTCGCGCACCTTGCCGTCATTGAGCGCCCTGATCCAGTATTGCACCGGCACGGGTGAGTTTGAGGCGACAATACGGGCGGCGGGGGCTAAGTTGCGGGTCGGTGTCGGCGCAGGCGGCGGGGCCTTGGTTTGCACAACCTTTTCAATTGCGGGCGGTGAAACGGTATCGTCCCAAGTGAACTTATCGAGCGCTACGGCGCGGCGGAAATGGCCGCCATTTTTGCCATCAGCCGTGTGATAGGCGATGTACCACTCACCCTTATAGTGCGCGATACCCGAATGCGAGGTGGTCGACGATACCGGGTCAAGCATCACGCCGCGGTAGGTCCACGGCCCCAGCGGTGATTTGGCGGAGCCATAAGCGATACAGGCATAGTAAACCGCTTCGGTACATTCGGAATCCGGCCCGGCCTTATTGCCGGCATAGGCCATGTAATAGGTGCCCTTGCGCTTGAAAATCCACGGGGCCTCAAAGAAACCGGTCAGGGTGTTCACATCGACCGGCTTACCCTTAAAGGTCACCATGTCTTTTTCGAGTTCGACGCCTTTCAGGCGGCCAAACGTGCCCCAATAGAGGTAGACGCGCTGATCGTCGTCAATAAGGATGGTCGGATCGATGTTCTGAATGTCATTGGCGACCGGATAGGACTGCGAAATGACCGGCCCTGACGGATGGGCATCGACCCACGGCCCGGTCGGGCTGTCGGAGACGGCGACGCCAATGGCAAAGCCGTCTTTGTTAGCCGATCCCTGCTGCATCACCGGCGCGTAGAGATAGAACCTCTTGTCCGGCCCCTGGACGATCTGGGCGCCATAGGCACGGCCCGGTGTCGCCCATTTGAAGACATCATTGGGCTTGAGGAAATACGGATAGTGGGTCCACTGGCCAGACTTTGGGTCAGAGGTTTCCAGCATCTGCCATTCCGGCATGATGAAGTCGTTGACGCCCGGTTCGGCCACGTCGCGGCCGGTCAGGATATAAAGCTTATCACCCACAACCAGCGGGGCCGGATCGGTCGTATAGTCTACGCCGTCGGCTAAGATCGGGTTATAAGGGGCCGTGACCTGACGGGTTTCCAGCGCCGTTTGAGCTAAGGTTGGCGCACATGCCGCCAGCAGCGGCAAAAGGCTTAAAGCCGCGAGACGTTTCATAATATGATCCTTAAACCGCTTTGGCCGCTGCCGTGGTGAACAAACGCACGCCGAACACAGGGCCAGCGGTCTTGCCTTCCTGCGGGTTGAACTTGACCGTGACCTTTTGTTTGCCCTTGGTCAGGTTGTGCGGGATCGGATAGCTGACATCGATCCAGTCGCCCGGTTGACGGCCCGACAGGCGTTCATGGGCAATGACGGTGCCATCGATCTCGATCGTGAAGCTGCGGTTGAACTCTGAGCCCCAATAGGTCGCCTGCAGCACCAGCGGGCCGGCATCTTTACCGTCCTTAGATACCTTCATATCAAACTGGAAGAAGCCCATGGTGCGGGCATCACGGCCCTTACGTCCACGGTAGACGACCGGATAGGAGGTGCCGCCGGTCGTCAGATTATGATCCCGTTCGGGCTGCATTTCGCCCAGATACATGACATCGACCGACCGCGCCGCCAGTTCCTTAAGACGGGCCTGCTCTTCGCGGAAGGCGACCTGAGCCGTCGCCCATTCAGCATCGTTATAGCGGTTGAAATAGACGGCGTTGCGGCGTTCATACTGGGCGTAGAACGGCTTGAACGTCAGGTCGCCCGGACGGCCAATACCATTGGTTTTATAGACCGCCTCGGTTGCCGATACCGGCACAATACCAGCCAGCAGATCCGCACCCACCAGAGCGGGGGCGTCGCCCTTATATTCCGGATCTTCGTCCTTGTTAGGCGCTGGCCCCAGATCGGCGGCCATAACCATCGGCCCGCGCAGCAACGCCACGACCTTATCGTTGCCCGCCGTGGCCTCAAAGCGCAGATCAAGCGGCAGATCCAGCGTGACCACATCGCCGGAGCGCCATGTGCGCGTGATCAGGGCATAGCCCTTATCCATCCTGGCCAGAGCCGGTTTGCCGTTGACCAGCAGGGTGTTGGATTTCGCCCAGGCCGGAATCCGTAACGCCACGGTGAAGGCTTTCGCCCCCTGCACGCGCTTAAGCTTTAGCGCGATATTGCCCTCATAGGGATATTTGGTCAGAAGCTCGAACTCAGCTTTTTTCGCCGCCCAGTTCAGGGTTGACGGGATAAACAGGTTCACAAACAGCGTATCGCCGCTTTCCCAATAGATGGAATCGCCATGCTTGGAATGGCTTTCGATCCCCGACAGCACGCAGCACCAGAACGAATCAAACGGTGTTGAATATTCCCGCGCCATGCCCGACATCAGCGGCATCATATAGGTGAACATGCCGGTTTCAGGGTGCTGGTGCGCCAGAATGTGGTTCAGGTGCGCCCGCTCATAGTAGTCAAAGTATGACGCCTGCGGCGACCAGCTATAGAGATGGCGCGTCAGCTTCATCATATTATAGGTGTTACAGCTTTCGCAGGTCTGCTCGGTGATGTGGGCCGAAATGGTATCTGGCTCGAAGAAATACTCACGGTCGGCATTACCACCAATAGCAAACGAATGGTGGTTGACCACCCGCTCCCAGAAGAAGCTTGAGGCCTTTTGGTATTCCGGCTTACCGGTGATTTCATAAAGCCGCGCCAACCCGACCAGTTTTGGCACCTGAGTATTGGCGTGGAAATTGGCCAGTTTGTCCTCACCGGCTTTCAGCGGATCAAGGACGCGGTTGTCATAGATGCGCTCGGCCAGCACCAGCCAGCGCGGATCCTTGGTACGGACATAAAGCTCGGCAAACGATTCGTTGAGACCACCATATTCACAGGCCAGAACCTTTTGAACCTGCTCATCATTCAGGGCGGCAAATACCTTCTCGATATAGCCGCTCAAACCCAGCAGGATCGGAATACCCGCATCGTTTCCGGTTAGGGCCTGTACATCCATCAGCCCCGCATAAAGCTTATGCCAGTTATATAACGGCACCCAGCAGCCGTTGAGGTCAAACCCGGCCGAGCGGATATCGCCGGCCATGATTTCGGGGAAAATTTCTTTGCCATCGACGACCGTGCCGTCTTTGCGCTTACGCATAAAGCCCGCCACATAGCCATCGCCATGCGCTGCCTGAACTTTTTTCAGCTCAGAAATGATATAGTTGATGCGGGTGATGCATTCGGCATTGCCGGTTTGGGCGTACATCAGCGACAAGGCCGAAAGATAGTGGCCCAAAGCTTCCCCGGCAATCGTGTCCGATTCCCATCCGCCATAGATTTCGCCCTTGACCGGCAGGCCTGCAAACTTATGGTAGTTATGCAGCAGGCGGTCAGGCTCAAGTACCATCAGATACTTGGTGTTGACCTCAACCGCGTTCAGGAACGGCGATGGCAGAAGGCGCACATCCTTCATCGGCACGGGTTCAGCCTTCAGCGGCACCCCTGTGGCGGCCATGACCGGCAGGCTCAGGCCACTGATGAGCGTGGTGGCAGCCACCCCTCCTAGAAGGGCGCGGCGGTTGGTGATAAGGGCGGGTCGGGACATGATAGCGGCCTCGCATTTTTGAATAGTCAGACAGTTGCACCACAATCATTATACTGTATACAATTGTCAAGACACATTGTTTCGTTCTGTTCGTGAGGTCCGCACCCTATGAAGTCCCTGTTCGCCGCCACCGCTGTTGCCGCCGTTTTATCCCTGAGCGCCATGACCTCTTTTGCTGACCCCGCCACAGACTCTCAGTTCAAAGACATCTATACCACCGAATGGAAATGGCGCGGCGAGCAAATGTCGGTCAGCGAAGACATCCCCGCCGATCAGCGCGGCGGTGGCTTGCCTGATGTCTCAAAGGCCGCACAAGATAAGAAGCTGGTCTACTGGCAGAACGTGCTGAAACAACTGGACGGCATCGATAAATCAAAACTGTCGGAAGCCGCGGCTGTCGATTATCAGATTTACCGTTTTCAGATCGAAACGCTCTATAACGCCCAAAAGTTCAAGACCTATGAGCGTCCACTGGCGGGTGATACCTCGTTCTGGAGCGACCTCAGCTACATCACGGGCGGCACCTACCGCACCGAGGCCGACTACCGCAATTATCTGCGCCAGTTGAATGACATGCCGCGCTATTTCGGCCAGAACATGGACAATATGCGCACAGGTATGAAGCGTGGCTTTACCGTACCGAAGGTGTCTCTGGCCGGACGCGATGTGTCCCTGACCACCGTGATTGATGCCAAGGGCGAGAATAACTCATTCTACAAACCCTTCAAATCCATGCCCGCCTCAATACCTGCCGACAAACAGGCGGAACTGAAAAAGCTGGCGCTTGAGGCCATCGCCAAAAGCGTCATCCCCGCCCACCAGTCGGTTCTGACCTTTATCACCAAGGAATATGAGCCCAAGGCCACGACCAAAATCGGGGCCTACGACCTGCCCGACGGCAAGGCGTTCTATGCCGCCCAAAGCCGCGAATACACCACGCTAGACCTGACGCCGGAGCAAATCCACCAGATCGGCCTTGATGAAGTCGCCAAGATCAAGGCTGAAATGCTCACCGTCATGAAAGAGGTCAAGTTTGAGGGCGACCTGCCCGCGTTTTTGCACTTCCTGCGCACCGATCCGCAGTTTTATGTGACGAAGCCCCAGGATCTGCTCGACCGCGCCGCCTGGACCGCCAAGGAATTTGATGCCGTCTCCGGCAAATATTTCGGCCGTCAGCCACGCATGAGGTTCGGCATCTTCCCCGTCGCCCCGGAACTGGCCCCGTTCTACACTGGCGGTCGCGGCGGCCCCGGCGGTTACTGGGTCAATACCTATAACCTGCCCGCGCGTCCGCTCTATTCGCTGCCGGCCCTGACCTTGCATGAATCGGCGCCGGGCCATGCCTTCCAGATGCCACTCGCCATGGAAAACAAGGGCCTGCCGGAATTCCGTCAGAATACCTATATCTCGGCTTACGGCGAAGGCTGGGCGCTGTACTCTGAGCGCTTAGGCGTTGAAATGGGCATGTATCACACACCGTATGAGCACTTTGGCATGTTAAGCTATCAGATGTGGCGCGCTGCCCGTCTGGTGGTTGATACCGGCATCCACGCCAAGGGCTGGATCCGCGATCAGACCATGGCCTTCATGCGTGATAATACCGCCCTGTCTGAGCACGAAATCACCACCGAAACCGACCGCTATATCGCCTGGCCCGGTCAGGCGCTGAGTTACTATCTGGGTGAAATGGCGATCTGGAAAGCCCGCGCCAAGGCCGAAGCTGCGCTCGGTGAAAAGTTCGACATCCGCGCCTTCCACGACACGGTGCTGGAACTGGGCTCCGTGCCCTTGCCGGTGCTGGATTCGGCCATCGATAAGTTCATCGCCCGTGGCGGCACCAGCCCCTATGAAGGTAAGGACTAATATTTATCGGTTTTGGGCGGTGTGTAGAAACCGGAGTATCTGCACCGCCTGATCCGTGACCCTGTAAATGACAATGAACGGTGTGTTGCGGATGACCAGTTCCCGCGTCCCTTTAATGCGGCCCAGACGGCCTATATTGGGTTGGTCTATCAGCAACCGGGTCTGACGCTGGATTTCATCCAATTGCGACAAGGCGGCCTGCGGGCTGTCTCTGGCGATATATTCCATGGCCTCATTACGCCGGACGCGCGCCGCCGTCATCCAGACAATAGCCCTCATTCGCCCGCCTTAATCCGGCCGAGGAACGATTGACGCTGACGCTCCATATCGGCCACAACGTCTTCATGGCTGTGCCAGACGGTGTTGGGGTCGTCAGCCTCTTTCAGCCCGGCCTCAACCTCAGCCCGGAACCAGTCATCATATTCGCGGGCCTTTTGTTGTTGCTCAACATAGTCGCGCATAAATTCCCGCACGATTTGGGAGGCCGGACGATGCACCGCCGCTGCTTCGGCCATAAAGGCTTCGCGCAGTTCCGGCTCGATCTTCAGCGTAAAGACGGCTTCCTTGGACATGGCGACCTCCGCGAACCATACTCACGATGTATATACACCGTGAGTACCCGTTCTACAATCGATCGATCGCGCCCTGCGGTTCGGTGAACCACTTGGCACCAGATTCAGCGACGTACATGTGGTCTTCCAGCCGGATGCCAAAGCGTTCCGGCACCACGATCATCGGCTCATTGGAAAAGCACATGCCGGGGGCCAAAAGCGTCTTATCCCCGCGCACCAGATAGGCCGGCTCATGGATGGCCAGCCCGATGCCATGACCCGTGCGGTGCGGCGTGCCGGGCAGGTTATAGTCCGGCCCCAGACCGTGCTTCTCTAAGATCGCGCGGGCGGCATAATCGACGCTTTCGCACGGCTTACCGACCTCAACCGCCGCAAATGCCGCCGCTTGGGCCTCCTTTTCGATGTCCCAGATGCGCTGCTGCTCTGGTGTGGCCTGCCCATAAATATAGGTGCGGGTGATGTCGGAGGTGTAGCCCTGCACGTAGCAACCGGTATCAATCAGAACCAGATCATTCTCAGCCAGGGTCTGCACACCCGGTAGGCCGTGCGGATAGGCGGTGGCGTGGCCGAACTGCACAATGACGAACGAATTGCCCGCCGCCCCCATCTTGCGGTGAGCGGCCTCGATGAAATTGATCACCTCTGTGGTCGTGATACCGTCGCGCAGGATTCGCGCCGTCGCCTTGTGCACGATCTCGGTCATGGATTTCGCCTGCTGCATCAGAGCCAGTTCGGCGGACGATTTATACATCCGGCAGCCATTAATGACCGATGAAGCTTCCTGAATCGCCAGACCGGTTTCGCGCATCAGGCGGCTAACCATTTCAAACGACAGGGCCGGATCAACGGCGATGACCCCGCCGCCCCAGTCGGACATGGCCTGCTTGATCAAAGCATGGGGGCTTTCGTCCTCCTGCCACAAACGTAGTTCCGCCGGAATTTTGAGATCGGCCTCTAACGACCCGCGCTCAAAAAACGGGCAGATAATGACCGGCTCGCCATCTACGGGCAGCAGCATGGCCACCAACCGCTCCGACGCGCCCCACGGCACGCCTGCGAAATAACGCAAAGATGCTCCCGCCCCAACCAGCAACGCCTTGGCGCCCATGTCACGGGTCAGTTTGCGGGCCTTATCCAGCCGCGCCTGATATCCCGCCGCCGAAATAGCCTCTGCGGCCACCGGAGGCTGAAGCTTGGCCAGTTCGGCCTCAATCGTCGATCCACCAATCATCGTCTATCCTTTACGCAAATCTATTCAAATCAAAGGCCTTGGGCGCATGGCCGGTCGTGACCATATCGGCCACGATCTCACCGGTCACTGGCCCCAGCGTCAGGCCCAGATGCTGATGGCCGAAAGCATAATAAAGATTATCGGCCTTATCGCTTTTGCCGATAGCTGGCAAATAATCCGGCAAGGTCGGTCGCGACCCGATCCATTCAGCCCCCTCACCCTCAAACGGCAGGCCCAGCGCCTTGACATGGCCGCGCAGCCGTTGCCACTTGCGCGCATCAGCGGGGGCATCCGGCCGGTTAAGCTCCACAAAGCTAGCCGCGCGCAGCCCGCTTTCAAAGCCCGTCACGATCATCGAGCGGTCTTCAAACACCACCGGCGGCAAGCTTTGCGGCCAGCCATGCTGCGCCGTCTGAATGTGATAACCGCGCTCGGCAATGATGGGGACGCGGTGCCCTAATGGTTCAAGCAGGGTCTTTGATCCCACGCCCGCACTGATGACAACGCGATCTGCGGTCAGTATCTCTCCGCCTTTAAGTTTTACAAAAGCCTGCCTGCCTTCGACGCTAAGAGCGGCCACGGATTTATAGTAGATCACCCCGCCCCGTTCGACAAACACCGCTTCCAGCGTTTTCAGAAGACGGGCGGTGTCACTGACCTGCCCGGTGTTTTCAAAGCGAATCGCGCCTGCGATCGGCGCTTTGGTGATGGCCTTTAACTGCGCCATTTCATCATTGGTCACCTCATGAAAGCGCGCCGTGCCGGTGTCGGTGGCCTTCCAGCCCGCCAGCCCTTTGGCCGCACTCTCCGGCGTTTCCCATATAACAAAGTGTCCATCTTCGCGCAGCAGGTCAGTCGCACCTATGTCTGACACCCTGCGTTTCCAGGCCGGCATGGCCTCAGCGATCAGAGCAGATAACGCAGCCTTACCCTTTGCGAATCGGGCCGGTGCCGACGCCCTTAGCAGTCGCAGCGAAAACGGCAGCCATTCCCTAAAACCCGCCGCCGGAAACGATAATGGCCCGCCCAAAGCGAACCAGCGCTTAAACGCCGATTTAACCATGGCGGCCGACGCCAAAGGTTCGACCTGTTCGATCGCAATATGTCCGGCATTGCCATAAGACGCCGCCTTGCGCACCGGCTCAGCTTCAAGCAAGATAACGCCGATATTTTTACTCTGGAGCGCCAGAGCGATGTTCAAACCCACCAAGCCACCGCCGACCACAATCGCCTTCATTTAACCGACCAATCTGTGTTGCATTACACCATCGCATATAGTATACGGTATATGTTCCTATACAAGACTCAGGAGTAGTATAAAATGAAAATCGATTGGCAGGGTGTGTTTCCGGCCGTTACCACACAATTTAATGAAGATCTTTCAATCGATTATGCTGACAGTCAGCGCGTCGTCGATGACCTGATCAATGATGGCGTCACCGGTATTATAGCACTCGGCACCTGCGGCGAAAACAATTCTCTTGAGCCTGACGAAAAGCGTAAACTCCTGACCGCTATCGTCGAAGTCGTCGCCGGTCGCGTACCGGTTGTTGTCGGCACCTCTGAACTGACCACCCCGCGGGCGGTATCCTTTGCCCGGGACGCCGAAAAGATCGGCGCCACCGGCCTGATGCTGCTGCCGGCCATGGTCTATGTGCCAAAGACCGCTGAACTGGTTGAGCACTTCACGCAGGTCGCCAATGCGACCTCACTGCCGATCATGCTTTATAACAACCCGACCGCCTACCGCGTAAACATCGGCAACGATGCACTGGAAGCCCTGCGTCCGGTTAAGAACATCGTCGCCATCAAGGAATCGGCGGCCGATACCCGCCGTTTCACCGACGTTTATAACGCCTTCGGTGACCGTTATTCGATCTTTGCCGGTCTGGATGACGTGGCCTATGAAGGTCTGCTGCTGGGTGCTCAGGGCTGGGTGTCCGGACTGACCTCGGCCTTCCCGGCTGAGTCGGTTCTGCTGGTTAAGGCGCTCAAGGCCGGTGACCTGAATACGGCGCTTGAAATCTATCGCTGGTTCCTGCCGCTGCTGCACCTTGATGCCGAGCATGACCTTGTTCAGTCGATCAAACTGGCTGAGCAGATCATGGGCCGCGGTTCTGAGCGCGTGCGTATGCCGCGCCTGCCGCTGACGGGTGCGCGCCGCGCCGAAGTCACCAAGATGGTTGAAGAGGCCGCCGCGTCGCGTCCTTCGCTGTCGATCCACAAAGCCGCTTAAACTACACATGGGGGGAGTTTTCTCCCCCCATGTGCCCCCTCCCCGGCGCGCCAGGGAGGTAAAAGTGTCTCGTTCCGCCGAAGGGCCGCCCCGAGGCTGAATGTGTCGATATTGATTTACATGAAAAAGTATTCCCGATCTTATCGGGAAACTTTTTTATGAGGTGCCCCATGCGTCATACCTTCTTCTGCATCGATGGTCATACCGCCGGTAATCCGGTACGCTTAGTTGCGGGTGGCGCGCCGCTACTCGCGGGCAGCAATATATCCGAGCGGCGGCAGGACTTCATGAACCGCTTTGACTGGATCAGAACCGGCCTGTGCTATGAACCGCGCGGTCACGACATGATGTCGGGCGGGTTCCTGTATCCGCCGACCCGCGAAGACACCGACGCCGGTATCCTGTTTATCGAAACCTCCGGCTGCCTGCCCATGTGCGGCCATGGCACCATCGGCATGGTGACCTTTGCGCTCGAAAACGGCCTGATCACCCCGCGCACACCGGGCAAGCTTAAGCTCGAAGTTCCCGCCGGCATCATCAATATCGATTATAAGACCGAAGGCCCAAAGGTCACGGCGGTCAAAATCACCAATGTCCCGGCCTATCTGGCCAGGACCGGCATCGAGATCGATGTGCCGGAGTTCGGTCAGCTGACGCTGGATGTGTCTTACGGCGGCAACTATTACGCTATCATTGAGCCCACCACCGACGGCCCCTATACCGGCCTTGATGATCTGGGGGCGGCGCGAATCATCGAGCTGTCGCGCACGATCCGCACCCTCGTTCGGGAAGTCTATGAGCCGGTTCATCCGCTTGATTCGACTATTCGCGGCGTCAGCCATGTCCTGTGGGCCGACAAGCCAAAGAACGCCGAAGGTGAACCCAACCCGGCCCACGGTCGCAATGCGGTATTCTATGGTGAGCGCGCCATTGATCGCTCACCGTGCGGCACCGGCACTTCGGCCCGTCTGGCGCACCTGCACGCCAAGGGCAAGCTGAAAGTCGGAGAAGCCTTTATACATCAAAGCTATATCACCAGCCGCTTTTCCGGCGTGGTGACCGAAGAGGTCGACCTGAACGGTGTGGCCGCCATTATTCCGTCCATCGAAGGCTCGGCCATTTCGACCGGTTTCAACACCATCTGGATTGACCGCGAAGACCCGTTCTGGCAAGGCTTTCAGGTCGTTTGATAGCGCTAACAGATAAGCACAAATCCCCCCTTGCCTTTCGTAACAATTTAATGAAATACTGGTATACTTTATAAGTAAAAGTGCCGGAATTCTTACGGAATTAAAGGCCGCAGGGGAACGCCGATTATTCGGTTTTAATGGATTTGATAGATGGCCATTGTGGTTCAGACGCTCTCAGAGCAAATATTCTCCCTGGTGCGTGACCGCATCATCTCAGGTAAGTTCCCGGTTGATGTTGCCATCCGACAGGACGCCTTGGCGGCGGAACTGGGCGTCAGCAAAATCCCGTTGCGCGAAGCTCTGGCACGTCTGGAACAGGACGGCCTGCTGCTGTCTCAGGCCAATCGCGGCTTTTTTGTCCGCCCGCTCAATGCCGATGAAGTCGATGAAGTCTACGCCCTGCGCCTCAAGATCGAACCCGAAGCCGTAGGTCTGGCCTCAAAGATGGCGACCGATGCCGACCGCAAGGCGGCACGCGATGCCCTCGACGCCCTTGATCAGGCCGCGATCACCGATAAAACTCAGGTTGGCCGACTTAACCGCGCCTTTCACATGTCGCTGGTCCGCCCGTCAAAGCGTCAGGTAACCATTCAGATTGTAGAACGCCTGAATATCATTTCTGAGCGTTATGTGGGTAAGCACCTGGAACCGGCCGGTCGCGGTGACCGTGCTCATCAGGAACATAGCGCTATGCTGGAGCTTTGGTCGGCCGGTAAGGGCGATGAAGTCGCCGCCGTCATGTATGACCACATTGCCTCGACCCTTGATGATCTGCGTAAGCAGTTCGAGGCCGAAAAGGCCGGTTGATCCCAGCGAGAAGAACTGCCGTCTTTATTGATCCAAACGAAACAATATGTGTAGGCATTTTTATAGTCATCCGTCGTAAAATCACCACATCTCGGATATATGGATTGTATAAGATATAACAATCCATCAGGAAGCACGCCCCCGGAAGCGCTGGTAATCATTCAGTGGTGCTATCATGGGAATACATGTCCAGACCGTTTCCGAACAGGTCTATAAGCTTTTACGCGACCGGCTGGTGTCGGGTACTTTGAGTCCGCATGACGCCATACGTCAGGAGGCCATCGCGGCGGAACTGGGGGTCAGCAAGATCCCTGTGCGTGAAGCGCTAATCCGGCTCCAGAACGAGGGCTTGGTGGTGCTGGAGGCCAATCGCGGCTTCTTTGTTTCGCCGCTATCCCTCGAAGAAGCCGAAGACGCCTATGGCCTGCGCCTGACCATGGAACCGCAGGCCGCAGCCTTAGCCGCCATGCGCGCCACCCCCGAAGACCGGCTGGCAGTGACCGCCGCCCTCAACGGGCTGCAACATGCCGCCGAATCCGACCGGGGTGATGTCGGTCGCTGCAACCGCCTGTTCCACCTGTCGCTGATCCAGCCGGTGCGCAAGCCCGTGACCATCAACTTTATCGAACGCCTGCACCTGATCTCAGAACGCAATGTTTGCGAGCATCTAGTGGCGGCGGGCAGCGAAGACCGCGCCCATCAGGAACATCTGGTGATGTATGACGCCTGGATGTCGGGTAAGGGCGATGAGGTGGCAAGGCTGGTCTATGACCACATCAATGCGACGTTTGAGGAACTCAAAGCGCACTACTGATCATAAAAAAGGCCCCGGAAACCGGGGCCTTTTACGTTTCGCTTAGACGCCCTTGTTCGCTTAAGTACCTTTGCGCAGACGGCTGTTCCACTTGCCATAGGAGAAGTAGACCGCCAGACCGATCACCATCCAGATCAGAGTGAACAACTGGCTCTCTACCGGCAGGCTGGAGAAGATGAATATGCAGCCGCCAATCGCGAACAACCCGACCACCCAGTAGAATGGCACCTTAAAGGTTCGGGGCGCGTCCGGCATTTTCTTACGCAGGATGATCATCGACAGGGCCACGGCCACGAAGGCAATCAGTGTCCCGGCATTGGACAGTTCTGCGATCTTCTTCAGCGGCACAAAGCCCGCAAAGATGGCCACGAAAATACCGGTCAGCAGGGTGATCAGGGCCGGAGATCCCTTGGCATTGACCTTAGCCACCGCCTTGGGCAGCAGGCCATCACGGGCCATGACGAAGAAGATGCGGCTTTGGCCGTACATCATCACCAGAATAACCGATGGCAGAGCGACAATAGCGGCACCCCCAACCAGAGACGCAATCAGCGGATAGCCCAGGGTGCGCAGAACGTGCGGCAAAGGCTCACCCGATCCGGCGATTTCGTTGAAGTTGACAGCACCGATCGCCACCGCGGCCACCAGCATGTAGATAAAGGTCGAAACCCCCATTGAGCCCAGAATACCGATGGTCAGGTCACGACCGGGGTTCTTGGCTTCTTCGGCTGAGGTCGAGACGGCATCGAAACCAAAGAAGGCAAAGAAGACGATGGCCGCCGCCGCCATGACGCCGAACTTTTCGGCCCCGACTTCGTGAGCCAGAAAGCCAAACGGCATGAACGGATCATAGTTACCCGCCTGAATGGCGGGCAGGCCGAGCACGATAAACGCCCCCAGAGCGACGATCTTAATGATGACCAGAACGATATTGACGGTCGCACTTTCGCGCGTGCCGAGCAGCAGCAGTCCCATGACCGACAAGGCCACAAAGACGGCGGGCAGATTAACCAGACCACCGGCATAGGGCCCGCTCAGGAGCATGGCCGGTAACTGCAAACCGATCCCTTCCTGCAACCAGCCGACCAGGTGGGCTGACCAGCCAACGGCCACGGTCGAACAGGCCAGCGAATATTCAAGGATCAGCGCCCAGCCGACCACCCACGCCGCCATCTCACCGATGGCCGAATAGGTATAGGTATAGGCCGAACCCGCGGTCGGGATAAGAGTTGACATTTCGGTATAGCAAAGCGCTGCACAAGCACAGACCAGACCACACAGCGCAAACGATACGATTACCCCCGGCCCGGCCAGCCCTGCGCCCACGCCGGTCAGCGTATAGATGCCGGTGCCGATAATGCCGCCGATACCGAGCGCCATCAGATGCGGCCAACTCAGCGTCTTAGCCAGCGCCTTGCCATCCTCCTCTGCCCTATGCAAAGGCTTGATTGGACCAAATAATCCCATTGGAATCCCCTTAAACTACCATTTACCGAATTAGGGTGACGAAACCCGACACTGTCAACATATCGTCACCAATTTGTTGCAAATGCAACCTGTCACTCTGTTGCGAAAAAAGGCCATGCCGCATTTGCGCGACATGGCCTGATGAAATTATGCGGGAACAAGTTCCACCGTGGTTGGGCCTGAGCCTAGCTTGACAGTGTAGGCACCAAGCTCCTTTGGCGCTGACAGGCTGTAGGCCTTAGCACCCTTGACCGTTGTCTCAAGATTGACATAGGCCTTGGGCGTATATTGATCGGCGGCTTCAAATGTGACGCTGACCTTGCCCGTGGCGGTGTCAAAGGCGACCGACGCGATTTTACCGGCATCGAGCGTGATCCACAGACCGGCAGGGGCGATGAACACCCGACGGCGACCGCTGTCTTTCGGGGCGATCGTCACCATCGAACCTGAGTGCGTGACCACACCGCCAAAGCCGGTCCAGCCAAAGGTCGGATGGTTGACGAGGTAAGATGCCGTCGTCACGGCATGGCCAAAGAAGCTCATGCCGTAGTCGCCGTTGATGGCATCCCACTTCATGGCGTCGGGGAAAGAGTGAAACGCTGCCGAGGCAAAGCCTTCGGTGTCGATATTGGTCAGCGACCCCATCAGGCCGCCGTAAGCGACCCGCAGCATGTAGAGATCATCCGGCGTTTCACGGAAGGCATCAAACAGCGGCACCGCATTAAGCGATGAGCCATAGTGGTGAAGCTGACGCTCGATACGCGACTGCTTCCCGGCATAGAGGAAGTCCCAGAACCGGCGCGCCGAGCCATTATAGCCCCAGTGCGGAATGGCCGGGTCATAGGCCATGATCACTTCGCGGGTGACATCGGCCTTATCCTGATGGCCGAAATAGCGCATCCACATATAGACTTCGGCCTGACCGGTCGAATCCCACGGCATTTCCGAGCCGAACGGATATTTGAGCTTTTGCCAGATTTCGACGCGCTTTTTCATCAGCGCTTCGACCTCAGCGGCCAGTTCGGTCATATTCTCGCGCTTGAGATCAAGCAGGATATAGAGGAAGACATCGCCTTCCATCTGGCCGAACTGGGTATAGTACGGCGCTTTAGACATCATGGCCTTGGTGGTTTCCGCCGCCCGCGTCAGATAGGTCTGCCAGCTCTCGCCCGCCGTCATGCTGTCATGATAACGGCCGAGGCGGTACAGCGTCCACCACGCCGCCGCCGGGTGCGGATAGTTGTAGGAACGGCCAAGGTCAGCGGCACCTTTGCGATCCCATGCCGACCAGACTTTCCAGTTGATCGACGGATCATAGGTGCCCGCGGGCATGCCTTCGGGATCATAGAACATCACCGACTTGCGCACGCCGTACTTATCGGGGCCGTCAGGAGTCTGGATCTGGCCCCACAGGGTGGTGTTGGCGAAGCGCTCGAACTTGGCGACCTCTTCCTTTTTAGGGTTATCAAGCTGCTTCATGATCGCCGCCAGCCACGCGCCAGCGCCGCCTTCGTCCGACAGGCCGGAAATCCAGATGCGGTTATCCTGAAGCACGATCTCGTTCTTGTCGCGGTCATAGATCATGATCGACGGCGAACGCTTGAACGGATCGTTGGGGTTCTCATACCACTGCTTGGTGGTCAGGAAGTGGCCCATATCGGCCACGGCTTCGGCTTGCGGTTTCGTGACCTTATAGTGGACGGTTTGAATGGTGCCGTCAGCATAGGTCACATCCAGCCGCGCACGGCCCAGAATCTTACCGGTGATGCTATATTTGACCCAGCCCCCCTTGACGGTGCTGGCCGATGAGACCTCAAGCGCACCCGCTGTATGAACGGCCAGAGATTTCACCGGCTTAGGCGCATGGATAAACAGATCGGCGGGCAGATCGGTCGGCACCACATAGCCCGGCAGGCCCACGGCCACCGGACGGTTATGCTTGATCAGGGTCGGCTCGATCTCACGGATGGTCGGCGACAGCACAAACTTGACGGCCACCGTGGTCGATTGACCGGGCTTGATAAACAGCGAGGTCGGCGTGTTCCATTGCTCGATCCCCTTCCATTCGGTGTCGGCAAAGCCCTTGGCGTTAGTCATCCAGCTATAGAAGCCTTCAAACGTCATGTTGCGACGTTCGGCGTCGTTGTAGATTTTCAGCTTCTTATCGGCATCAACCTCATTGAGGATGGGCTTATAAAGCTCGAACTTGGCCGTATCGGTTTCCGGCAGCACCAGCAGCGACGGCCCCTGCCCGTTCAGACGATTGACCTGCAAATAACCGGCATTGAGGCCGACATAGGGGTCGTAGAACGACGCCACATCATGGGCCTCATCCAGATGACGGCCCGTGATGATGTTATCAAACACCATCGCAATTCCTAAGCCGCCGACCTCAACGCTCTTTGTGGTAAGGTTCGACAGGGTAAAACGTAAGACCAGCTTGCCACCGACCACGGCCCATGTCCGCACGACCTTAAGCGGCACACCACCGAGCGACGGCGTAATATCAGCGGAGGCCAGCGCGCCTTTTGGCTTAGGCAAGGCCTTAACCTTAGTGCGTTTAAAGGCGGTCGAATGATCGCTCCAGGCCGTATCGCCTTCTGAGCGCACGCGCAGATCAAGGTCGCCCAGACGATAGCAACCGTCGGCCAGACGCTGCGTGAACTTGCCCGACGGGGCGAAATCAAACCCACCGGCGACACCCTTGGGCGCCAGCGACACGAGGGTCTGAGAGGTATCTTGTAGTGAAATCAGAAAATCTGGTGTTTCAAAGATCGTGGTCTTCGCATCCGGGCTGTTCCATGAATTTCCTTGGGCATGGGGCGCGCTTTGGGCCAGCGATGGGCCAGCCGTCGCGGCGGCCGCTAATGAAATCAGGCTCGTCCGTCTCGTTAAATGCGGGGCGGGGATGCGGGTCATTAGGGTCAGTCTCCGAATGGGTATTTAGGACGAAAAGAACGTCTGCCGCAGTCCTTCCACGGCAGACGCCTAAAGTTGCCGACAAAATGCTCTGCACCAGGGAGGACCAGAGATTTCAGTGCCGGTGTGAGGATACGCAAAACAAATCTACAACAGTCGCAAGCGACTAGGTTCGATAGTAACCACCATATGACAAGAGCGTCAAATATAAATTATACGATTATCATAACGACAGCGTTATCACTTGGTTTTTTTCACCTTATCCTTTGGCGTGATGACGGCCACTGCCCCACCGGAGGGTGCCAGCGTCAGGGTCAGGCTGTCCGATGCGGTGGTTTTTTGCGACGTGGTGATAAGGCTGGAAACGGTGGCCCCGTCCTGCCACAGACGGGCATCATAATTGCCGCCCTTCAAGAACGATAGCGGCAGGGTGATGGTGCGGCCCTGCTCATTGGTCATGGCCCCGATGTACCAGACATCGCCCTTACGGCGGGCGGTGACGATGAACTGACCGATATCGCCTTGCAGCACACGGGTTTCATCCCATGTCACCGGCACGGATTTGATAAAATCAACGCCGTCTTCCCATTGGCCATCAGCCTTTTTGTAGGCTTGTGGCGCATCGGACAGCATGGTCAGGGGGCTATCGTAAACCACATACATGGCCACCGCCTGACCGCGGGTGGTCATGGTCATCGGACGGTCAATCTGGATCTCAAACGTCTCCGGCGTGCGGTGCGCGAACCCGCCCGGCGTATAGTCGATAGGCCCCAGAATCATGCGGGTATAGGGCAAGGTGACATTGTGGGTGGCGGTGATCCGCGTCGTCCATTTATTGTATTCCGCCCCCAGCACGCCTTCCTGCGTGATGTAGTTGGGATAGGTGCGCACCAGTCCGTTCGGCGCATAGGCCCCATGCAGATCGACCAGCAGCTTGTGCTTGGCAGCCTTGGACAGCACCTTATGATAATAATCGACCATGTCCTGATCGGAGCGGTCCATGAAGTCGATCTTGATGCCGACAATGCCCCATTGTTCATAGGTTGCCAGCGCTTCATCCATCTGCCAGTCCAGTTGCTGCCATTGCAGCCACAGCATGACCTTGACGTTGCGGTCTTTGGCATATTTGAGGATTTTAGGCATATCGAGCGCCGGAATGGCCTTAGTGACGTCCGATCCGGGCTTAGGGCGCGTTGATGATCCAACCGACCAGCCTTCGTCGATCAGCATGTAGTCCAGCCCCATCTCTTTGGCGAAGTCGATATAGGCCAGATAGGTTTCCGTATTGATGCCGGGGTTTTTGACCGGCGCATTAAAGCCGTTCCACCAGTCCCAGGCGCTCTTGCCACCCTTGATCCAGCCTGTGTCGGCAATCTTAGACGGCTCCCCCAGCGTGGCGATCAGGTTGGATTCGACCAAGGCGCGCGCGCTGTCGCCGATCATGACCACCCGCCACGGGGTTTTGAACTCAGGCCCCGTCTGGGTGATTTTGGTGACATAAGGCTTGAGCGAGTCGCTATCCAGACGCGGGGGCAGCTTGACCGCGACGCCTAAGCCATTGTCGCCTTTACGGTTATAAAAGGCCGCCGGATAGTGCTTCACGTCCGATTCCGCCAAAGCAAACGCGGTCTCTCCGGTTCCGGTCTTACAGACCAGCGGCGAATCGAGCAGGTAATGATCGCGGATCAGGGACGCCTTGACCGCATCGAATTCGCCTTCGTGGGCATTGTGGAATTTGCCGAGGTTCAGCCCCCAGCAGTCATAATCCTTTGGGAAAGCAAACTCGGTCTTTTCGCCCAATATCCCAAAGCTTTCAAAGCCCGGCTGATTAGGCAAAACATAGCGCACCGCTGCCCCGTTATCATAGGCGCGCACCACGATCGCCATCTTACGACCGCCCTCCACCTCTTCAAAAGTCAGGGTGGTTTCGTTAAAATGATCGGGGGCGGATTTGGCCTTACCCACCACGATGTTGTAGGTCTCATTGACCGTGCGGTTGGTCACGACCGGCGGCTTGAACCCCTTAAGCCCAAAGCCCGCCACATCGGTGCGCAGGCCCGTCGCCGAAGGAGCTATCACCGGCTGGCCTTTGTAAGCGACACGCCATGTCGGCAGGTCAGCCCCTGATTTATCGAGCGTCACCACCACCTGACCGTCCGGCGAAGCGGCGGTGTAGGTTTCGGCAGACACTGCTACCGCCACGGTCATCAGCATCAGCGGTAAAATCGAGCGAAGCATGGGCCGCCTTTTCAATAAACAGACAATTCAAAATATGAATACTGTATACGATAATCGTCTGTAAAGGCCTATTGGCACGGATGGCGCGTGCCGGACATATTTCCCTCAGCCAAACTTACCCTTCCCTAAACCGGCGCGCCATTGTAGAGGCGTCTCAACACCCAATTACATAGTTAGTCCGCATGATCCGCCTCGATAATATCAGTAAGCAAAACGGCCACCAGATCCTGTTCATCGATGCGTCTATGGGCCTCCAGAAGGGCGAAAAGGTCGGGCTGGTCGGGCCGAACGGTGCGGGTAAATCGACGCTGTTCCGCATGATCACCGATCAGGAACAGCCCGACGACGGTCAGGTCGCCATCGATACCGGCATGAAGATCGGCTATTTCAGTCAGGACGTGGGCGAAATGTCCGGCCAGAGCGCGGTGGCCGCCGTGATGGATGGCGTCGGCCCGGTCAGCGCGCTGGCCACCGAAATGGCGCAGCTAGAAGCCGCCATGGCCGACCCGGATCAGGCTGACGCGTTTGACGCCATCATTGAGCGCTATGGTGAGGTACAGGCCCGCTTTGAAGAACTGGACGGTTATTCCGTTGAGGCGAAGGCGCGTGAAGTTCTGGCGGGCCTGAGTTTCAGTCAGGAACGCATGGACGGCGATGTCGGACTTCTGTCTGGCGGCTGGAAGATGCGGGTGGCGCTGGCCCGCATCCTGTTGATGCGGCCCGATGGGATGTTGCTGGACGAACCCTCCAACCACCTTGACCTCGAAAGCCTGATCTGGCTGGAGGCTTTCCTTAAAAACTACGACGGCGCGCTGTTGATGACCTCGCACGACCGCGCCTTCATGAACCGCATCATCAATAAGGTGGTGGAGATCGATGGCGGCTCGCTCATCACCTATTCGGGCGATCTCGACTTTTATGACCAGCAACGCGCCCTCACCGAAGCGCAGCGGCAGGCGCAGTATGAACGCCAGCAGGCCATGCTGGCCAAGGAAATCAAGTTTATCGAGCGATTCAAGGCGCGGGCCTCCCACGCCGCGCAGGTCCAGAGCCGGGTCAAGAAACTCGACAAGATCGAACGGGTCGAAGCTCCCCGGCGTCGGCAGACTGTTCAGTTTGATTTCCGCAGTCCCCCGCGGTCGGGCGATGATGTCCTGAACCTGCGCGATGTCCATAAGCGCTATGGCAGTCAGTCGATCTATGCCGGGCTCGATTTCAAAGTCCGCCGCAAAGAACGCTGGGCCGTGCTGGGGGCTAATGGTGCCGGCAAATCCACCCTGCTTAAGCTGGTGGCCGGCGATACGACACCTGATGAGGGCAGCGTGACCATCGGCGCCAGCGTCAAAATGGGCTATTTCGCCCAGCATTCTATGGACCTGCTGGACGGCGAAGAGACGATTTTCGAGTCACTGGAAGGCTCGTTCCCGCAGGCGGGCCAAGGGGCTTTGCGCACGCTGGCGGGGTGTTTCGGCTTCTCCGGCGATGATGTCGAAAAGCCGTGCCGTGTGCTGTCCGGCGGCGAAAAGGCGCGTCTGGTCATGGCCAAGATGCTGTTCGATCCGCCCAATCTGCTGGTGCTGGATGAGCCGACCAACCACCTCGATATGGCGACCAAGGAAATGCTGGTGGCGGCGCTTGCTGATTTCGAGGGGACTATGTTGTTTGTGTCCCACGACCGCCATTTTCTGGGGGCACTGTCGAACCGGGTGCTGGAACTCACCCCCGACGGCATTCACCAGTACGGCGGCGGCTACAGCGAATATGTCGCCCGCACCGGCCAGGAAGCCCCCGGCCTTCATCCGGGCGGGTAGCCGCATTCAGCCGTCTGGATTTATGCGCGCGCCCAACGGCCTCACACTGAGCGCATCGGCCATTTGATCGACCAGCGTCTTGACGTCTCCTGCCTCTGCAAAAAGCCCTTCATAGACTATGTGAAGGCGCGCCCTGCATTGCTCAAACTTTGCAAGCTGCTCTACGCCTTTATCCGTAAGGTGAAAGACCCGCCGACGCGCGTCCTCGTCATCCTTTTGATGGTGTATCAGGCCCAGACTGACAAGCTTGGGTATTTTTTGCATGACCAACTGATGCGAACGCCCAAGCTCTTTTGCCAGATCCGATGCTGAGGCCGCGCCGAGGTGTGCCAAAATGACCATCAGTGAGCAGGAATGCACCGGGATGACAATCCCCATATCATCGAAGACGGCTTTCGATTGCTCATCAATCAGAACACTTAATCGCTCCAGAGCGCGGCCGAGAAAGACGATGTCATCAATCGCGGCCGGATTATTTTTTCGCTCAGTCATGGCGTTTATAGACCTGAATGGTGCCGTCTTTGTTCACACGCTCCAGCGACGTCACTTTTCCGCGCTGCGTATTTAACCGATATCTGAAATCCGACACACCTTCTACCGCGAACACATTCCCACCGATCGGCTCCAGCGCCACGCGGAAACGGTCTCGCCAGATATAGTATAGCGTACCGTTCTCCAGAACTATTTTGCGCCCGTCGTATGACCCGACGGCTTTTTGCAACATGCCGGTATCGACATCGGGACGCTGAATCTTTGCCATTAATACCGGCAACTGCCAGACATATGCCTCTCGACTAGCGCTATCGGCCCTCGACAGATTTTCAAGCGCCAGCTTATGCGCGAACGGAAGGGCTTGAATCGAGGGGCTTTCAATGTCGGGCTTCACCCCGATGCCTTCAAAATCACCATGATCTACCGGATCGCGTATCTGACCGATCGGCACCTGCACAAAGAAATCGTCATTGACCGGTTTACTGGCAACCGGATGCGCCCCGCCCGCGGTCAGCTCCCCGATCAGGGTCGCCCGCCCAAGCTTTTTCATCGTGTAAGAAAACCATTCAGCCGCTGAGAACGAGGTGGAGCCCGTCAGAATATAGACCGGCTTATCCACCATACGCTTCCCCGGCAGCCCCGGCAGCACCCATTGCCCGCGTTCGATCCGCTTGCCGTCTTCATTGTAATAATAGTCGAAGAGAAGCTGGTCTTTGTCCGCGGGGAAGAAATAGCTTGCCAGAAATTGTGCCATTTCAAGGTGGCCGCCATTATTATAACGAAGATCGATGATTATGGCATCGCTGTTCTCAACGAAGCGCATCACAGATGCGGCGGTATCATACGCAAGTTCGGGATCGGCAAAATAGCTGAACCGGATGTACCCGATATTACCATCCAGACGGCGAACCTCGTCAAATCCGAAATTGGTTTCCTCAAGCCTGGCCCGTTCTTCTGCACGTATTTTGGCCTTAAGCGCCGGGTCAGCCGTCGCCCGATATTCGGCTACCCACTTGGCATCGACGCCTACGAAGAAGTGCAGGTCACCGCTGAGTTTAACGAGATCATCCGTCAGCTTGTGCGCAAACTCATCCTTCGTGGCGGCTGAATCGTAGGCTCCCATTTTCAGTTGATTCTGAAGCGCTGGCGCAATTTTTTGGGCCATGTCTGGAAACGCATAGTTCGCATTTAAGGTGCTGTTAAGCGATGCGACGATCGCTGTCTTTTCGTCCTGCGAGATGGCCGGACTATCGGCAAACGCGCCGGTCGCTAAAAAAAACGATAGTACCGGGATTATCGAAACCCGTGATAGTCGAGCGCGCATTTGGTGCTTCTCCAGAGTGGCAATATTTTTATACAACATATTGCGCAATATATTGTAATAATTATCGCACCAGATTTTTGTTAGCCGTGCGCATCGATCTGAATTTTGCGGTTAGCCGATACTAAAACCCCCTCCCGAAGGCTTCGGGAGGGGGTTTTGTTATTTTTGAACGATGGGGTCGTCGGCTCTGGGTTCGATCAGGTTATCGTAAAAGAACCCGAACATTTTCTGGAAGTAATAGGGCTGGCTGACATTGTGCTTGGTGTTGGGCAGGATGACCAGTTCATGATCCTTACCGGCATCAATCAGGGCCTTGGACAGCTTCATGGTCGCGGCAATCGGCACATTGTCATCAATGTCGCCGTGGATCAGCATCAGCTTACCCTTAAGGTTTTTGGCGACCGGAATATTGGAATTGGCTTCCCAGGTCGCGTCATCGGCAATGCCCATCGTCACTTCCGGCCACCAGGCCTTATCGATGCGCTGATCATGGTTGCCCGATGAGGCCACCCCGACCTTATAGAAATCCGGCCGGCGCAACACAAAGCGCGCCGTATCATAGCCCCCGGCCGAGCCGCCGTAGACGCCGACACGGTCAAGGTCAAAATACGGATATTTCGCCTTCATGGCCTTAAGCACCCAGATGTGGTCGTCAAGGCCGACTTCGCCCAGATTCTGATAGGCCGACGACCGGAACGCCTTACCGCGCTGGGAGGTGCCGCGCCCGTCAACCGTGACCACGATCGCCCCCAGTTGCGCCATGGCGTTCAGACCATTGACGATATTGCCGGCGTAATCCTCAGTGAAACGGTGGGTCGTAGGCCCGGTATAGACGTTTTCAATCACCGGATAGGACTTTGACGGATCAAAATTCTTCGGGCGGTGGATCATACCGTACAGCTTGGTCTTACCGTCATCGGCCAGGGTCTCAAACGGCTCCGGCGGGGTAAAGCCGGTGGCCAACAAGGCCGATATATCGGCGACCCCAAGCTCAGACACGATCCGGCCATCCCTGGCGTCCCGCAGCACGGTACGCGTCGGATCGGTCGGTGACGACATGCGGTCGATGATCCACTTGCCATCCGGTGAAATCGTCGTGTTGTGATCCAGCGGCTCCGGCGTCAGGTGGGTGATCTTACCGCCTTTGGTGACGCGGTACAGCGACGATGCATACGGGTTGACGCCCTTTTCGCGGCCGATACCGGCGATGATCACATCGTCTTTGTCGATCCGTTCAATGCCGGTGACTTCCCAGTCGCCGCTCGTCAGAGCCTTGCCGCCATCAGGATTTTCGCCGGTCTTGATGAAGTATAACTGTGCCCAGCCGCTGCGTTCGGAAATGACGAAATTGCCGCCCCATTCCGGCGCGTGGCGGATACCGCTGGAGGTCACGGTCACGATGGGTTTGAGCGCTTCACGTACCCGCACCACGCCCTTGGCCGTGGCTGGATCGACCTCAAACAACACGATTTCGCCGTAGCCGCGCTTTGACCACTCATAGATAACCTTATCGTCCGACCAGTAAACCGCCGGATCGCCGGGCCACAGCAGTTCGGTCGCGGGGACGTCCAGATAAGTCGCCTTGCCCTTAAGGTCGATCAGGACCGGCTTGACCAGCGGCAGATTGGGCGCCCCGGCGGTCGGATAGACATACTCAAACGAACGCGGGAAATGGCTGCCCTGCGGCGCCTGTTGCACGCCGGTCCAGATATAGGCCCCGTTGCGATCCAGCCGGTAGGTCAGTATCTTTTGCGAATCTGGCGACCACTGCACGCTCAGGCGCATTTTCGGGGTTTCGGAATTGGCATCGGCCATATCGCCAAACTGCGGATAGTTCTGGCCGTAACGCTGATCATACCCACCATCAAAGGTCAGCGGCGTTTCGCGATTGGTGGCGACCTCAACCAGATAGAGGTTACAGTCACGCCCAATGACCTTATACTTGCCGTCAGGTGACACCGCCCCATCCGGCATAACGAACGGCGCATTGGCCGTAAGGTTTCCGGTCGCGATCTCATAGCTCCACTCGCGGCCACCCGCCGACAGCTTAAGCACATTTTTATCCGCGTCATAATCCAGCGGGCGGACATCGATGACGCCGTCCGCCTTGAGGCCCGCGGCTTTGAGCTTGGGCGTGAGCGCCGCCTCGGTCGTCAGTTCGGTCTGCGTACCCTTGGCCGGATCGGCCAGGATGAGCCGGCCCTGCCCTTTTGGGCCCTTGCGATAGATCACGCCGTTGCCGCCGCCCGTAAACGACGCTGGCATATTCAGATCGGTTACCAGCGCCGACAAGTTGGCGTACATATAGGCGTCCGCCGCCTTGAAACGGTCTGCGCGTTGCGTGGCTGGCGTGGGGGCCTGCGCATAAGCCAGCGGTGTCGTCATAAGACAGGTAGCCATAAGCGCGGCGGCCATGACCGATGAGGCCAGAAGGGAGGATTTGAATGTCACGAACATACTCATTGAAAAGAAGAATTATTGCGCCGCGACGGCGCTGACCACAACCGTCAATTCACCGGCATTGTCGGCGAAGATATCGTCATTGAGACCGAACTGAAGCTTTTTGGCATTTGGCGGCACGATGACCTGAAACGCGTCGCCGACCGCAAACGGACGGGCGACCAGGGCGCCCTTATCGTCGACAAACACGCCAATCAGTTCGTTGAGATGCACCGGATACATGGCCGGGTCGATAAACCGCGCCGGAAAGATCGAGCCCGACCCGCCGACCTGATCGGTGGCTATGAACGACTCCTGCCCCGCCGGCCCAAAGGTCGGTCCGCCCGGAATGGTCGAGGTCGCGCCGGTTGCGGTAATCATCAGCTCTTTACCGGCAACGATATCGCCGCCCTTGACCTCGATGGGCTTGGTGCCATCATTGCGGCCAAACGGAATATTCTTGTTGGCCTTGAGACTCCACGGCATGGTCGTGCCCGGCACCTTGACCGTCACAGTCTCCGCAAATGCCGCCCCCGCCATAATTGAAAACGCGGCGATTATGACCGCAGTGACCTTAACCGACATATCGGCTCCCCTCGATACCAGCCAAAACTATTGTCAGACATATTGAGTAGTTTTGCGGAACAGTCAAATATTTTATACGATATACCACGCTATTGACAATTGTCAGCGCAGATCTAGGGTCATAAACATAGGGCCAAAAAGTGGGTGATATAATGAGCCATATTCGCAAGCTGGTAATTGTCGGCGGCGGTACCGCGGGATGGATGGCCGCGGCTGCCCTGTCGCGCGTCATGGGCACACGCAATTATCAGATCACGCTCATTGAATCCGATGAAATCGGCACGGTCGGCGTCGGCGAAGCGACGATACCTACCATTCAGGAATTTAACACCCTGCTGGGGATCGATGAAAACGACTTCATGAAGGCGGTCAATGGCACGTTTAAGCTCGGCATCCGCTTTGATAATTGGTCAAAACCCGGCAGTTCCTACTTCCACCCGTTCGGCGTTTACGGCGTCGATATGGGCGGTTTGAACTTCAATCACTTCTGGATGCGCTACCATAAGGCCGGCGGCTCAGGCGATTTCGGCCTGTTCAACCCGCAGACCCTGGCCGCCCGCAAAGGCCGCTTTGGACGCATGGCCGAGATAAACCCGCAGGCGCCGAAGGTCAACTACGCCTTCCATTTCGATGCCTCATTATACGCCAAATTCTTGCGCGGATACTGCGAGAAAAACGGCGTCGTGCGTCAGGAAGGGACGATCACCAAGATCGCGCAACACCCCGAAACCGGCGATATCACCGCGGTGACCTTAGCCAATGGTCAGGTGATCACCGGCGACCTGTTTATCGACTGCTCCGGTTTCCGGGGTCTGCTAATCGAACAAACGCTCAACAGTGGTTATGAGGACTGGTCAAAATGGCTGCCATGCAACCGCGCCGTCGCTGTGCCGTGCGATAAGGTCGGGCCCGCCACGCCTTACACCACTTCGACCGCGCAGGAAGCTGGCTGGCAGTGGCGCATCCCGCTACAGCATCGCACCGGCAATGGTTATGTGTTTTGCGACGCTTATATGAGCGAGGACAAGGCCAGCGACCTGATCCTGCAACGACTGGACGGCAAGGCTCAGGCCGAGCCGCGCGTTATCCGATTTGTCACCGGCCACCGTAAGCAGATGTGGAATAAAAACGTCATCGCCATGGGCTTGGCGTCGGGGTTCCTTGAGCCGCTGGAATCGACCTCGATTTGGCTGGTGCAGGACGCGATTACCAAGCTGTTGAAATATTTCCCCAAAGAGCGGATCACGGACGTTCAGCGGACCTGCTTTAACCGCGACATGTTGGCGGCCTATGATAACGTCAAGGACTTCCTGATTGCTCACTATAAGGTGACCGAACGCGAAGACACGCCGTTCTGGGCCTACTGCAAGCACATGGATATCCCCGACAGCCTGAAATTCCGGCTGGAGTCCTTTGCCGAACATAATCAGTCACTGGTTGCGCCCACCGAACTGTTCAAGGACGCCAGTTGGTTCGCCGTTCTGGCCGGTCAGGGCATGGTCCCAAAATCCTACAACCCCGCCGCAGATATTATGCCGGACGATGAATTCCGCTGGCGGATGCAGCGTATCCGCGAAGGCAGTGCGGGCTTAGCCGACATGATGCCGCCGCACGAAACCTATCTGGCTAAGGCCTGCCCCTCCCCGCAACTGGTCGCGGTCTAAGGCCCCATAACCTTTGGAAACCGCCAGCCTGTCTGGCAGTTTTTTAGTGTCTGCAAACACACAAAACAAAACAGCCCGCCGTTTCCGGCGGGCTGTTCGTTTAGGTAATCACAGTTCGATTAGTAGCGGAAACGCGCACTAACCTGAATGGAGCGCGCCTGAACCCGCAACCCCATCGGAGATTTGTTGTCCTCGCCCCAATAGCGCTTGGTGTTGTCTTCGAGCAGGTTTGTGCCCTCGACGCTAAGCGTAAGCTGCTTAATTGGTGTCCAGTTAAGCGAAGCATCCAGACGAGAGGTTGGCTCAACATAGAGTGAGTAAGCCCCTTGATCGTAATCAAGCACAGCGCTGTCACGATAACGATCACGATAGTTATAAGCCACCCGAGCACTCAACTGAGGCGTATCGTAATATAGAGACAGGTTATAGGTATACTTAGAGTTACCCACCGCATTGTAGTCGCCCAGACCATTATCATCAAGGTATGGATACTTGATTTCAGCCTTCTGGTTATAGGTGGCATTAAATTGAGCGCCAAAATTTGACCAGAAATCCGGCAGGAATTCAAAGAAACCTTGAGCCGCGAATTCATATCCCTGGAACTTACCGGGGCCCGCATTGACAGGGCGATCAAGTATCCAAAGGCCGGAGTATCCCGGAACCTCAACCCCCAGACCGTCAGGCCCGGTTTCACGTACCCATGTGATAAAGCCGTCCGGCTCTTTCAGATAAGTCGCGAACGATACAATCCCGCCACGGCCGAAGTAATATTCAAGTGACGCATCATAGCTGGTTTCACGGTTAGGCTGCAAATCAGGGTTACCACCCCAACCACACCGGCAGCCATCGCTCAGTGATGCCCATGACGTAGCCTCACCAAATCCGGGACGCTGAATGTTTTCAGTGTAGGCAAGACGAAGTTGCAGCTTCGGTGTGAAGTGAATAGCGGCACTTGCACTGGGCAATACATCCATATACTCGATAGGTGCCGTTACCGGATCAGCGGTTGGGTTAGCCCGGGTTGTACTCGCCCCTTCAGTACGGGCGACACGAACACCGGCATTACCATCAACGGGGAATTGACCCAGATTAAATCCGTAGTCAAGGCGACCGTAAAGCGATGTCACCTGCTCAGTCGATATAAACGAGCTGAAGCCATTTTCAGTCGTAACGACCTTATCTCCCCAACCGCCGGAGCCACCGGAATAAGACCATTTGGTTGGATCGGAAGCATAGGTTCGGATAGCATCAAAATTGCTGATGATGCTGTTGAGATTTAAGCGATACCATGTCGGAGAATCGAAGCCGGGAACCTCAATGGAAACAGCATCGTAATTTTCAGAACCAGGGAAATCGAGAAGCTTAACGGCCTTAGCCCCCTCGAAGCCCGCGTATCTGTAACCATAGGCGCGAGCAGCGTCACGATCACTGTAGCGCGCACCAAACTGCACAGCACGGAAGAACTTATCCTCACTTATGCGATAGTTGACATTCGCTTGCCAGACGATTTCTTCGCTTTCTTCAAAGCTTTTGCCGTTTTCGATTTCGCGAAGATAATAGTTATCAACATTGTCGAGACCAATGCCGACATATTCGACATAAGGCGCACTATCCACCGACTTAGGGGAGTCCATATCTATCTTGAAGGATGTGGCATTGTTGAAGCGAATAGTCTGTCTATACCATTCCAGATCAAGGCGGTTTTCATCACGATAGACGCTGGCATCAAAGGTCAAGCGGCCATTGGTCCAACGGGTTTCAAAATTGATACGCGTATTTTTTGTATCAATCGCCGAGTCATTAGCCCACGGGCCAATCGGCAAGTTTGTGCCGGTAAAGGTCGCCGACTTAAGCGTACGCCCGTCAGGCATAAGCACAACATCAGAAAGAACCGCATTGGAATCCTTAAGGCGGGCTTCTAGAACGTCCATCTGACGATGTTCTTCAGCATCAAAACCAGAAGCTTCCAGCAGGAAGCTCAACTGGTCATTCACCTTCCACTGCAAGGCCGCGTTATATGACGGGCGCTCAACATAGCCACGCTCAACGCCGTAACGGGCCTTGTAAACACCAACGACACCCTTCTGATCAGCCGGAAGACTGGCTAGCTGGTCCCCCCAGAACGGGCGAGGGGTTTCGCTTTCGATGTACTGCTCACCGTAGTTGTTCTTCTGGTACGAAAGATTGAGCAGGAAGCCTAATTCGCCCGCATCGGTCAACCAACGGTTCGCCACCAAGGCACTGTAGTAAGGGCTTTCGGTATCGCCGACATTGCTGTAAACGCGGCGAACACTGCCTGCGGCCGTTAAGCCCATGGGCAGGTCCAGCGGACGACGCAGATCTACGTTCACGGTCCCGGCGATACCGCCTTCGACCTGATCAGCGCTTCGCGTTTTGTAGACCTGAACTGACTTGAGCAATTCAGCCGGGATATCGTTCAAAGATGCGCTACGTCCCGTGCCGGTATTGGTGGAATTTCCGTTAACCGTCGTTTGAATGTCCGTCATGCCGCGAATGGCAACGCTGCCGCCTTCGCCACGCTCACGCGTAATCTGCACGCCCGTGATGCGCGCGATCGCTTCGGTCACGTTGTTATCAGGCAGCTTACCCACGTCTTCGGCGTCGATGGCGTCAACGATTTGCGCGGCGCGGCGCTTTTTGTTGACGGCGGACTGAAGGCTCTTGCGCAGGCCTTTAACAACGACGGTTTCGAGTTCCTCGGTCGCCGCCGCGTCGGCGGCAGCGCCGGTCGTAGGTGTAACTTCTTGAGCAATCGCGGGCGCGCTGATAACTGCGGCAATCAACCCAGTGGCCGCCAGTACCCACCGCCTGGCGCTTCTGTTCGTGTGCATCATAATTTTCCCTTTAAGCGAATGTCGCCTGAAGGGTAAAAGGCCATGAAAAAACGAGAACGTCAAAATATTTTATACGATATACCGGCGTTTTCGTGACGATTTTATTAACCGGACAAATAGTGTTGCGGTTTTGTCACGCCATTTTCACCTGTGATATGCTGCGCCGCAAACCAACAACCACCTGTTATAGCTGTGTATTTTCCACATAGAGCCGCCCCATAAGGGATAAGATATACAAAATACGAAAATGGCCGCCACTATAGCCACGACCAGCCCGTAGTCTGGATTTCGGCAAAATGTAGGCAAACCTCTACCTATTTGTCTGCGTAAAGCCTTGCATATATCTGTATATTGTATACAACTTGACGCAATATTGGAGACCCACATGCCCTCATTTGCCCTCACCTCCCGCCGCCGCCTGCTGTGCGGAGCCGCCGGTTTGACCGCCCTGTCCGCCCTGCCCGCCATGGCGCAGACCGCTTCGAAATTACTACCACAAAAGGCAAAGTCATTGCCGCTGTCGGACGTGCGGCTTTTGGCATCGGACTTCAAAACCGCCGTCGATGTCAATGAAAAGTACCTGCTGACGGTCAATGCCGACAGTCTGCTACATAACTATCGCAAGGGTGCGGGCCTGACACCGAAAGCCGAAATCTACGGCGGGTGGGAGCGCGACACCATCGCCGGTCACAGTCTGGGGCATTATCTGTCGGCCATCTCCTTGATGTACGCCTCGACCGGCAATGCTGAGTTTAAGACCCGCGCGGCCTACATCATTGATGAACTGGCGCTGATTCAGGGGATGCAGGGCGACGGCTATGTCGCCGGCTTTACCCGTAAGCGTAAGGACGGCAGCGTCGTTGACGGCAAGGAAATCTTTCCGGAAATTATGGCCGGTGATATCCGCTCAGCCGGATTTGACCTCAACGGCTGCTGGGTGCCGCTCTATAACTGGCATAAGCTGTACGGCGGCCTGTTCGATGCGCAGACCTTTTGCGGCATCAATAAGGGCCTCTATGTCGGCGAAAAGCTGGGCGTCTATATCGATAAGGTCTTTGCTGCCCTGAACGATGAGCAGGTGCAAAAGGTGCTCGACTGCGAATTTGGCGGGCTGAACGACAGCTTTGCCGAGCTTCACCGCCGCACCAATAACCCGCGCTGGCTGGCTCTGGCCAACCGTATGCACCATAAGCGCATCATCGACCCGCTGATGGCCGGTGAGGATAAGCTCGGCGGCAACCACGCCAATACTCAGGTGCCGAAGCTGCTGGCCGAAGCCACGCTCTATGAAATCACCGGCAAGCCTGAGCACCATAAGGCGACCTCGTTCTTTTGGGAGCGCGTCACCAAGCACCATTCCTATGTCATCGGCGGCAATGCCGACCGCGAGTATTTCTTCGCGCCCGACACCATCTCAAAGCACATTACCGAAGCGACGTGCGAGCATTGTAACACCTATAATATGCTCAAGCTGACGCGCAGCCTCTATAGCTGGAACACGGATTCAAGCTATTTCGACTATTTCGAGCGCGCCCATTTAAACCACGTCCTGGCCCAGCAGAACCCAAAAACCGGCATGTTCAGCTATATGATGCCGCTGTTTACCGGGGCCGAGCGCGGTTTCTCCAGCCCATTCGATAACTGGACCTGCTGCCACGGCAGCGGCATGGAAAGCCACGCCAAACACGGCGAGTCGATTTTCTGGGAAGGTGGAGACGCCCTGTTCGTCAACCTCTACATCCCAGCGACCGCCAAATGGGCCGCGAAGAACGCGCAGATAACGCTCGATACCCGCTATCCTTATGACGGTGCGTCAAAACTAACCGTGACCTCGATCCGCCGACCGACGCGGTTCAAGCTGGCCCTGCGCGTGCCGGGTTGGGCCAAGTCGGCTGACGTATCTGTTAATGGCAAGCCCGCCAAGGCCACCCGCGAGGGCGGCTATCTGGTCATCGACCGCGTCTGGGCGGCGGGCGATTCGGCCACCCTCACCCTGCCGCTTGATCTGCGGTTCGAGGCCACCACCGACGACGCCAAGGTCGGCGCCATCCTGTACGGCCCGCTGGTTCTGGCCGGTGATCTGGGGCCGGTGGAAACCGAGTTCAAGGGCACCGAACCGGCATTGGTGGCCAACGACCTGATCGCGACCATCAAGCCGGTGGCGATTGAAAAAGCCCACTTCCGTACTCAAGGCTCCGGTCGTTCGGGCGAGCTTACCCTCGTGCCGTTCTACAGCCAGTATGAGCGCCGCAGCGCTGTCTATTTCAAGAACTTCGACGAAGCCCAATGGAAAATCGAAGAAGCCGCGTTTCTGGCCGAGCAAGCCCGCCTGAAAGACCTCGCGGCCCGCTCGGTCGATGTCATGCACCTCGGTGAAATGCAGCCCGAACGTGACCATAATCTCGAATCCGAAGTGTCCTGGCCGGGCAGCTATCGTGGTCGCTATGGCCGCGATGCCCGTCAAGGCGGCTTCATACAGTTCACCATGAAGGTGCGCCCCGATGCGCCGCTGATCCTTCAGGCCAGCTACTGGGGCGATGACCGCCGCCAGTACGACATCCTGATCGACGGTGAAAAGCTGACCACCGTCACTCACGCGACGGCCCCGAAACCCGGTGAGTTCTTCGATGAGCAGTATCCCGTGCCGGAGCATTTCACCAAGGGCAAGTCGCAGGTACTGATCCGCCTGCAACCGTCCGGCGGGCGATCGACCGGCATGGTATTTGGTATGCTTTTGTTTACAGCGAAATAATTAATCCATCAGGACTCCGAACATGATCCGCGCCCTGCACCACAGCGCCTCAGCGATTGCGCTTTGTCTGTCACTGTCTCTTACCCTGTCGGCCTGTGGCGGCGGGGGCGGATCAGCCTCGGCCCAAACCCCGCCTGCAACTCCACCCACTACCCCGCCGGTTGATGCCAGCGGCTGCGTTTCGGGCGACTATAAGGTTGTCTCCGGCACCCCTGAAGAAGCTGCCGTCAGATACGAGACCGCGCACTATGCCTTCCGCTGGAAGGGCGATGCGGTCAATATGAATGATGCGGTGGCCGCCGGTCAAAAGCTGGAGCAAATCTGGACCGCCTATATGGGCCCGATCAAATTTCCGACGCCCTATTGCGACACCGCCACCAAAGGCAAGGCCAATATCAACCTGGATCCGTCGTTTGCGCTATCGGGCGGCCCGACCGGCGACCGCGACATGGGCATGTGGATTCATCCGTTGTCACTGAAAGACAACTGGGGTCTTGCCCACGAATTTGCCCACGGCCTGCAAGGCTCGACGCGGGGCCTGCGCGATTCGCCCTATGTTGGGTGGTTGTGGGAAAGCCACGCCAACTGGATCACCCATCAACTGCCGGAGTTTCGTTCCAACGTCCATTGCTCGGAAATGCTGGTCAACTTCCCGCATCTCTATTACGGCTCGACCCGTGACCGGTACTGCAACTGGCAGTTCCTGGAGTACCTGAAAAACGAACATGGCTATGAGGCCGTCAATAATATCTGGACCGGTGCTATTGATACGGGCCAGCCGGGTTACCTTGAGGAAGACGTTTTTGCGATCCTGATGCGTAATCAAAAATGGACGATTGATGAGTTGAACACCGTCTTTGGCAACTGGGCGCTGAGCAATGTCAACTGGGACTATATCAATCCCGATGGCAGCGATCAGGGCGCGGTTTACCGAAACTCCTATGGCTCCTACGATAGCCGTGACGGTCAACGTGCGCTGAGGGTCACCCAGCTTGATCCGATCGATCTGGCCAAGGGCCGCTTCTCAGTACCAGAATTATGGGCGCCGCAGCGCTGGGGCTATAATCTGGTCAGGCTTTATCCCGATGCCGGGGCGACCCGCGTCACCGTCACCTTCCGAGGCGTGGTGCAGGATAAGACGTCCTCACCCCTGCCCGGCCTGAATAATGAACCGGCCACGGTCGCGTATGCCAATTCCGACTGGCGTTGGGGCGTGGTGGCGATTGGTGCGGACGGCAAATCACGCATCAGCCCTGCCGTCGATGGCGCGGACGGCGATATGGTCTTCCCCGTCAAGGCCGATGATAAGGCGCTCTATATGGTCGTGGTCGGCACGCCCAAGGTGCACCAGAAAATCGCGTGGGATCAGGCCTACTACTCGCTCTACCGCTACCCGTGGATGGTGCAGTTGGACGGCGCCAAACCCGAAGGCTTTCAGGCGGGTGCCCCCACCCCGACCGCCAGCGGTCACCGTCATGCCAATGGCGGCGGCTGGGTGGCAAGTGCCGCCAATGTCGCCTCAAGCGCCTATGTTGGGCCCTATGCCCGCGTGCTGGGCGGCAAGGTATCCGGCAATGCCCGCATCGAAGACCATGCCATCGTCACCGGCGGCGACATCTCCGGCAATGCGGTTATCGGCGGCATGAGCGTTATTTCCAAGAGCGTCGTCGTCAAAGACAATGCGGTGGTCAAGACCACCTTCATGGGCATTGGTGAGTTTGAACCGGGGACGGAGCTATCCGGCACCGCGCAGATTTACGGCGATGCCGAGGTCCGCGGCGGGCCGAAACTGTCGAAAGGGGTTTATACCGGCATGGTTGATCAAAATTCTCAGACCGACCCTAAACAGGGGTTGGAGCTTACGGCTATACCTGCCGGTGTCACCGCGAAACCTAACTATGTGTGGCGACCATGATCCGGCGCAGGTTTTTCATGGCGGGGGCCGCATCAGCGCTCCTGCCCGCCATCGCGTGGGGGCAAACAGCACCCGCCATGCCTGATGACAACACCAAGGTCATTCAGATCACGGACTTATCTAACCGCCGCACCAATCTGCGCACTCTGGCCGACAAGGCGGGCTACACCGGCCAAAGTCCGGCCAGCTTTGCCTTTGTGGTGCCCGCCAAGACCAATATCTTGGGCGCATCGGGCGGCGGTCACGGCATCGACACCGGCGAATGGCCAAAAGACGCCCAACTGTGGCTGATCGTTGACGGCAATGTCTACGGCGGCGGCGGAGACGGCGGCAATGGCGGCGACATTCCGGGCGCTTCTGATGGCGGACGCGGCGGCGATGCCATCTTTGCGCGCGCGCCAATCCACATCATTGTCACCGGCAAAGGCTCGCTCAAGGCCGGAGGTGGCGGCGGTGCCGGTGCCAATGGCGGCGGTGTTGGCGGATCAGGTGGCGGCGGTGGTTTCCCAAACGGTCGCGAAGGTGAGGCGGGTTCAGCGTCCAATCCTGATGATCAGACAACGGCTGTCGGCAACAAGGGCCGCATCGGCACCATAGCCGGGGGCGGTGCGGGCGGCTCCAAGGGCAATCCGGGCGGTAACGGCGGCAATGCCGGCATGGCCGGACAGTCCTTAAGCCGATCCGGCGGCGGTGCCGGTAATGCCGTCCGCAAAAACGACCACGCCGTGAAGATCGTCAACTACGGCCAGATCATCGGGGAGAGCTATTAAGCCCACGATTATCATCCGGGTGCAGGGGCCGTGCCCCTGCCTGCCCCCTTCCCTTCGCTTGTGCCACATGCTATCGCGGCGCGTATGAGCACTGATTTATCCCTGATCCGTAACTTTTCCATCGTGGCCCACATCGACCACGGGAAATCGACCCTGTCTGATCGTCTGATCCAGTTCACCGGCGGCCTGACCGCGCGGGAAATGAAGGAGCAGGTGCTCGACAATATGGACATCGAGCGCGAGCGCGGGATCACCATTAAGGCGCAGACCGTGCGGCTGAACTATAAGGCCAAGGATGGCAAATCCTATATCCTCAACCTGATGGATACGCCGGGCCACGTTGACTTTGCCTACGAAGTGTCGCGCTCACTGGCCGCGTGCGAAGGCTCGATCCTGGTGGTCGATGCGTCACAGGGCGTCGAGGCGCAAACCCTGGCCAACGTCTATCAGGCGATTGATAACAACCACGAAATCGTGCCGGTTCTGAACAAGGTCGATCTGCCGGCGGCTGAGCCTGAGCGTATCCGCGCCCAGATCGAAGACGTGATCGGCATCGACGCCAGTGAAGCCGTGCTGTGTTCAGCCAAGTCCGGCATCGGGATTGAGGACGTGCTGGAGGCCATCTGCGCCAAGCTGCCGCCGCCCAAAGGCGATGTGACCGCCCCGCTTAAGGCGCTGCTGGTTGATGCCTGGTACGACGCTTATCTGGGCGTGATCGTTCTGGTGCGGGTGTTTGACGGCGTGATGAAGCCCGGCCAGCAGGTCAAGCTGATGAACGCCGGTGCAACCTATAAGATCGACAAGCTGGGGGTATTTCAGCCCAAGGCGACCGACGTTGAGGCGCTGGGCCCCGGCGAAATCGGCTTCTTTACCGCCCAGATCAAGGAAGTGTCTGACGCGGCGGTGGGTGACACCATCACCGACGAGAAAAAACCGACCGCCCAAGCCATGACTGGCTTTAAGGAAGTCCAGCCGGTGGTGTTCTGCGGCATCTTCCCGGTCGATGCGGCCGATTTTGAGGATCTGCGCGCCGCCATGGGCCGCCTGCGCCTGAATGACGCCAGTTTCTCCTATGAGATGGAAACCTCAGCCGCGCTTGGGTTCGGGTTCCGCTGCGGGTTCTTAGGCCTGCTGCACCTTGAAATCATTCAGGAACGTCTGTCGCGTGAGTTCAATCTTGATCTGATCGCCACCGCCCCGTCGGTGGTCTATAAGATCTATATGAACAATGGCGATGTCATTGATCTGCATAACCCCGCCGACATGCCGGACGTGGTCAAGATCGACCATATCGAAGAACCGTGGATCAAGGCGACCATCTTTACGCCCGACGATTATCTGGGCGCGGTCATCAAGCTGTGTCAGGATCGCCGCGGGGTGCAGCTTGACCTGTCCTACGTCGGCACGCGCGCCATGATCGTCTATAATCTGCCGCTCAATGAGGTCGTGTTCGATTTCTATGACCGCCTGAAGTCGATCTCCAAGGGCTATGCGTCGTTCGACTATACGATCGAGGAATACCGCGAAGGTGACCTGGTCAAAATGTCGATCCTGGTGAATGCCGAGCCGGTCGATGCTCTGTCGATGCTGGTCCACAAAGACCGCGCTGAAATGCGTGGGCGCGGCATGTGCGAAAAGATGAAAGACCTGATCCCGCAGCACCTGTTCGTTATTCCGATTCAAGCCGCCATCGGCGGGCGCATCATCGCCCGCGAAACCGTCCGCGCTCTGCGCAAGGACGTGACCGCCAAGTGTTATGGTGGTGATGCGACCCGTAAGAAAAAGCTTCTGGAAAAGCAGAAGGAAGGCAAGAAGAAGATGCGGCAATTCGGCAAGGTCGAAATCCCGCAGGAAGCCTTTATTGCCGCGCTCAAGATGGATAATGATTGACCCCCTCCTCCCCATTTCATGGGGAGGGGAACCGCGAAGCGGTGGAGGGGTACAAAGGGGATAGATACCCCTCCGCCTCGACAAGCTCGGCACCTCCCCACTTCGTAGGGAGGAGGAGGCAGTCCAAAACCGGCCGCCGTTCGTAGAAAGCGTAAGTTTTCACAACCGGAGCCCATGCCATGTTCATTCGCCCTGCCGCCCTCATCGCCGCCGTCAGCACGCTGGCCTTATCGGCCTGCGCGTCACTGGATATGGCCACCAATTCGCAAGCCGAACCGAAGTTTATTCTGGAAGACTATTTCGCGGGCAAGACCCTGGCCTACGGGACGTTTGAGGATCGCTCATCCAAGGTCATGCGCACTTTTACGGTCGTGACCTACGGCACCAAGACCAACAGCGGCTTGACGCTGGATGAGCAGTTTCTATGGAGCGACGGTGAGCGTCAGCGCCGCACATGGACATTTACTAAACTCAGCGACGGGCTTTATGAAGGCCGTGCCGGCGATGTCGAAGGGGTGGCCAAGATCACCAATCGCGGCAATGCTATCCGCATCCAGTATGACCTGAACGTGCCCTATAAGGGCAAGACGATCAAACTGAGGTTCGATGACTGGTCGCATCTGGTGGCCGATGGCGTGGCCATCAACCGCGCCGATGTCTCTAAATTCGGCATCCATGTCGGTCGCGCGACCTTGAGCTTCATTAAGCCCGATGCGGATCGCCCCGTCGCAGATGAGCTTGGGAAAGCGTTTGCGGCAAACAAATAAAATATAAATTAAATTGTTTAGTTTTTTTATTTATAAAAGAAGCAATATGAGTAATATTCGAAACTTTTAAAGTAAAATTTCTCTAAACAATATTCCCTAATTTATCAAAAACAGCCACGTAAAAGTTAGACTGTAAATCATTTCCCTTTTGATTTATCCATTCTGCAACTCTTTTGGCTTTTTGAATATTATGGGTTTCCAGAACATTTGCTACGACGAACAATCTGTCACTCACATCTGTTCCCGCTCCATTGCGTCTTACGTGATCAATCACAGTGATAACCGAGAATGATCCCGCCCCCATTTCCATTTCAGTAGCTTTCTCTACCATGAAAACATCTCCAGATTGTATAATCGCCAATACACAACCTGGGATTTTTCGTTAAGTAAATTCTCCGTGATCGCCGCAAAAAAGAGCCTTGTAAGGCCGCATTTAAATACAGAAGCCCATAGATTATCGTGGGAGCAAACTCAAAAACGCCCTGAAAATTCAATACACAGTGTAAAAAATAAGGCTACTTTCTGTTCATGGCAGCTATATGCACTTGCCAACATGAAAAGAACACTTAGCTCGCCCTCAAACAGCGAAGCGTACGAGCAACGCATCAAGGGATAGGGACTTTCTTACGAGCCTAGCTCGCGTCCTTAACCATGCCCTCAAGGCCGCAGTCGCGCACCTTGCGATACAGCGTTGAACGGCCAATGCCTAAGCGGCGGGCGACTTCGGACATATGACCGGCATAGACGCCGATGGCATGTTCGATCAGATCGCGCTCGATTTCCTCAAGCTTACGCAGATGGCCCTTATCGTCCAGAATACGCACCGGCGCGTCCTGATGCAGTTCATTAAAGGCCGCCTGATGCTCAACAATCACCTGCGGTAAGGTCGGTGTAGGTGCCGCCTCAGACGCCGTAGCGTAGCTGGCCGGGGCCGGCATGGGCGCGCTCTGGCCACTGATGGCCGGGAAATCGAACGCTTGCAGATGCGGCGTATCCGACAGCACTATGGCGCGGTAGATGGTGTTTTCCAACTGACGGACATTGCCGGGCCAATCATACTGGGTCAGCATGTGCAGGGCTTCGGGCGACACACCCGTGACGCGTTTGCCCTCTTCGATATTGAAGCGGCGGATGAAATGTTCCACCAGCGCCGGAATATCTTCGCGGCGTTCGCGCAAAGACGGCGCATCGACCGGAAAGACGTTCAGGCGGTAAAACAGGTCTTCGCGGAAGGCACCGGCCTTGACCTGATCCTGCAAATTGCGGTTGGTGGCGGAAATGATGCGGACATCGACCTTGACCGGGCGCTTGGAGCCGACCGGATCGATCTCGCCTTCCTGCAGCGCGCGCAGCAGTTTGACCTGCATATCGAGCGGTAGTTCCCCGATTTCATCAAGGAACAAAGTCCCGCCATTGGCTTCCTGAAACTTGCCCAGATGCTTATCCGACGCGCCGGTGAACGAGCCTTTTTCGTGGCCGAACAGGATAGATTCCACCAAATTTTCCGGCAGGGCCCCGCAGTTGACGGCCACAAACGGCTTACCCGCCCGCTCCGATGAGCCCTGAATGGCGCGCGCGATCAGTTCCTTCCCCACCCCGCTTTCGCCCAGGATCAGCACCGGAATGTTCGACTTGGCGGCCCGTTCGCCCAGACGGCGGACCATCAGCATGGCCTGAGACGCCCCCACCAGATCATCAAACGACGTACGACCCGTGGTGTGTTTTTTCAGGCGCTGCACTTCGGCGACCATATCGCCCATTTGCAGCGCGTTACGGACGCTGACGACGATGCGTTCCGGCGACGCGGGCTTAATGAAAAAATCCTGCGCCCCGGCCTGCATGGCCTTAACGACCGTGTCGATCCCGCCCGAGGCGGTCAGCACCACCACCGGCGTTTTGATACCGGCCGCGCGAATGTCTTTTAAGGTGTCGATGCCCGATTGTCCCGGCATGACCAGATCCAGAATGACCGCATCAATGGTCTGCCCGCCCGAGAGGCGATCATAGGCCTGCGCGCCGTTTTCGGCATGCACCACCCCAAACCCTTCGCGTTCCAGAACGGCCTGAATCAGGCGACGCTGCGTCGGATCGTCATCGCAGATCAGTATCGTCTTAGCCATGTAACACCCATCATCTGATTTTCGGCGCGGACATTTCCGCCTAACCGGATTATTTTGAGACAGGTTTACGCCCATCAGGTGAAAATCACGTCAAGACATGTGGTTAATGTATCGTTTCAGTACGGATGGGTGGGATTTTGTCCAATATTTACGTACTCAGTTTGAGCGTTTTATAATGCCCTCAACAACCAACGGCTGATATTCAAGGCGAATTGTTCATTGTCGATGCTTCGTAATCCCATACCAACCGTTTGAGACTGCCCATTACCAAAATTCACACGTTGAGCGGTTATCATTGCGGCCTCCCCGAGAACGACAAGGCGCCCGGCACCGTGCTCAAGCGCAAAGCCCTGTACGCGACCTGCAACGGCGGCATCCATAGGGGCCTGCCTCTTCTTGAAGGCCATTTCTGCGTCGCTCAGATCCTTATTTGATCTGGCTTCACGAGCGCCGGCTCCGAGAGACAACAAGGCAACCCCTCCGGGAGGCAAGGTTAATGACTGGCCTGAGAAGCTTTTGACTTTCTTGATTGCCTCTTTTGCATTCAAGCCGTTTGTGATGGGATGATTTCCGAGAGCACCTGACTTTCGGTCAAATTCTATCTGGGTTGTTAAGCCGCCCGATGTCGGCTCATAAACCCATCCATCTCCCATTTGAAACCCAAATACGTTCGCAAGGTTTTGGGTGGCAGCGCCGAAAGGTGCGTGGTCGGCAACCAGCCAAAGCGCCCCTCCCGATCGAACCCAAGCCTCAAGTGCTGCGCATTCCTCAAGTGTGAAGGCGGTGTCGCTGGATCGATCTCTGGGAGGAAGGGCATTGGCGATAACCAGAGCATCAATGCCAGTCAAAGCATTTTCGTCGAACTTTACGACACCAGGCTTGACGATGAGACCATCGGCTCTCAGTAGATTCGCAAAGGGCTCATAACGCCCGGTCGCCGTATGAAAATTATTGTGGGCCTCGTCTATGACGACGACCTTTCCCGAACCTTGAAAGACCGGGGCGTCCACTTTGGGCTTATAGCTCTTGTCGGCCTGTTGTTGGGCCAGGCTGGGATAGGCAGTGGATACAGCAGACACCGCAGCCGCAAGCAAAAACAAACGCCGATCAATGGTCACAGATTCCATTAAAGTCGTCCCCCCATATAATCCCGATAGTCGTATGGTCAGAATTCATATAATGCAAAAATAAAAGGGTTATGACAGGCGTTTTCCCTTAAATTCATACCGTAGCGGAATTCGAGCGCAAAGATTCCCGCTCGATTTTTGAGGAGCATTGTGGTTGAACGCGACTATGACCCCAAATGCCCCCCTGCCCGTCGATCCTGAAACGCAACTGCCCGTCTGGGATCTGTCTGATCTCTACAGCGGCCCGGAGGATCCGGCTATCGCCGCCGACCTCGATAAAGCGCAGGGCCTGATCAAAGACCTCGCCAAGCTAAACGGCGCGTTTCTGGCCGGACGGCATGATGCCGAGCGATTGGGGGCGTTAATCGATCAGGCCGCAACCCTCAATGAGCGGGCGATGGACAGTTTGAGCGGGGCTATGGCCTATGCCACCCTGGCGTCCACCATCAACCGCGACGATGCGCGTATTTCAAAGCTTGATGCCGATCTGCGCGCCAAGGTCGCCATGATGTCGACCGACACTTTGTTTCTCAATCTGGAACTGAATAAGCTTGAAGACTGGGAAATCGAGCAGGCGCTCAAATCCGACCGTGCCACCAAATGGCGGCCGTGGCTGCGTCGTATCCGCGCCGGTCGGCCCCACGAATTGTCGCCTGAGCTTGAAAAACTGATGCTGGAACGGATGCCGGCCACCACCCAATGGACGCGCCTGTTTGATGAGACCCTGGCCCGTTTGCGCGCCAAGGTTGGTAAAGAAAGCCTGACCCTCAATGAAACCCTGTCGCGGCTTGCGGCCCCGCAGGCCTCGGTGCGTAAGGCTGCCGCTAATGGTCTGAGCGCGGCCCTGAAAGACAACGCGCCGACACTCGCGTTGGCGCTCAACACACTGGCGTTTGAAAAGCAGATCGACGACCGCTGGCGCAAATACCCCACCCCCGCGGCGTCTCGCCACCTCGCCAACGAAGTCGATGCCGACGCGGTCGATGCCATGGCCGAGGCGGTCAGTGAATCCTATGCTGCCTTGTCGCACCGTTACTATGCCCTGAAAGCCAAGCTGATGGGCAAGAAACAGCTCGATTTCTGGGACCGCAACGCCCCAATCACCAGTGATATCCAGAAAAAATATAGCTGGGATGAGGCCAAATCCGTCGTCCTCAAAAGTTTTGCCCAGATGGGCGGCGATTTCGAGGCCCGCGCCCGCGTGTTCTTCGAAAAACCGTGGATTGATGCCGCCCCCAGAGCCGGGAAATCGTCCGGAGCCTATGCCCATCCGGTGTCGTCATCGCACCACCCTTACGTTATGCTCAACTTCACCGGCGACCGGCGCGAAGTTTTGACCTTAGCCCACGAACTCGGCCATGCGGTCCATCAGACTATGGCCGCGCCGCTGGGCTCGACGCTGGCCGACACGCCGCTGACGCTGGCTGAAACCGCCTCGATCTTTGCCGAAGGTCTGGTGTTCGAGCATCTGGTGGCGGGCGCAACGCCTGATGAGAAAAAAGCCCTGCTGGCCGGTAAAATCGAAGACGGCCTGAACTCCGTCATCCGCCAGATCGCCTTTCACCGCTTTGAGGAGCGGTTCCACGCGGCCCGTAAGGACGGCGAAGTCAGCGTCGATCAACTGAACGCCCTGTGGCTTGAGATCATGGGCGAATCCCTCGGCCCCGCGATCAAGCTGAATGACGGTTATGAATACTGGTGGGCCTATATCAGCCACTTCGTCCATGTGCCGTTCTATGTCTATGCCTATAGCTTTGGGGATTTGCTGGTATCCTCCCTGATGGAAAAGCGCCGTCAGGATCCGACAGGCTTCACCCCGCTCTATGAGCAGCTTTTGAGCGCGGGCGGCACCAAAACCTATGTTGAGGCCTTAGCGCCGTTTGGCCTCAATCCGCGCGAAAAAGCGTTCTGGAAACTGGGCTGTCAGCGTTTAGAGAGCCTGATCGACCAGTTTGAAGCGTTAAACTGAGCCCGAAACCGTGACAGTTGACCGGATCACCCGGTGTTTGCTATATCCTCAACGACATAAGATTTATTCAGGGAACCTGTCATGGCCGATCATCACGATGCTCACAACGATTACGTCAAGGGTGAGATGGATGTCCACGCTCAGCAAAATTCATATGACCTGTTCGTGGGCATGACCAAGTGGGGTTCGCTGGCCACGGCGGCGTTTGTCCTGTTCATCACAGTCATGTTCGCCGTTAAGGGCGCGGGCTTTATCCCGGCTGTGATTTCGACCGGGGCGCTGGTGGTTGTCGGCTGGTTCATGCTTAAGACCAAGCCTGACGCCAAACATTAACTGGCCGTTCACCGCATCATCTGTTTTACGCCCTGACTTTTAGCTAAGTCAGGGCGTTTTCATGTGCGCCGCACAATAAAGCTTTTAATTGTAGGACTAATACTTAAAAATGACACCGGTGTCTCAAAACCAATAAACAGGCTTTGACACCTCGACTATTTCCTCATAATGACGCAATACTTGTACAAAGCGACACATCCGGTTTCAATTGATAGTATTTACATGATGTAACTACCTTCCTTTGCCGCCGGACAAGCAAAAGAGGGAGCGAACGTGGCCATTACCATCGCCATACCAAAGGAAACGCGCACCGGTGAGACCCGCGTGGCCGCCACCCCCGATACCGTGAAGAAATGGACCGCTGCGGGCATCGTTGTGCAGGTTGAAACCGGCGCAGGTCTGGGGGCGGCCATCACCAATCAGGCGTTTGTGGACGCAGGCGCGCACATCGCCAAATCGGCCACCGAAGCCATAAAAACCGCCGATATCGTGCTTAAGGTGCGCGGGCCGGAAGCCGTGGAAATCGCCGCGCTGAAACCCGGCGCGCAGGTTATCGCCCTGCTCGATGCCTACCGCGAGAAAGAAACCCTCGCCGCGCTGGCCACGGCGGGGGCTTCGGCCTATGCGATGGAGTTTGTGCCACGTATCACCCGCGCGCAGGTCATGGACGTGCTGTCGTCTCAGGCCAATCTGGCCGGTTACCGCGCCGTCATTGATGCCGCCGCCATATACGGTAAGGCGTTCCCGATGATGATGACGGCGGCGGGTACGGTCGCCCCCGCCAAGACCTTCATCATGGGGGTTGGCGTTGCGGGTCTGCAAGCCATCGCCACCGCCCGTCGTTTAGGCGCGGTTGTCTCCGCCACTGACGTGCGCCCGGCCACCAAGGAACAGGTCGAATCACTGGGGGCCAAGTTTACCGCCGTTGAGGACGAAGAGTTCAAAAACGCCCAGACCGCCGGTGGCTACGCCAAGGAAATGTCGGCGGAGTATAAAGCGAAACAAGCCGCCCTCGTCACCGCCCATATCGCCAAGCAGGACATTGTGATTACCACCGCCCTGATCCCCGGCCGGGCGGCCCCCATTCTGGTCACCAAAGAGCAGGTCGCCTCGATGAAGCCCGGTTCGGTGCTGATTGATCTGGCGGCCCCCCAGGGCGGCAATGTCGAAGGTTGCGTACCCGATCAGATCGTCGATGTGAACGGCGTCAAAATCTATGGCCCGACAAATATCGTCACCAGCATAGCCACGGACGCCTCCGCCCTGTATGCCAAGAACCTTCAGGCGTTTGTGGGCCTTCTGATCACCAAAGACGGTGCCTTAGCCCCGGATTTTGAGGATGAAATCCTCAAGGCCGCGCTGGTCACCAAGGATGGCGCCATCGTCCATCCCTCTTTGAAAGCCCCCTCATGAGCCTTAATGCCTCCACACCCCACGCCCGCGAACTGGCCTTTTACGCCGCATGGAACAACCGCGATGCGCAGGGCATTTGCGAGCTTTATGCCGACGACGTTGTGTTTTCATCGCCCTTCGTCACCCGAATGGACATGTCCGAAGACGGCGTCCTGAACGGTATCGAGGCCTTATTTCACTATGTTAAAGCCGCCCTTGAGCGCGTGCCGAACCTGCATTTTGAAGGCATCGCCAATTGTCAGGGTGTCGCGCACAACACTCTGGTCTACCGCAACCAATCCAGCCATGTGGTGACGGAAACCCACGAATATGATCAGGACGGCCTGATCCGTGCGGCCAGCGTCGCCTATTCCATCGCCCCGCTTAAGAGGAAAAACTATGGAAGTCGTTGATCCAACCATCTTTCGTCTGGCCATTTTCGTACTGGCCATTTTCGTGGGCTATTATGTGGTGTGGAGCGTCACCCCCGCCCTGCACACGCCGCTGATGGCGGTAACCAACGCCATTTCCTCAGTCATTATCGTGGGGGCCTTACTGGCCGCTGCGGCATCCGCCACCGGATCAGACGCATGGATATCCAAAGGCTCTGGTGCCATCGCCTCAGCCTTTGCCGCGGTCAATATCTTCGGCGGCTTCATGGTCACCCGCCGGATGCTGGCCATGTACAAAAAGAAAGAAAAGCCCGCAAAAGCGGACGGGGGGAAGCACTAATGCAAAACATAGCACCTTTCTCCTCCCCATCGCATGGGGAGGTGGCAGCGCGCGCAGCGTCGCTGACGGAGGGGTACAACCTCCCTCTCCATTACCCCTCCACCGCGTCAGCCCTTACGGGCTCGCGGTCCCCCTCCCCACAGAGTGGGGCGGAGACGCAGCCCTCCACACGCACAGGAGGCGTTCAATGACCTTCTCTGACATTTCCGCCCTCGCCTATCTGGTGTCCGGCGTTCTGTTCATTCTGGCCCTGCGCGGGCTATCGTCGCCGGAAACCAGCCGTAAGGGCAATCTCTACGGCATGATCGGCATGGCCATTGCGGTCGGCGTGACCCTGATTGGCCTGTTTATCGGCGGTGAGCTTGATCCCGTCACCATCGGCCTGATCGTCGGCGGCATCGCCATCGGCGGCTTTGCCGGGGCCACCATCGCCAAGAAGGTCTCCATGACCTCCATGCCGCAGCTTGTGGCAGCGTTCCACTCACTCGTCGGCATGGCCGCCTGTCTGGTCGCCGTCGGTGCCCTCTATGCCCCCGAAGCCTTCCATATCGCGGACGGTCTTGGCGGCATCAAGATCCAGTCGATCATCGAACTGGCACTGGGCGTCGCCATCGGGGCGATCACCTTTACCGGCTCGGTCATCGCCTTTGCCAAGCTCAACGGCAATATGTCGGGCGCACCGATCATCCTGCCCGCCCGCCACCTGCTCAATATCGCGCTTGGGCTCGGCATTGTGGTGCTGATCGGGGTTTTAATCTCGACAGCCGGTCAGGCGACCTGGGCGTTCTGGGTCATCTTTGCCCTGGCGCTAATCCTCGGCATCACCCTCATCATCCCGATCGGCGGCGCCGACATGCCGGTCGTGGTCTCCATGCTCAACTCCTATTCCGGCTGGGCGGCAGCAGCACTTGGGTTCACGTTAGAGAACATCGCCCTGATCATCACCGGCGCGCTGGTGGGGTCTTCGGGGGCTATCCTCAGCTACATCATGTGTAAGGCCATGAACCGGTCGTTTATCTCGGTCATCTTAGGGGGCTTTGGCGCCACAGCCGACACCGCTGCGGGCGGTAAGGTCGAGACGCGGCCCGTGAAACAAGGCTCAGCCGATGACGCCGCCTTCATCATGAAGAATGCCTCAAAGGTCATCATCGTCCCCGGCTACGGCATGGCGGTCGCCCAAGCTCAGCACACCTTGCGCGAAATGGCCGACAAACTCAAAGAAGAAGGCGTCGAAGTCAAATACGCCATCCACCCCGTCGCAGGTCGTATGCCCGGCCACATGAACGTGCTGCTGGCCGAAGCCAACGTCCCCTATGACGAAGTGTTCGAGCTTGAGGACATCAACTCAGAGTTCGCCACCGCCGATGTTGCTTTCGTTATCGGGGCTAACGACGTCACCAACCCGGCTGCCAAGACCGATAAGACCTCGGCCATCTATGGTATGCCGATCCTTGATGTCGAAAAAGCCGGCACCGTCCTGTTCGTCAAACGCGGCATGTCGTCAGGCTATGCTGGCGTCGAAAACGAACTGTTCTTCCGCGACAATACCATGATGCTCTTTGCCGATGCCAAGAAAATGGTCGAAGGCATCGTCAAGGCCCTCTAAGCAGGGACACAGTCCCTGCACCCGAAACTGGGAGCCAGCGGCAACGCTGGCTCTTTTTATTTCGAGCCGTCCGCGCTATCCTCACCCGAACGGGAGGGGCGCATGACAAAAACCACACGACTAATCACCTTTGGCACGGTGCTCGTCACCGCCTTGGCCTTAAGCGCCTGCATGGCCCATCAACCCGCAGGCACACCGGGCGCACCGGCCTTCTGGATGGGACTGTGGCACGGGCTGATCGCCCCCATCAGCTTTGTCATCAGCCTGTTTAACGACGACATCCGCATGTACGCTGTGCCCAATATCGGGCGCTGGTACGATTTCGGCTTTCTGCTGGGCCTGTCCATCTGGGGTGGCGGGGCGGCGGCGTCCAATCAATAAGTCCCTTGACGCCAAAGCGTATTGAATTACCGTCAGCCACGGCGGGGTAAATTCATGAAAAACGACTATTTCAGAACCAGTTGGGTCAAACGTCATCCTCTAGGTTTAGGAATTATTCTTGGCGTCATCCTGGTGATCCTGTTCGCCATTGTGAGCGGAGTTCATCAGAAGTTCGTCGGCTATGTCAGCGACAACCCATCGCCGTTTTACGCCAGCCTTTTAACACAGCCCCTGTTCTGGCACCGCTGGACACCCCATAGCTTTAAAACCTTGGGCTTCCTCTGGTTTACCGTCTTTCTGGGCCTGATGTTTTTACATAGCTACGTGGCAAAAACCAAAGCTCAGGATCGGGTTGTTTTCGGATCAGGCGTCATATTCACTCTGACCTATGCCGCGGCCCTGTTTTATAACTTCCACTCAGGCGGCTTTGCTCTTTATGGCAACCGATTTACGGTGAGCGCCCCGTTCAGGGATTTATCGCCACAAACCTATGATATAAAAGACATAGAACGTATCGAAGTTGGCTGCCGGATAATGTGTTTTGGTGGCCACAGATGTAGCGACGGGGGTGCCACCGCCGTCTATGATGTCCACCTAAAAAATGGCCGCAGCTATCCTCTGTATCAAGCAGCTCTTGACGATTTTGATGATCCGGCGCTGATAGAAGCCATCGCTGTGTTCGACAGCCATGTGCGCGATGCTGATATTCCGCGCTCATATAAGATGAACATACTGAGTGAGCCGATGTCGACCCATGTATGTTACACACGTATGCAGGAATATGCTGGCGGCGATAGCCTGAAAAGACTGCTCAGAGCCAGCCGCGTCCCGTAGGAGGGTTCATCATGGCCGAGCTTAAAACCCAACCCACCGATGCTGATCCGAGCGCCTTCGTCGCCAGCATACCCGATCCGAAAAAGCGCGCGGATTGTGAGACTTTGCTCACCTTGTTTGCCGAGGTCACCGGAGAGCCGCCCGTCATGTGGGGGCCGTCGATTGTGGGCTATGGCTGCTACACCGATATGAAAAACCCGAAAAAGCCCGCCGACTGGCCCCTCACTGGCTTTTCGCCGCGGGCCGCCAATCTGACACTCTACATCATGCCGGGATTTTCTGAGCGTCCCGACCTTATGGACGGTTTAGGCAAGTATAAGGCCAGCGTATCGTGCCTTTACCTCAAATCGTTGAAGGATGTGGATAGTGACCGGCTGCGGACTTTGATCCGCTGGGGCTATGAGGCGATGAAATCACGTTACAAAGCGCATTCCGAAACGAAGTTCGGTGTAGCCAAAAGTGTTAGGCGGTTTTCGGAATCAAATGCGCGTCAAAACTGAATTTTAGGGGTTCATCTTCCATTCAGCCCAACTATGGTCATATGACGCCTGTAAAGACGAACCATGGAAACGATGATGCACACCAAATCCGCCGCCCGCGCCTTATCCTCGAAAGCCCTAGCGGCCCCGCAGACTTCATTTCTGGCCGCCGCCATGTTCGGTCTGACGGCGCTGGGTGTCGCTTTGTCGCCTCAGATTGCGGAGGCCGCCCCTGTGGGTCAGATTGAGACCAAGGAAGTCCCTGCCTCGCGCCTGTTTCCGTTGCTCAAAGGCTTCTTGAGCCAACCCGCCTCGGCGCGCGATCAGATCCAGTTGGCCTATGTGGTGCGCGTCAAGCATGTCCCCGTCAGCGCCCTCGATTTCAAGCTTAAGGACGGCGCCAACCTCACCAAGCTGACCCTTGGTCCCGACAACCGCATCACGCCCCTGCCGACGCTGGCGCAGCTCAACCGCAATGCGGTGGTGGTGGCGACCGGCCCGAACAATGTCTCGCTGGCCATGAAGCTTAAGGTCTATTCGACGCAAGCCCCTGCCCGCACCCTGTCGGCCGCTGACATGACCAAGGCCGTCAACCAGACCCAGACCGTCGGCAAAAAAGCCGCTGGCCCCGCCGCCATGCTGATTTCTCTGCCCGACCGGGTGTTCTTTGCTGGCGCCGGTAAGGGCACGGTCACCCTGTCAAACGGTCAGGTCAAAACCTTGCCGGTGACCACCAAGGGCGAATACCCGTCCGGCACGCCCTATTTCTACCCGTCCGATTATCCGGAGGCTGCGACGCTCAATTTCGAGCGTGTGCCTCAGCGCATCGAAATCGATAACAAGTGATCAGGCTGAATAGCCCCTAAGCAATCTCTTGGCTGGCGGCGTCCTGACGGGCGGCGGCGCGGCGTTGGGCGCGCACATACTGCTGATGCAGCACGACATAGCCCAGCCAGGCGCCGACAAAGGCCGACACGGCCACCAACGGCACGCTGATCAGGTTGAACCACATCGGATGGGGCGTGGAAATGATGGTCATCAGATCACCGGCAAACAGCAGTATGCCGACGATCCAGCCGGGATACTGCCCGGTCTTGGCGACCCGAACCGCCACATAGGCCCCAAACAGGGCCCCAACCGCCCACGACACCAGCGTGATGACAAAGGCCGCCGACGGTATGGTGCTCATCAGCTCCAGCCGCTCTTCGGGGGTAACCATGTCCAGCAGCGGCGGCGGCGGAAACAGATAATCGCCCACTTCCTTGAAAATGGTCTGAAGCACCATCCCCAGCAGTAAGCCCAACAAAACCGCCAGTGTGCTCACCAAGGCCCGACGGGTTTTTTCGTCATCCCACTCCAGCAGCCAGCGCCGCATCACATCGCTAAAACGTGTCTGAGCCATAGGTTTTCTCACCCCCAAAACCTGTACGCTTAGGGTTACAGGCTTGCCCCATTTTGGGCACATTTATGTATCGGCAAGATGTCAGGGCTTTGGGTTGCGGTCAATTGTTTGTTTACCAGAAGGGGAAGTTGAAGTTGATCCGGGGTGGAGATTTAGAGCGTAATGATTTTCAAGGAATCATTACGCTCAAGCCGCCATTGCGGCGGCGGCCAAGGTGGCGGAGCCACCGCCCGGCGAGGGACTTTAAGTTTAGTGGTGTGGAAGTGGCCGCGGGCGACCGCCGGAATCAATCGCCACAAACGTAAACACCGCCTCAGTTACCTTGATGCGCTCATCGCCGTCGCGCGAGCGGCGATAGGCTTCGACCTCAAACTTCATCGACGTGCGGCCGGTGGAGATCAGGCGGGCATAGACCGTCACTTCATCACCGACATGCACCGGCGTCAGAAACACGATCCGGTCCACTGCCACCGTGGCGCAGCGGCCCCGCGCGCGCCGGCCGGCGACATTGCCCGCCGCCAGGTCCATCTGCGACATCAGCCAGCCACCAAAGATATCACCCGCCGGATTGGTATCGGACGGCATGGCGATCGAGCGGATGGCCAGTTCAAACTCGCCGGGCTCAGGGATAGCGTCAGGGGCGTCGTTGGACATGGGTCGGGCGTCTCAGTTTAAACTTATAGAAAAAGCGTTGCAACCAGATGATCACAACGCTTTTATATCTGCAATAGATTACGTGTCTTTAGGCGCGGTGTAAATTAAGCGCGCGCTGGGCGGGCGGGCATAGGCGCGCCACCTTCGCGTTGAAGACGCTTGCGGGCCAGCTTGCGGGCGCGACGCACGGCTTCAGCCTGCTGACGGGCGCGCTTCTCGGAGGGCTTCTCATAGTGTACGTGACGCTTCATTTCGCGGAAGGAACCTTCACGCTGCATCTTCTTCTTGAGGGCTTTCAGGGCCTGATCGACGTTGTTGTCACGGACAAAAATCTGAACCAGAGGAATCTCTCCATTCTTGCTTGATGCCGAGGGGCTTGCCCGGATCGGCGACTGGTTACGACCAGCCCCTCTGAATGAAGCGATAGCAACCGTGGTCAATTAAAATCTGAAAACCCGCAAACACCAGTCTGCGGGCATGTAGGGGAGTGCACATACAACAACCCAACCAAGGAGTCTAGCCAAACTGGCACAAGAAAAAGCGCATTTCGCGCGAAATTTGCCATAATGCCGCACACGGCTACCAATCCCTTGGCGCGACGGGGGTTTAGGGGTATCTTTGGAGCCATGACGACCTCACCCCTCAAAGCCCTCGAAGCCGATCTGGCTGCCGCCACCGCGAAATTGATGCCGGATTTGGGCCTCAATAGCACGAGTTTGCGCCGCGCCGCCGCCCATATCGGCCTGACACCCGCCGAATCCGACCTGATCTGCCCCAACGGGCCGCGCGATATCGCGGCTGTACTGTGGCGCAGCCATGATGCGGCTTGGTTGGCCGTGGTTGAGGCCACCGACATGATGGGCATGAAGGTGCGTGAGAAGATATCTTTTTTGCTAACCGCGCGGCTGGATCAGGCCGCGGTTGAAGAATCGGTCACCCACCGCCTGTTCGGTTATCTGATGCTGCCGCAGCATCTGGGATTGCTGAAATCTCTGGTGTGGGACAGCGCCGACATGATCTGGCGCAAGGCTGGCGATCAGGCGCTGGATGAAAACCACTATTCCAAGCGGCTGATTGTATCGGGGATTCTGACCACGGCGCTGACCACCCGACTGGCGCAAGGCAAGGCCGCACAGGACGACCAGATCGCGCGAAATATCGACGCGGTCATGGCTTATGAAAAGTTTAAAGCCAAATCTGGTTTCAAACCCGAACAGACCCTGCTCGATATCGCCGCCAAGCTAGGCGCCTTACGCTTCGGCAAGGCTAAGGCGGAACCCGCACAAAGTTAAGCAAGAACCCCCACCACCATTTCGCTTTGCTCATGGTCCCCCTCCCCGGCACGCCGGGGAGGTATAACCTTTTTTATACTCCCCCAGTTTACTGGGGGAGGTGGATCGGCGCGTTAGCGACGAGACGGTGGGGGGCTCTTGGGGGGGACGCCTTAATGCTATCCGAAACGGATGGCTTTGGCTCACTGTAACACTACCCGCAAAAAACGTATCTGGCGCGCCAGCGCCATAACTTTTTTGCGCGACCTAGACTCTTCCCTTGATCCGGTTGATGTGGCCCATCTTGCGGCCCTCACGCGGTTCATCCTTGCCGTAGACATAAAGCCGTGCGCCCGCTTCGGCGGATAAGCTTTCCCACGCCAGCACGTCCGGCCCCAAAAGGTTGGTCATTTCAACCTGAAAACGGGCCTCGGTGTCCCCCAGCGGCCATCCGGCGACGGCACGGATATGCTGCTCAAACTGATCACACAGACACCCATCCTGCGTCCAGTGGCCCGTATTGTGAACCCTGGGTGCGATTTCATTAAGCAAAAGACTGTCATCACTCAACACAAACAATTCGACGCCCAAAACGCCCACATACTCAAGACCTTCCAGCACACGGGTGGCAATTTCGACCGCACCTTCGCGCAGGGATTCCGACACATAAGCCGGTGCCAAGGTCGTCGATAAAATCCCGCCGACATGGTGGTTTTCACCGATGGGATAGGTCTTGACCTCCCCCCCAAAACCACGCGCGGCAATGACCGAGACTTCGCGCACGAAATCGGCCTTGGCCTCAAGGATCGCCGCCCGCCCGCCAAGGCTTGCATAGGCCGCGTCAATGTCGGCCACATCCCTGATCCACACCTGGCCCTTGCCGTCATAGCCTTCGCGGCGGGTTTTCAGCAGCGACGGCACGCCTAAGCGCGCGACACCGGCCTTCAGGTCAGCCAGCGAGTTCACCTCATGGAAATCAACCGTACGAATACCGACCGAACGGGCAAAGCTTTTCTCACTCACCCGGTCCTGCGTTATGCCAAGTGCGCGCGCATTAGGAGCGACCCGCGCCCCACCGGCCAGCAAATGCTCCAATGAGGCCACCGGAATGTTCTCGAACTCAAAGGTCACGACATCGCATTGGGCGGCAAATTTATCGAGCGCGTCCAGGTCAGTATAGCGGGCCACTTTCGACAGGGCCGACACACTGGCCGCCGGTGATTCGGCATCAGGCCCAAACACCACGACCTTGAACCCCAGACGCGACGCCGCCTGAGACAGCATCCGTCCCAGTTGGCCATCACCTAAAATACCGATCTTTGCCCCAAGGGGTAAGGATTTATCGTGACGCATTAATCTTCCACACTCTCAGGAACGCCGTCCGTCTGCGCCTGACGCAAGGCATCAACCCGCGCCGCCAAATCCGCATCATTCAGCGCCAGAATCTGCGCGGCCAGCAGGCCTGCATTCTTCGCCCCCGCCTCACCGACCGCCAAGGTCCCGACCGGCACTCCGCCCGGCATCTGAACGATCGACAACAGCGAATCGATCCCTTTCAGGCCGTCCCGCACCGGCACCGGCACCCCAAGCACCGGCAGAGGCGTCAGGGACGCGGTCATGCCGGGCAGGTGCGCTGCACCCCCAGCACCGGCGATAATCACCTTGAAACCGGCGGCCTTGGCGCCCTTGGCGAAGTCCACCATCCGCTCAGGCGTGCGGTGCGCAGACACCACCTTCGCTTCATAGGCGACGCCAAGCTTCTCCAGCATTTCGGCCGCATGCTTCATGACCGGCCAGTCCGAGCGGGACCCCATGATGATGGCTATTTGCGGCGATGTAGCCATGTGCGGCGGTGTCCTTAACGGCATTTTTGGAAAGGCGCGGAGTATAGGGAGAAACGTCCCCGTAGCAAGTGCTGATTTCGGGACTATTCTCCGACTTATCCACGCCCCCAAAAACCTGTTCTCTTAACCAAAGAATCTTGTCCCAATTCCATTGCGATGCGGTATAGTTGCCGCAATCACCGGCTAAGGTCGGCACAGGGCCCGCATATCCTCCCCATCTCAGGCTATAAGAGTATCGTCTATGGGTTTAGACCCCACGCATTATAAAACCGCGCACGAAAATCTAAGCGGCGGTCAAGGCTCTGCGGAGGTAACACCGGCGGAACCCCAAAGCGTGTTCGCCTCGACGGCATCGATGCAAAGCCTGCTGCAATCCTATTTCGAGGAAATGCAGATCACCCCGCAGCCCGCGGCCAATTCCAATGCACCCAAGGCTGCGGCGCCCGCAAGCCCGGTCAAGATCACCCCGCCCGCGCCTAAGCCCGTCGCGGCACCCGTTAAAAGCGAACGCGAAAACCCTTCCCGCGAACATTGGCCGGATGAGGCTAAACGCCTGATCGAGACCCTGACGCGCCAGAACCGCGACCTTAAGGCCGGTGTCAAAATATTGCAGGAACGCCTCGCCCAGACTGAAAATCTGGCTGACTCAGACGTTCTGACCCCGACGCTGAACCGCCGCGCCTTCCTGCGCGAAGTCCACCGCGCCATGGCCGACTGCCGCCGCTATGATCAGCAGGCGTGCCTTGTGTTCCTTGATCTGGACGGCTTTAAATTCATCAATGACACCTATGGTCACGCGGCAGGCGATCAGGCCCTGATCCACGTTGCCGACCTGCTGCTGGCCAATACCCGCGAAGGCGACAGCATTGGTCGGCTGGGCGGGGATGAATTTGCCATCCTGCTGCGCCACGCCGATCTGGCCTCCGCCAAGGTCAAGGCCATGAAGCTTGAGGCCGAACTGAATATCGCCACCTTCCCGCACAAGAACCTGTTTCTTAAAGTAGGCGGATCGTTCGGGGTGCGCGCCTTCTCAGGCCAGAAAACTGCCGAAGCCTGGGTGTCCGAAGCCGATGCCGCTATGTTCCTGATGAAAAAGTCATCGCGCTAGGCAGGGGCACGGCCCCTGCACCCGGAATGTTGGGCGCTGCCCCCATTAATCACCTCTGAATAATTACGCGCCTGTCTTCAACATAAACCTGAACTCTTTGGTTTGATGCCAAGCGGTGCTCGGCCTCTCATTCAATAACATCAATAATATCTGCAACACGGCGCAAAGTATCAGGCCCTAGATCACAGATATGAATTAAGTGCACACTCTCCATAACCTGCCTATTTGCTCTGTTACGCCGCTGTTGAGTCCGAAAATCACGATCTTGAGTCAACAATATCCTGTTATCGCTTAGAGCAGCTTGCGCGACGACAAAATCTGGGGAAGCGGCTCCAACAGCATCCCGAACTCTCAAAACGTCATGTTGACGCGCTTCAAAAAATTGAGATATTTGTTCTATCAAATTATGGTCGGCTAAGAATCTCACTCCCGTCCGACCTCGTTTATTAAGCAGCTTTATTAGCCGCAACGGCACGTACGGTTGCAATATCTTCGGAAGTCAAATCCGGATAAGCTTCAATAATCTCTTCATCAGTAGCTCCCGATTTAAGATATTGAATAACAGCCGACACAGGTATCCGTGTGCCAGCTATTCTTTGTGCATTATGCAGCACATATTTTGACCGCTCTAATTTCCCTTCGCTACCAGAGGGACGTTTGCGCATACTGGCTATATCTCGGTGCAAATCATCAATTACTGAATCTAGTTCTATTAAAGCTTTTTGCCCATTCAAAACCGCTTCTCCTTGCCCTAAATCATCTAGAACAAGGACTTCATTTTTCAGAACCGCTAATCGAAGTTCAGACCAAGGTTTTTCGCATACGGCAGCAAGTTGATCCGCCACCTCCCGGAGGTGCAACATTGGCACTTTCCACTTATCTCTCAATATTTGAAGCGTTTTAAGGCCGACTACATCGCTAAATGAGTAAATACGGCTATAGGGCAATCGTCTATTATCCTCAGCGAATTCCGGAGGAAAAAAGCCCGCACGATCCCACTCTGCCAATCTTGCAGGCGAAAGGTGAGTCAAGCGTGACACTTGCTCAACGCTATATGCGCCTTTGACTTTGACTGGTGTCACAAAACGGCCTTACGTTAATTGAATCGTTCATTTATCATGGTTTGCGAAGAGTAACAATAAACTCAGCATATCAACTAGCACAAGTCACGGCCATGCCTCTACATCGATAGGTTCGTTAGGAAAAGTAAGCCACAACCGTCCCGCTTGCCAGCCTAATGGCAAGGCGAAGTGACTTATCCCCTATCCTCGCGTTTCCCCCATGCTTAGGGGATGACATCCGACACGCACACGGCTGAACGCTATACGCCCGAAGAACGGCGGGCGAAGCTGCGTGCGTTTGCCGACCGGATGCTGGATCATCTTGAGGATCTGGCCCCGCCGCAGGACGTGGCAGAGGTTGAACGCGGTCTGCGCACCGGCTTGCTGATCGAGCGGCTCTATGCCCGCGTCGATAAGGCTGAACGCACCGAGCGGGCCAATCCTAAACCGCGCACGGACGAAGAGATCGCCGCCGATGTCGCCAAAAGCCGTGCCGAATGGGCGGCCAAGCTCAACCGCATGCGTCTTGAGCGTGAGGCCCTTGAAGCCAAGGCCGCAACTCCTATTGCGCCGCCTACGCCTAAACCGGCCTATACTCCGGCCCTGAAATCCTCGCTCAAGGCCTTGCGTCAGCATGAGGGTTTGAAACATTTTACCGATGAGCTTGAGGACGAGTTGGAAAACGGGCTGAACCCCGACTGTGTTCCGTCTCCTAAACCTGAGCCACCTCTGCCCCGGTTTATTGATACCGAAGACCCGCTGCACGCCCCGTTTCAGCACTGGTGCGCGACGGAACGCCCCGATTTCGGCAGCGGTTAAAGTTAAGAGCCCCCACCACCACATCTCGCCTGCGGCTCGTGCGGTCCCCCTCCCCGGCAAGCCAGGGAGGTATAAGAAAATCACCCATATTTACACCTCCCCAATTGCGCTCAAGCAGCGCAGCGTTAGCGCACTAAAATGCACTGGGGAGAGGGACCGCTTTGCGCAGCAAAGGGGTGGTGGGGGCTCTTTCTTTAAAAAATACCCCTCCGTCAGGACGCTACGCGCCTGCCACGGCACGGGCCGCCCCGCTCCCCATCTGCGATAGGGAGGAGAAGATTGCGCGTCCCGTCCCACCCGCTCCAATTAACGGGTCAAGGGGCCGTGCCCCTTGCTATGCCTGCATACCTTTAATCGGGCCGTCGAACTCCGCCTCAAGCTCATCCGCGACCGCCCCTTCACGAGGGGCGGCGATGTCAGCCAGCGCGTCAAATTCACTGAAAAACTGATCGCGGAAATCATCGATTTCGATCAGGATTTCATGATCCGATCCGGCCACTTCGACATATTTACCCTTGGGCAGCTTCTTGGCAAAGGCCTTGGATGGGGCCTTCATGATGATGCTGTCTTCACCGGAGCAGACGACCGTGATCGGGGTCGTGACCTTTTTCAGCAGTTTAAGCTTATCCTTGATCAAGGTTTCCCCGATCTTGAGGCAGAAGGCCAGCCACCCCCAGGTTGGCGTCCCGACCGCCAGATGCGGGCAGGCGAACAATTGCTCCTGCCAGATATCATAGCGCCGGCGATCATGGGTCAGGGCATCGTTCTCAAACGTATGCTCGAACGGATCATCAAACAAATCAGGGACATATTCGGTCGCCTGACCGTGACCCACCTTCCAGTCGCACTGAAACGTCACCGACCACAGGGTATGTTTGCCCGTCTTGACCCTTAGCATGGGGTTGGACAACAGCGCACCCGAAATGCGCTCATCGCCCTTGATCAGGGTCGCCAGATTGAGCGCTGCCCCCATCGAATGACCGACCATGAGCCACGGCTTAGGGGCGCGGTCTTCAAACCCGTCCAGCAACCGCTGAAAATCATCCAGAAATTCATCCGACGTGCGGGCATGGCACTTCAACCGCTCCGGCAACAGCCGCGCCGACAGGCCTTGGCCCCGCCAGTCATGAACCACGACGCAGAAGTTGCGCGACAAAATATCGCGAACGGTTTCATAATATTTTTCAATGGGTTCGCCGCGACCGGGACTGATGAACACGGTCCCGCGCGGCTCACCTTGGGCTGCCGCCCCGCCCGTCGGCACCCAATATCCCAGCCGCAATCTCAAACCACCCGCACCACGATACCATTCCCCGGCCCCGCCCGGCGGGCACATCGCCTCCGGTATGGACATCAAGGGCGCTTGGGTCGAAAGGGCGGCTATGCGGCTCACGTAAATTTCTCATCTGCGGAGGCCGTAGTCTAAGGCTTCCTGAATTTCAGGGTCATACGGTCGCTTTCTCCGATTGATTCATAGAGCGCCCCGTCGAAGTCAGGATTAGAAGGCTCTCCGCGCTTCGCTGTCAAGCGTTGAGGCGGCAAGGTCCACACGCCAAAGGGGTGATCCTTGGAATCTTTGGGATTGGCGTTGATTTCAGAGGCTTCGACAAAGGTGAAACCCACTTCGGTCGCCAGTTGCTTGACGAACGGTTCCTGCACATAGCCGGAGGTCGCCGCCGGGTCCTGCACGTTGCCGATGTCGGCGCGGTGTTGCTCGACCGCCAGCGTGCCACCGGGTTTCAGGGCTGTGAACGCATCAGCAAAGGCTTTCTCGGCTATCCCCGCCGCCATCCAGTCATGTATATTGAGGAAAAACAGTACCACATCGGCGGTGCCTGCGGGGGCCAAGGCCGTGCTGTTCGGGCCGAATTCGGTGATGCCGATTTCGCCGAACAGTTTTTTGTTCTCGCCAAAATGCTGGGTATATTGCTCACCCAATGAGACCACGGCCTGACTGGAGGTCGCCGCCCCCGTCTCTGTGCCAGTTTCTGCGGTTTCAGACGCCTCTTCGGCGGGGGCGCTGTTTTCAAACAGGGCGGCGATATATTTGCCCTTACCACGCGCCAGATAGGGGGCCAGAATCTCAGTCATATAGCCCGCACCGGGCCAGACATCGATGACGGTATCGCCGGGTTTAACGCCAAAGAACTTAAGGGTTTCAAGGGGGTGACGAAACGGGTCGCGGGCCTTATTGAGTGGGTTGCGCCAGCCACCGGCCACGGCCCATTCCAGAGTGCCTTCTTCACCCGCAGCCACCGGTTCACCGTCCTGCGGCGGCGGGATCTTTTTGCGGTTGACGCACGCATAGACGCCGAAGGTCGAGCCCGTCAGCACCGCGCCCGCGATGCCTATGCCGATAAAGTCTCTTTTGGTTAAGGATACCATCTTTGAGAGATTAAACCTTTTCCACCTATTTCAACAGCCTTTTGCTGACGGCAACAGGTTAGGGGGCAGAACCGAAAAGTCAAAGATGAAAACGCGAAATTTTTGATAAATTCTCGCTACTTATGCGCGCACCCCACCTCCCCATTCCATGGGGAGGTGTCTTTAAGCAAAGCGAAAAGACGGAGGGGTACCTTTCTAAGATACCCCTCCGTCTCGTAAACTCGACACCTCCCCACGTTGTAGGGAGGAGTAGAAATCAGCCCTCGCCGGACTCAATTTCTTTCATCGCGCTTTGCAGGTAGTTGGCCTCGCCCATCAGCTTGATCAGGCTAAGCTGGGTTTCCAGCCAGTCGATATGATGTTCGGTATCGGACAGTATCTTCTTCAGCAGTTCACGGCTGACGTAATCGGCATGGTCTTCGCAATATTTAACGCCCGCCACCAGATCGAGATGCCCACGGGTTTCGACCGACAGGTCGGCTTCAAGACATTCGGTAATCGTCTCACCGATACGCAGCTTATTCAGGTCCTGAAGGTTCGGCAGGCCCTCAAGGAAAAAGACCCGCTTGATGAGCATGTCGGCATGCTTCATCTCTTCGATCGATTCCTGATAGACGATCCGGCCGAGGTGATAAAGGCCCCAGTTTTCCAGCATCCGCGCATGGAGGAAGTATTGATTGATCGCTGTCAGTTCGTTGGTCAGAACCTTGTTCAGCAATTTGATGATGTCGGGATTGCCCTTCATAGCGGCGCCTTTCGCATAAATGTCAAAGGCGCGGCAATGTCTCTTGCGCGCCTATTCCGCGGCGATCGCCATGACCGACTGCTGCTCGGCAATCATCTGACGAATGTCGCAGACGCATTTGGCGCATTGGGCGCGGGTCTGGCAATGGTCAAAAACGGCTTTAGGAGTAATGGCCCCCGATAAAATCGCAGATTTAGCATCTCTTTCGCGAATTGCGTTACAATTACAAACGTACACGAGGTAACCTTACAGCCGTATATGAGCGGATGACTATGCGAACAAGTCTCATATAGCTTAAGCCAGACGCATTCGCAAGGTTTTTGAGAATGCGTGTCAAAGATTCATGCAAATGCGTGGCAAAGTTTAATAGTTTTAAGCGCTTAACCGCGCCACTTGCGGCGACGGGCTACCGGACAAGCGGCAACAGATCGCAATTTATGGATTTGCCGCCCATTAAAAAATATGTCATCGGACACCTTATGACTCAAAAAGCCCCTTACAGAACACCCTGCCAGATTTATCTGATCACGCCGCCGAAGATCGCTGACCTCAGCGCCTTTGCCCGCGATCTGGAGGCCGTTCTAGACGCCGCCCCCATAGCGGCCCTGCAAATCCGCCTGAAAGACGCCACCGACTATGAGATTGTGGCCGCTTCAAAAGCCATCACGCCGATCGCCCATCAGCACGGCGTGGCGGTGATCATGAATGACCGGGTGCCGTTGGTGAAGTCACTGAAACTGGACGGTGTACATCTGGGCCAGAGCGATATGTCGCTGAAAGAGGCCCGCCAGATTTTGGGGCCGGAGGCGATGATCGGTATCACCTGCCACAATAGCCGCCACCTGGCGATGGAAGCGGCAGAAAACAGCGCGGATTATGTGGCCTTCGGGGCATTTTTCCCGACCACGACCAAAGAGGTTCTTCATATGGCCGAGCTAGATACCCTAAGCATCTGGCAGGAGAGTATGGAAATCCCGTGCGTGGCCATTGGCGGGATCACCGCCGACACCGCCGCCGAAATCTACGCCGCCGGTGCTGACTTTATTGCGGTCTCAGGCTGCGTCTGGAACCACCCAGACGGCCCGGTCGCCGGCATCAAGGCCCTGACGGCGGCGCTGGCTTAGGCGTGCATTTATCAACGCTGTAATACGGCCAGCCCAAGGCTCCGGTATATAGATGAGCACAAACCGGTTCGGCGTGCCGCAGTGATTTGGCGAAACTGCGGCTGACGCCCACCCTCTGCACCTCGGTCACAGGCCCCCACGGAGGCAACACGACATAGCTGGAGCTTTTCCGGCCCGTGCCAGCTTTCACCTCGCTGGGCACGACCTCGTAAATTTTGGCCTCACGCGCGGGAAGGCTGTTGATCAGGCTCAAGGCACCAAAGGCATAGATAAAGTGCGGGACGAAGGCGACGGCGAGATACCATTTGGCTTTGCCGTCGCGGGATGTACACACAATCCATAAGATCACGCAGGTCAGAATAAATGCCCAGCCCAGTATGGCCCATTCATTGACTGGTCGTCCCGCATGAAAGCCCCAAAAACCTAACGGAACTACCGGCCAGAACATCACCCAGCTTAGGTTCAGCTTTGCCGGAAGGCCGTCACTATAGACCGCCCACCGGCCCCGCGATAACCATATGGCGGCCACGGCCAGAACCGGGATCACGATACAGATATAAAGCAGGACATCGTGTATTTTGAAAAACACAAACGCAGAACCGGATATCAGACCTGACAGAACCGCCGCCCCAATAATCGTATTTTTGTCATAGCGGATCTTTTTAACGCGAGCGGCCTCATCCGTCCCAAAGGCCGGATTATCCAGCAGAAGTCGTTCGCGCGTCGCTTTTGTCGTTTCATCCAGATCAGGAAATACCGAAAACCAATCTGTAAGCTTACTATCCCGATCGCCAAAATAGGGGACATTCACGAGGTTGGATTTATTCTTTAAACCTACTATTATCGAGCCAATGCCGCTCCGGCTCGGCCCCCATTTAAAGGCAGCTATATCCGAGCGTTCAATGCGCTGAACTTCATAGATGCGACAGTATTCCAGATAATCGGGGTATAATTCTAAGTACCCTCGACCAAGCAACATAGACGAATACACGATTGCAAATACCAAGAGTAAAACTATTGCCACAATGAACAACTGAACCAAAGGCCGCGCATCAACGCCAAAAAACACGAAAGCAAAATACATAAAAATCAAGACAGGGCTTAGCAGAACAATCTGCACGCTCGTTCCACTTGATGGCCTGTAAATATAAGGATAATTCAGGTTTTCCATATTTCCCCTACTCAGCCCCTTGCGGCCAGGTTAAGCGCAGTTCCGACACCACCGGCGCGACCTCTGCAAACGCTTTATCGTCACTGCGCAGCGGATGATCGCCGCTTAAACCTTCCGGCAAGGCGGCCTTATCCGGTACACCAAAGCGCAGTTTCAGCGCACAGCCATCAAGGTGCGCCAGCTTACCGCCCCTGAAATCGACCACCGTGCCGCCCGCTTCCCAGCCAAAGCCCATCAACACAAACGGCCTGCCATTGGCGGTCTCCACGGCTTTCAGTGTTGCCCCCAACCGCACGCCGCCGGGCCCCACCCAGTCCGTCGCAGTGGGCGCCAGGGACAGATCCGACACCTGCGTCATGGCGGCGTCCCAGAACCACACCTCGCCCCGACGCTGCGGCATCTTGGGGTACAAAACCACGGTGCGCGACACCTCACCCTCAAGGCCGCGCATGATATTGATGCGCGCCTGCCCGCGATAGATATCGGTTATCGCTTTGGCGCTTAAGCCTTTGGACACCGGCACGGTGCAGTTGAGGATATTGTTCTCGGACACGCCTGCGGACATAGCGGCCTCGCTTATGGCGCGTTCGGCCACCGCGCCGGGCCCCAGCTCTTCGGGCTCAGGCTGGCGCGAACAGGCGGCCAACGCCAAAACCCCAACAATCAAACGGCCCGCCTTAAGCCCCATACTTAACCCTTTATCTTCTCCTCCCTACGCAGTGGGGAGGAGGAAGGCCGCACAACTCACGTCGTCATTAAAGCTAAACTATTGCACATCCCTAAACAGCGCTTTCCCAGCTTAGGCGAACCTACAGGATCGCCCCCTTGCCATTGCGGCCCTTTGCGCGTAGTAACGCGCGCAAGCTTTTTTCGGCTGCGCGTGGTGCGCGGCTCTTTTCTTTGACAAGTCGTATCTCATGCCCAAAATTAACGCGAACACCATCAAACCCGGTATGGTTCTCGAATATCAGGGCGGTCTGTGGACCGTCGTGAAGACTGCGCACGTAAAGCCCGGTAAGGGCGGCGCCTTTGCTCAGGTCGAGCTGAAGAACCTGATCACCGGCACCAAGCTGAATGAGCGTCTGCGCTCCGAAGACACCGTTGATCGCGTTACCCTTGAGCAGAAAGATCACCTCTACCTGTTTGAAGAGGGCGACATGCTGGTGTTCATGGATCAGGAAAACTACGAACAAATCAGCCTGCATAAGGATTGGGTCGGCGAAGACCAGATCCAGTACCTGCATGACGGCATGGTCGTGATCCTGGAATTCCACGATGAACGTCCGATCTCGATTACCCTGCCTGACACCGTGATCCTTGAGGTCGTGGAAACCGAGCCTACCATCAAGGGCCAGACCGCGTCATCTTCCTATAAGCCCGCCAAGGCCTCCAACGGCATGCGCGTCATGATCCCGCCATTTATGGGCGTGGGTGAGCGCATCGTCGTCGCCACCGAAAACGGCGAATATATGAAGCGCGCAGACTGATACTTTTCCTCCCCTGCGCGCGGGGGAGGTGTCATTGAGTTTGCGAAATGACGGAGGGGGCATCCACGGCTGGAAGCCCCCTCCCCCGCTTCGCGGTTCCCGGCTCCGGCCACCCGGCTCCCCCGTAAAACGGGCGGAGTATAAAAGGAATTTCACATGATCCTGCAATCCTCCCTCATCCAGGTCATGGTCGCTTCGGTGCGTAAGTCGCTGAAGGGCATCTCACGCGACTTCGGCGAAGTCACCGAGCTTCAGGTTTCGCGCAAAGGCCCCGGCGATTTCGTCACCGCCGCCGATAAGCGCGTCGAAGCCGCCCTGTTTGAAGAACTGACCCGCGTGCGCCCCGGCTATGGCTTCCTCGGCGAAGAACAAGGCATGATAGACGGCACCGACAAATCCCACACCTGGATTGTCGACCCGATCGATGGCACCACCAACTTCATGCACGGCATCCCGCATTTTGCCTGCACGGTCGCATTGGAGCGCAGCGGCGAGATCGTCGCCGGTGTCACCTATAACCCGATCACCAATGACCTTTATTGGGCCGAAAAGGGTAAGGGCGCGTATCATAACGACCGCCGCCTGCGCGTCTCATCGCGTAAGCAACTGGACGAAACCGTGATTGCCACGGGATTACCATTCATTGGCAAGGCCGGTCACACCCAGGCCCTGAAAGAACTGCACCAGATCATGCAACGCACCGCCGGCATCCGCCGCATGGGTGCCTGCTCGCTCGATCTGGCCATGGTCGCTGCCGGTCAGTATGACGGCTACTGGGAACGCGGTCTAAAGCCGTGGGACATGGCCGCGGGGCTGTTGCTGGTGGCCGAAGCGGGCGGCAAGGTTACCTCGATTGAGAACGACGACTCGCCGATGAAAACCGGTGAATTGCTGGCCACCAACTTAGAGCTCTATCCGCAACTGCTGGATAAGCTGAAGATCGGCGCAGTCTAAAACCTGCCCTTGACATTTCTTATGCTCGGCCTGCCAATGTAGCGCTAACATAACGAAAAATGTCTACGGGAAGCGCTATGATGATTACACGTCGATCGGGCCTGAAAATGGCTTTCGGAATGGGGGCTGCCGTATGTGCGGCCCCGATCACCGCCTTGGCTGATAGCGGCATCCGCATATTGGGTGGTGCAGGCGACCTGCTCGGCGAAGGGCCTTTGTGGTCGGCGGATACCGGCCGGATATTCTGGGTCAATATCGCTGCCCAGAAAATCTATGCCCTGAACCTCAAAACCAAAGCCCTGCAAACATGGGATGCGCCGAAACCCGTCTGTTATCTGGCCGAACGCAAAAGTGGCGGCATGATCGCGGGCCTAAGCGACGGGGTTTATGCGTTCGATGAAAAGAGTTCGGCTTTCAACCTGCTGGTCAAACCCGAAGACCGCACAGATACCCGCCTCAATGACGGTAAGGTCGATGCCAAAGGCCGCCTGTGGACCGGCACCATGCACCTGCCCTGGTCGGAAAAAGTCGGGGCCTTTTACAGGGTCGATAACGATCTGAAAGCTACCAAGGTTGACGGACCATATCTGTGTACCAATGGCCCGACCTTTAGTCCCGATTTGAAGCGGCTGTGGCACGTCGAGTCCTTTGACAAAGTGGTCTATGTGTTTGATGTCGCCGAAGACGGCACGCTGTCCAACAAGCAGGTGTTTGTGGATTTTAAAACCCATGAAGCCGATGGCTGGGGCGGGCCAGACGGCATGGCGACAGACGTCAAGGGCGGGGTGTGGATCGCCCATTACGGCGGCGGGCGCATCAGCCGCTTTTTCCCGGACGGCAAGTTTGATTTTCAGGTCAAACTGCCCGCCAGCCAGATCACCAGCCTGACCTTTGGCGGCGATAAGCTGGATCACCTGTACGTCAGTTCCGCAGCGCAATTCCTGCCTGACGGTGCGCCGGATAAGGCCGTGGCGGGTGCGCTGTTTGAGGTGTCCCCGTCCCTCTTGCACGGTCATACGGGCCTGCCAACCAACAAGTTTGGGGGCTGACCCTTATACTCCCCCAACTTGTTGGGGGAGGTGGATTTTTGGCGACAGCCAAAAAGACGGTGGGGGGTAGCGCCGCCCGAATATTTGTCTCTGCCTTTAGTCAGGATAACGCGTTAAGGTATGTGTCGGTAGCCATGTCACCGCCATACCCCTCCGTCTTTTGAGAGCTTCGCCCTCAAAATCCACCTCCCCATCTGCGATAGGGAGGAGAAACTACCCCGCGTTAAACTGCAATTCGGCCAGACGCGCATAAAGCCCGCCGCGGGCCACAAGCTCATCGTGGGTGCCGCTCTCAACCACCTTGCCTCCATCCATGACCACAATCCGATCAGCCTTAAGCACGGTCGCCAGACGGTGCGCGATCACCAAGGTTGTGCGCGTTGTCATCGCCTCATTGAGGGCCGCCTGCACCAGCCGCTCATTCTCGGCATCCAGCGCACTGGTCGCCTCATCCAGCAGCAGGATCGGTGCCTCACGCACCAGGGCCCGCGCAATCGACAGGCGCTGTTTTTGCCCGCCGGACAGCGATTTGGCGCGTTCACCCAGGGGCTGATTGAACCCTTCGGGCAGGGCTTCGATAAAGGTCAAAGCCTGCGCACGGGTTGCCGCGGCGCGGATATCGTCGTCGGTCGCGGCCGCATTGCCAAAGCGGATATTGTCGGCCGCCGAGCCGGAAAACAGCGACGCATCCTGCGCCACCAGCGACAGGCGCTCCCGCACCGCCTTGGGATCGGCTTGTGCGATATCGACGCCGTCCATGAAAATATGGCCGCTCACCGGCTCATAATAGCGCAGCAGCAGCTTAAACACCGTCGATTTACCGGCCCCGGATGGCCCGACCAGAGCGACGGTTTCGCCCGGTTTGACCTCCAGCGAAAAGCCATCCAGCACCGGCAGATCGGGCCGCGACGGATAGCCAAAGACGATATTATCAAACCGGACATGGCCCACCGGCGGCGATAGCAAGGCCACCGGATGCTCAGGCGCCTTAATGCCCGGTTCGGTGCTCAATAGCTCATCCACGCGACTCATGGCGCCGGCGGCTTTTTGTACGTCGCCCCAGGTCTCGGACAGTGAGCCTACCGACCCCGCCACCAATACCGACAGGATCACGAACTGGATCAACGCGCCTTCGGTCATGTCGCCGTCCATGACCGCATTGGCTCCCAGCCACAGCACAAACGCCACTCCGCCAAAGACCAGCGAGATCACCAGCGCGGTCATAATGGCGCGGGCCCGCATCCGTTGTTGGGAGGTCGCATAGGCTTCATCGACCGCGCCGGAAAACCTGGTCTTGGCAAAGGCTTCGCGCACAAAGGCCTGCACGGTTTCCAGCGCATCGAGCGTTTCCGCGGCGAAACCGACGGCCTGCGCGAAACTGTCCTGAGACTTGCGCGTTAACCGCCCGACGCTGCGCCCAAAAGTAAACAACGGCACCAGCACGAACGGAAAGATCAACAGCACCAGGCCGGTCAGTTTGGGGCTGACAAACATCAATAGCGTCACCCCCCCAATGAAACTCAGGGCGTTTCTGAGCGCGATCGAAATGGCCGATGACACCAGCGTATCGATGATCTGAAGATCAGTCGTCAGGCGCGACACCACTTCGCCAGTACGGATTTTCAGGAAGAAGCCGGGATCGAGGCTAAGTATATGCCCAAACACGTCTTTGCGCAGATTGGCAACCACCCGCTCACCCAGTTTGGTAATATAATAGTACCGCAAGGCCGTGGATATGGCCAGCATGATCGCCACCCCTGCCAACACCAGAAACCAGCGGTTCAGTTCCGCCGCATTGCCCGATCCAAAGCCGTTATCGATCAGAAAGCGCGACGCGCCGGTGAGCCCCAGAGTGGCGGCTGACGACAGCAGCAGAAACAGCACCGCAAACCCGGCATCGACCTTTTGCCGCAACAGGTAAGGCACCAGCCGTTTCAGGGGGCTAAGGTCGCGGGTTTTGGCGCGGCCACCGGCGGCTTGCGACAATTGCGAGACCAGTTCGCTGCCCGATCCGGGGCGGTCAGTTACGGCGGTGTCGGGGGACGGAGATGAGCTAGCTTGCATGACGGCGCTGTTTACAGAGGAATGGCTTGCACCGCAACGGCTCATGATGTAATGACCCCGATCTGGATTTCGGCGCAAGGATGGTCCTTGTGCTGCTTAACCCTTTTTGCGCGTCCGCGAACATGCTGGCCGGACGTATCAAGGAACATAAAATGAAAAAAGATGGTCACCCCGATTATCACTGGATCACCGTCACCCTGACGGATGGGTCTTCGTATCAGACGCGCTCCACCTACAGCAAAGAAGGCGCGGTCCTGAACCTCGACATCGATCCGCGCACTCACCCGGCATGGACCGGTGGTGCCAACACCCTGCTTGACCGCGCCGGCCGCGTGTCGCGCTTCAACAACAAGTTCGGCGGCTTCCTTAAGAAATAAGCGGGTACACTCGCTTGCGGAAACCAAGTTTCTTAAAAATCCGGCTCAGGGCAACTTGAGCCGGATTTTTTGTGTTAAAACGCAGCTATGACCCCACTGCACACACCTTATGACGGTTCATCGAAACTATTTCAGATCGGCCTGAAGCCGCTCGATCTGCATGACTGGATTGATGCCGACACACATCTGCTGGCCTATCTGGATGCCAAGGATCAGGTCATGAACAGGGTTCCGCATGAGGTGTTTGTGGCTGAGGCGGGCACGGAAGAGGCGCAAGGAGAGGTGCTGCATTTGCTGGCCGATCATTTACCACAAAGATTTCCGGATACTTATCACCGTCTGGGGCCACAGCTTGATATTGTACCGGCGTTTCGGCGCGTGCGGATGGATGCACCATTTCTGCCGCCGCTGCTGATTGCGGCAGGGCTGATCCAGGAAGATCTGGTGCTGATGCGCAAAGGTGCCGATGGTTGGCGACTGACAGCGGGGTGCGTTTGTTTTGCGTCGTCATGGAGCCTGCCCGAAAAATTCGGTAAGCCGCTTGACGCCATCCACGCGCCGGTGCCGGGGTTTGCGGCGGGCACCCGCAACGCCAGCATCATGAACCGGATTTTCGATAACCTGACGCCGGATCAGCCGGTCGTGCGCTGGAACTGGTCGATCTATGGCAATGACGAATTGCACCACCCGCACCTGTCGCCACCGCGCCGGTTCGATGACGGGATCTACCTGCGGCTGGAGCGTCAGACCTTACGCAAGCTGCCGGTCAGCGGTGATATCCTGTTCACCATCCGCATCTATATCGACCCGCTGGAAGCGCTCACCCGCCGCGATGACGGTGCGGAACTGGCGCGGGCCATTGCCGCGCAGATTGAAGCCTTATCACCGGAAGAACTGGACTATAAGGGCTTGACGGTGGAGAAGGACAGGTTGTTGCAGCGGCTGTCGGAGATAGTTTAGCCCCCTCCACCATCTGCGCTAACGCTTGATGGTCCCCCTCCCCCGCTTCGCAGGGGCGGAGAGGAAATCATGAGATAAAATTTCGGATCTTGAGTCAGATAATAGCCGGCAAGCGCCGCAGGTACTAAAGTACCTGCCAGCGCAGACTGCGTATTAGATGGCCAAGAGACGGAATTTTATGCGGCGAGTTGTTCTTTGACGCGCTCCGCCAGTGTCTTGATGTCGAGCGGTTTGGGCAGGAAGGAAATATTGGCCTCATTATCCAGCAGGTCCGAGAACTCGGCTTCGGCATAGCCAGAGATAAACATCACCGGCACATTTCCGAGCAAGGGCCGCGCGCGCTTGAGCATGGACGGCCCGTCAAGACCTGGCATGATCACGTCCGAAATCAGCAGGTCGAACCGGCCATTTTCGGCCTCGATAATCTCCAGCGCCTCTTCGCCGTCAGCGGCCTCCAGCACCTCATAGCCGCGCTGACGCAACAGACGGGCCGCGATACCGCGCACGATGTCTTCGTCCTCGACAAACAGGATGCGGCCCGCGCCCGACATGTCCTTGGGCGTGACCTTGGCCACCACCAGCGGGGCGACCGGCGCAGATTCGGGCATGGCGACCTCGATCTTTACCGGCAGGAAGATGCGAAAGATTGCCCCGTGGTTCGGCTCAGGGGCGACGACCGAGGTGATGGTGATGTGGCCATCGGCCTGATTGACGATGCCGTAAACGGTGGCGAGGCCAAGGCCGGTGCCTTCGCCCTGCGGCTTGGTGGTAAAGAACGGCTCGAACACCTTGGCCATGATGTCAGGCGGGATGCCGGGACCGTTGTCGGACACTTCGATCAGGGCGGCGCCCTGTTCCGGCGCTTCAGCCCAGCCGAGGGCTGCGGCCTCGGACTGGCTCAACACCGCCGTCTTAATGCGCACCTTGCCGCCGCCGGAGGCATGGACGGCGTCGCGAGCATTGACCACCAGGTTCATGACCGCCATTTCCATCTGGCTCTTGTCGGCGTGAATATTGGGCAGGTCGCGGCCGTAATCGGTCTCAAGCTTAACGTCTTCGCGCATCAGTCGGCGCAGGAAGACCTCGAACTCAGAGACCAGCTCACCTATATTGAGCGTGACCCGCTTGACGGTCTTTTTGCGGGCGAAGGCCAGAAGTTTGGACACCAGATCCTCAGCGCGGGTGCCGATCTGGCGGATTTCTTTCAGGCCATCATAGGACGGATCACCGAGCGGATGGTTATAGAGCAACTCATCTATACGCAGTTTCAGGCCGGTCAGGAGGTTGTTCAGGTCGTGAGCGACACCACCGGCGAATTGGCCGATCGCCTGCATTTTCTGCACCTGAGCGAGGCTTTGCTCCAGTTCCTTTTGTTCAGACACATCAAACAGATAGACCATAAACCCGGTCGTATCTTCGGAGATCAGCATCTGTACCGGCAAGTCAGGATTGGCGGCCAGATGAATATCAAAGCGCCCGCTTTTGCCGCCCAACAGGCGGGCTTCAGTCTCCGCGCGTGACGACGGCGTCAAAAGGTCACCAAACCCGCGGCCAGTCAGGTCATCGGCTGAGGCTTTAAGCAGTTGCGCAAACACCGTATTCACCCCGACCACGGTCGCGGTCATCAGATCATCGCCGGTCAGCAGGGCCTTACCAAACGGCGCCCCACGTGCAAAGGAATCAAAGGCACCGTTACCGGCATCATGACCAGCTTGGACAGCATCCGGCGCGTCGTTTAAAAAGGTTTCGCTGGACAGGTCACCCTGCGCTGGCGGGGCATATATGGCCACGTCGTGAACCACCACCGGCACGGCGCGCACCAACACCTGATCGTCGGTCAGGCGCGACACCGTAACGTCAAACTCAGAGGCCCCGATCTGCACCACCGCGCGGCCCATACCGCTCACGCGGGCGTCTTTCATGGCGACGAACATGGCCTGCGCCGCCTCACCTTGCGGCAAGCGTTTGGCCGATCCGCCGACCTCTGCCCAGGCGCGGTTTGACGCCACGACCCGGCCATCCATCGCAGCCACGGCAGCGGCCTCAGTCAGTGCCCCGGTCAGATGGGCGGCGTTCAGGCCAGAGTTTGCGGCGTCATCATCGCCGAAAAATGCAAATAAGCCCATGCCGATCACTCCTGCTATCGCCACCAATACCGCCGCCAGCACTATGCCGAAGGGTAATGTGCCTGACACCATCCAGAACGCGCCGGAGGCCGTCAATACCACCACCGCTACCCAGGCCATGGTCCACAAACTGCCGCGTTCCGTCATCCGCGACGTTAGCGCCTTAAGATCAAAGGCGGGCGCGGGCGTTACGGCAGGGTTTGAGGTTGCGGACACTTAGGTCTCCCTTAAGGGATGTGACGCGGGCGGCATCGCAGGGGCGATACTTGCGAATCACAAAGCCATGATAGCGAATTTCAACTCATCTGGCCCGTCAAGATTGAACGAAGTGTTTATGCGCACGGAACTATGGATAATTTGTTGTTAATTCCCTCTCCCCGCAGGCGGGGAGAGCGGGGCGGCCCGTGCCGGTTAGGGTGAGGGGCAAACATCAAGAGTGTAGACAATTCAACAGAGCACGGAGCTTTAAGCCACCGGTACTCAGCCCCTCATCCGGCTTGCCTGTCGCCAAGCCACCTTCTCCCCGCCAGCGGGGAGGAGGAAAGACTTAAAACCCCCGCTTCTTTCGCGCCATAACGAAGCCGATCAGCTTGGCCACGGCGACAAAGTGTTCTTCGGGGATTATTTCATCCAGATCGACCGCCGCATAGAGCGCGCGCGCCAGCGGTGGGTCTTCGACGATCATGACCTCATGCTTGGCCGCCTCTTCCCGGATGCGCAGAGCGACGGCATCAACGCCCTTGGCCACACACATTGGGGCGGGCGTGTCTTCGGCATCATAGCGTAGCGCCACCGCATAGTGGGTCGGGTTGGTGACCACGACCGTGGCGGTCATAACATTGGCCATCATGCGCTGACGGCCCTTTTCCATGCGTATCTGGCGCAGGCGGGCCTTGACGTGCGGATCGCCTTCGGCCTGCTTGTATTCATCCTTTTGCTCGGTGCGCGACATCTTCATCTTTTGCGCAAAGCGGAACTTTTGCCACAGAAAATCAAGCCCCGCCCCCAGCGCCAGAAAGATACAGACCGCCATGGTCATGACGATCAACACATCGCGCACATAGGGGAAAATAAGCACTGGCGATCCGCCCGCCAGCATGGGAATATCCATCAGACGGGGCTTCAGCACCGCCCAGCAAATCCAGCCGGTGACCAGCACCTTAACGAAGGTTTTCAGGAACTGCACCAGCGCATCAATGCCAAACAGTCGGCCAAACCCCTTGATCGGATCGAGCTTATCAAAGGTCGGCTTTAGGCTTTCGGTCGAAAACAGAAGACCGGTTTGCAGCAGGTTGCCCGCCACCCCCAGCACAAACGCCCCCGCCATGGCCAGCCCCACCACCGGCAAGACCATCAGGATAATATGGCGGGCAATCTCTACCCCGCCGCCATTATCGAGGTTTTTGACTAACGCATGCGGCATAGCCAGAAATGGCGTCAGGCTCTCAATCAGACTCAGGCATATTTTCTCGCCGTAGATGGCAATGACCGCGCAGGTGCCGATCAGAGCGAATACCTGCGGCAGGTCCGGGGTCTTGGCAACCTCACCCCGTTTTCGCGCGTCGTCCAGTTTCTTGGCCGAGGCTTCTTCTGTTTTATCTTCGTCACTACCCTCGGCCATGGCTTAGCCACGCCTGATGAAGGTGGCCAGAAAGTCACGGTAATGCTCAAGGAACACAGTCCCCGACACCCCAAGACCTATGGCAAAGACGCTCAACCCCAACAGCACGCTAAGCGGCGATGAGGCGAAGAAAATCGGAAACTGCGGCATGATCCGCCCGACAAAGCCGGTGGCAACATTAAAGATCAGGCTAAAGGCAATGACGGGGGCTGAAATCTGAATGGCCACCATGAAGGTCTGCGCGACGGTGCGGATCATCAGGGTTACGGCATCCCCGATCATCAGGGCCTTGCCCGGCGTGAAAATCTGATAGGAATCAACGATGCCTTCGATGAACAGGTGGTGCAGCCCGGTCGCATAGATCAGCACCAGCCCCAGCAGCGCCAGAAAGGTCGCAAGGCTCGTGCCCGGCTGCGCCTGCATCGGGTTGGCCGTCTGGGAAAAGGACAGGGTCGTGCTCAGCGACAGGATTTCCCCGGCAATGGCCAGGGACGCGATAAACACCCGGATAAGCGACCCCATCATCAGGCCGATCAGCATTTCTAAGATAATCAGACCGCCGGCCTCACCGACACTTGCGGGTAAGGGCGGGATCTGCGGCCCCAGAATCGGCAGCATCATCAGGGAAAAAACCAGCGAAAACCCTAAGCGCATCCGCGGCGGCACGGCCTGATCGCCCAAGCCCGGCAAGAGCATGACCACGGCCCCGATACGCAGGAAAATCAGCCCGGCCGCCCACACCTGCTGCGACGGGCCAAAGAACGACACCGCATCGGTGGCGGCCTGAACGTCAACGGGGGTTAGCGGGAGGCTCATCTATACAGCCCTTAAGAAGCGAAGCGTTAGGGCAACTTTCACGCTTCACATCCCCGCGATTCGGGCCGCAATCTCACGCATAAAGGTCGATAACAGCCCCCCCATAAACGGCAGGGCTAACAACAAGGTAGCGAAGATGGCGATAATCTTGGGGGCATAGATCAGGGTGGCTTCCTGAATCTGGGTCAAAGCCTGAAACAGGCCGATAACCACACCGACGACGAGGCCGACCAGCAACACCGGCGCACAGAGCTGTATCGTCAGCCAGATCGCATCGCGGCCCACATCCAAAACTTCGCCACCGGTCATGAAACGCTCATCCTAAATCTTAATATTTACCCGCAAACCGGCATAAGATGCCGGGTCACCGGGCAGAAAATGCACCCCGGAGGGTTAATTTCGCATTAAGGGTTAGCGCGATTCTCAAAGCCTACGCGACGAAAAACCTGAAGCTTGTCTGTGCATGGAAAGGTCGAGGGTTCGAGATCGTTGTGGTGATCAACTTGTGGAACGCCTTGCTACAATCCAAGTTGACGAGAAGACGTAAACGTGCGGAATAAGCTTTCCAGAGGCAAATTCACGGCGGCTTATCTCTTATTATGTCTGAACGCGATTGGGTCAAGCACGCTGCATTTGGAGCCATAGGCCTAGCTGTCTTCGGTGCATTTCTATTTTTTGCTTGGCAGACCAGGCCTAATCTAAAGCCAGAAGACATTGCCCATGATTTCGTTTGGAACTGTGACCAAAAGCATGCCCCAAATGCTCAAATCAAGAATGACGCCGCCCCAAAACAGCCGCCAAAGACGCGTCTGCAAATCGCCGAGGAAAACAAAGCAAATGCCGAGAACGCAGCCCGCGCAAAAGCTGAGTGCGAGGCTATAAAGCGCGAGGAAAGCGATCTTAGGGCGCAATGGGTCGCGGCTGAAAGCGCCCGCAGCAATTATTGGCTTGCTTTAGTAAACTTCATAGCCTTGATCCTCACCTTGGGCGCAGCGGCTTGGGCCGCGTGGGCTTCTCAAAAAAGCGCTAATGCTACCGTTGAGGCCGTGAGGCTGGCGCGTGAACAATTCATCGCCGCACATCGACCTAGAATAAAAGTACGTCATGTCGCACTCACGGACATCAGTATCGATGCTCCAATACAATGCGCAATCGTATTTGCTAATGTCGGTGATACACCAGCAACAACTTTCAGGCTTGCTGTAGATTGCTTTCTCATCACCCCCGACGGTGAGGAAACTCCCGCCGACAACATGGTAAAAATTGAGAAGCAAAAGATCATACCTGGTCGAGAACTCAGGTTTTTTCGAAACTCCTCTCGATCTTACAATTCCGCTCAGCTCGAAGGCATCCGAGATGGAATCTTTACACTCTGCATTTCGGCTACACTTCTTTACAAAGACAAAAACGGAACAGTGCGATCTACTGGCCTTTGCAGAATGCTGGACGCTGAAAACAGGGTGTTCTTGCCATTTCCCAATGAGCGAAAATTCACTAGGTATCAGGAGGACGAGTATCAAAACTAAGCAATTCACTTATTACCTCGGACTTTCCGAGGCGTCGTGACGGTTGGTGTGTTTGCTACATAGGGCGCCCTGATCGGCGGCACGGGCCCCACAAAGACCGCGATTTTTAAATCGGCATGCGCATGATTTCTTGATAAGCCGCGATGACTTGGTCTCTTACGGCGATAACCGTCTCTAACGACGCCTCGGCGCTGGAAATCGCCGTCACCGCATCAATCAGTTCGGTCTTGCCCTGAGCCTGCAAAGCGATCTGATTTTCGGCATTGGCGGTTGAGGCATAGGTCTGCTGCACGGTATTTTGCAGCAGGCTTGAGAACTTAGAGCCGATATCCGGCGTGCCGCCCGCTTCTTCGCCGCCGGATATTTTATTGAACTGACTTTGGGCGGCACCATAGGCCTTGGCCGCGAGGATCGGGTTCATCTATCTACCCTATCTCTTTAAGATATCGATCGTGCGCTGCTGCATAGCGCGCGCGGTATCGATGACATTAAGGTTGGCTTCATAGGCGCGCTGGGCTTCGCGCATGTCCATGGTTTCAATCAGCGAATTGACGTTGGGGCGTTTGACATAGCCCCTGGCATCAGCCGCCGGATGGGACGGGTCATGCTCAACCGAAAAGTCGCTCATGTCCGGCTTGACCTGGGCCAATCTCACGCCGGTTGTGCCGTCGATGGGGGCGGCCTGAAACACCGGCACCTGACGGCGGTACGGATCACCGCCGGGGGTTTTGGCAGTCGATTGAGCATTGGCGATGTTTTCAGCGATGATACGCATCCGCGCCTGCTGGGCCTTAAGGGCAGATGCCGCCGCGACCATAGCCGAGTTCTGAACCAGGTTTTCACCGCGCTGAGATTTGATCGTAGGCATAGGCTATTCCTTATCTTGGTCGCGTCGAAGCCAGCCGCAGCATGGCCAGCGATTTCTGATAAAAGCCGATGGCCGCATCGTACTGCATCCGGCTTTCGGCCATTTTGAGCATCTGCTCTTCGACCACCACCGAATTGCCATCCAGCGTCGTTTCCGAATCCGGGGCTACCACGGCCTTGGCCGCATTGGCCAAACCGCCCGCCGGGGCAATGTGACCTGCGCGGGTGGCGGCCATCTTAAGCTCACCCGATGCCTGCCCCTTCATGGCGGCGGCAAAGTCCTGCGGCCGCAGATCGCGCGGCTTGAAACCCGGTGTCGAGGCATTGGCGACGTTTTGGGCCACCACTTTCTGGCGCTGCCCCAGCCAGCCCATCTGGGTTTTCAGGGCTGAAAAGATGCCGATCTTATTCAGATCCATTGAGGCTGTACCTTTACAAAGATTAACCACCTGACGCCGACTCATCCTATAGGACAAGACAGCTAAGCAAATTATGCCCAGTTTTTGGTTAACAACGCCTTTACGATAACCGCTTGTTAACCCCCGCCGGGCATGGCTAATCGTGTGTGGGTTTGGGAGCGTCTATGGATTTGGTCGGCGTGCTGAGGGCGGTGTTTTCGCTGATGACGGTCTTAGGCCTTATTCTGGGTCTGGCCTTCGTCCTGCGCCGCTATGCGCCGCAACTGATGGCGCGCCTGACGGCCCCGCGCGGGCAAAAGCGGATGCAAGTCGTCGAAACCCTTGTGCTCGATCCGGCGCGACGGCTGGTGCTGGTGCGCCTTGACGACGAAGAGCGCCTGCTGCTGCTCGGCGAAGGCAAGGAACTGATCGAACCGCGCCAGTTGCCCAAACCAAAACCTAAATTACCGCCTGAGCCTACACCCGTCGCAAGACCCGCCCTACGCACCCGCCCCCTGTCGGATAAGGATCTGTAATGGCCAAATCCGTCACGCCATCCACAGCGCGTAAACCTAAAAAACCACTGCCGAAATGGGCCACCTACGGTTTGTTGCTGGCGGGCTTCATCGTCGGGTTTGCGATGATGATCATGCCAACCCAGGTTCTGGCGCAATCGATCAATCTCGACCTCGGCACCGGCGGGGGCTTAAGCTCGCGCATCGTGCAGATGATCGGCCTGCTGACCGTGCTGTCGCTGGCCCCGTCAATCGTCGTCATGACGACGTCGTTTATTCGGATCGTGGTCGTGCTGTCGCTGCTGAGGACCGCGCTGGGTCTGCAACAAAGCCCACCCAATGCGGTGATCATTTCCCTGTCGCTGTTTCTGTCAGCGATCGTCATGGCCCCGACCTATCAGGAGGCCTATCAGGCCGGTATCCGCCCGCTGATGGATCAGGAGATGGAACTGCCGCAGGCCTTTGATGCGGCGTCTGAGCCTGCCAAACGCTTTATGCTGTCTCAGGTCGATGAGAAAGACCTGGCCCTGTTTGTGCGCCTGTCCAAGGTGGAGCGTCCGCAGGAAGCCATCGACCTGCCGATCACCGTCATCACCCCGGCCTTTATGATCTCGGAACTGAAAAAGGCGTTTGAGATTGGCTTTTTGCTGTTCGTGCCATTTCTGGTGATCGATCTGGTGGTCGCGTCCGTGCTGATGAGCATGGGTATGATGATGCTGCCGCCGGTCGTGGTGTCCCTGCCGTTTAAGCTGATTTTCTTTGTGCTGGTCGACGGCTGGAACCTTGTCGCCGGATCACTGGTCGAAAGCTTCCAAAAGGGCACGGGGACGGGTTAAAATACATCCGCCGCATTGGTGCCCTTGGTGCTTAAAACCTGATAAGCCGCCGCTGTTGCCCCGTAGAACAGCGCATAGCCTATCCCGGACAACAGACCGCTGATGACGATCTGAACGCCGTAGATACCGCCGAACAGCGCCGAAAGCGACGACATGTCCGGCTGCATGATCTGGCTGGCCGCTTCCGAAAAGCCGATGCCCATGCCCATTGCCACACCGAACAAAACCCCGAACACCACGGCCGCGATCATCAGCACCACAATGGTCAGCAGGACATATCCACCCAACAGCGTCCAGCCGCTGCCCTTGGTCAGTTTGAAGCTGCCCAACAGATTGATTTTGCGCTAATCAAAACTTTGCACCAGCGCCAGCGACCAGCGGCTGAGAATATAGATAAACGCCACCACAGCAGCGATGGCGACGATAAAGATCAGGATACCGCCCAGCACGCCACTGGCCCGCGTTACCAAACTGGCGAGCACCAGCGGGATCATAGCGGCAACCAAAAACAACAGGTAGAACAGGAAAAACGCCAGATACCACAGGATGGTCGCAACAATCTGACGCACTTCGTGGCTGCCCAGTTGCATATAGCCAAAGCCCTTCGCGGAGGGCTGCAACACGGTGCGGTAGACGGCGCACTGAATGACGGCTGAGACCACCAGACCGATAAGCCCCGCCAACAGGGCCGACGGCAGTACCGCCGCCAATTGTCCGAAAACCGCCGCGGGGTCAGAGGGCGGTGACTGTTCATAGTTTTGCAAAGCCGCCAGCGATGTCCCGCCGGTCAGGACCATAAGCACCGTCGCGGCCAGACTGACGACCGTATAGACGACACCCCACAGCAGCACCGCCACCGGGTTTTTCTTGATAATCTCAAAACCTGCGAATGCGAAATCGATCGACAGTTTCATATGCCCCCCTTCGGACTTGAGGCGTACCCGCCCGTATGGGTTGAGACGCTAACCGATCTTCTGACCCGGAACAAGGCCGCAAAAAAGGGAGGGCCATAAGCCCTCCCTCTCAAACTGCGGATGCCAACCGTAGTTTACTCAGCGTTTTTCAGGTTAATGAACGGCGTGGCCGATCCGGTCACCTGCGGCAGCTTACCGTCCCACTTTTCGATGGCGCGCAGTTGCACGACGCCGGGGCTGGCGGCGATGGATTGCGCGATCAGACGGTTGGCCTCGGCCTGACCACGGGCCTCTTCGATCTTGGCATCGGCCTGAGCCTTGGCAACCGCGACCTGTGCCGTCGCAGCCGAAGCATCAGCATCGGCCTTGGTCTTGGCCTGAATGGAATCGAGGATCACCTGCGGATAGCGGATGGTGCCGATCCAGTCGAGCTGGCTGATGTTGACCCCTTGCGGTTCCCATTTGCGGTTGACGCGGGCCAGCGCCTTTTGGATCACCTGCTGGCGGCCACCCCGGTACAGGAACTCAACGCTGACCAGTTCGGTTTCGGCCGCGATAGCTGAGCGCACGTCGTTACGGATCGGGCCTTCGAACATCTGATCAAAGCTCAGGCGATAGCGGGTATAGAGCGCGGGCGCCTTAGCCGGGTCGATACGCATGACCAACTGTACATCCGCCGTCATCGGCAGGGCGTTGTTATCGGAGAACGCCACTTCTTCGTTTTCCGGCCCGCGTTCATCGCTTTCACGCGTGTAGGTATAGGTGCGCTGGATCACCGGAAACTCAGCGATACGCTCACCCGGCAGGTTGATATGCCAGCCCGATCTCAGCGGCACGGGATCAACCCCGGCACTGGGCCCCAGCGTCCTGATCTTCACGCCAACATTACCCGGCTGAATGGTCTGCCCACATGAGGCCAGCCCCACCAGCGCCAACACGAAAGCCGCCCCGATCAGCACCAGGTTCATATTAATCTGGCGCGGACCGCCAGAGCCAGAGCCGCCCCCTGAACCCCCACTACGCATATTGAACACATTCATATCGATCTCTCCCTAAAATATAGGGTCGGAGTCTAAAGCGATACGCCGCAAAGTGTAAGCATTTTCGGTTGAAAAATCGCGTTAGGCCGCGACAGTTGTGGCTAAATGATTAAGCCTTCGGCGCGGCCGGGGCCGGATTGGCCGCCGTTCTCTGGCCGCTCGCGCCCGGCAGAGGGGCCGCCGCCTTTTCCCGCAGGCGCTTTTTCATGCCCGCCACCCAGCCGGTGAAGCTATCCGCCTTAGATGCCGCCACGGCAAAATCCTGCGCATTGATCGGGCCATTGTCCATCCCGGCCAGCGCCACATGGACGGCTTCCGGCGACTGGGCGCCGTCGGCGAACTTGCCGAAACGGTCGGCCAGACGGCTAAGTGAGCGATGATCGGACATCAGGCTATAGGCGACACCGGCCCGGATCAGGCGCGATTCATCGTCAAGGCTTAAAGCCCCGTCGCGCTTCCAGCGGTCGCCCAAGCGCTTTTCCAATATGGCCCCAGCCTTGGCCCAGTCCTTATCGCGCCAGGCGATATCGGCGCGAATATCCATAGCGTCGCCGGAATTGTCAGGCCCCAGCACCTCCAGCGCGTGATCGGTGCGCCCCAGTTCGGTCAACGCCCGCGCCTCAAGGATGCGGCGCTCAGCCATGACCGGCTTCGGCAGCAGAGACGTGCGCGTCTTCCACAGGGCCTGAAGCGCCTTTTCCGGCTGACGGTTCATCAACTGGATAGCCGCCACATCCGACGCGACCGATGCCTTTGCCACACCCTGAAGGCGGTTATCGATCTGGTACTGCAACAGGTCTGCCGCCTGATCGAGCAGGTCAACATCCATCAACCGCCGCGCCAGACGGCGCACCATCTCATCACCATCCGCCCCGATCGGCGTCAGGTCACGGAAATCATAGAACAGGCCCAGGGCCTCAACCGGTTGCAGGCCATCGGCCTGACCGTCCAGAAACAGGCCGCGAAAGGCGGTGTTGAGCTTGGCCTGAATCGGTAGGGCATCGGGACGGCCTGCAAACTGCTGACCACTCGATTTCAGCGTCTCCAGCGCCTGCCGGTAGCGGCCCTGCCCCAGATAGATATCGCCAATGGTCGATAACAGCTCAAGCTCGGCATCATCGCCGCGCCAGCGATACCTCAGCCCATTGAGCTTATCCAAAGTGTCGTCTGACTTTGATCGCCCCAGCGCCAGATTAAGCCGCGCCGCCCGCATCTGAGCCGGCATCGCAATCCGCCCGACCGGCGCGCGCGCAATGGCGTCATACATTTTCAAAGCGCGGTTTTTATCGCCGAGCCCCTCAAATATCTGCGCCTGCACCAGTTGCGCCTCAAGCGTCTCCAGCGGCGGTGCGTTCTGTGACACCGCATAGGTGATGATGTCCTTAGCCGCGGTCAGGTCGTTCATCTGATAGGCGGCATAGGCATTAGCAGCCGCAAAGCGTGTCCGCCAGGTCGCCGGAAACACATCCAAAGCCCCGGCACCGTCTTTAAAGCTCTGGCGGGCCTCAGCATATTGGCCTTCCTGAACCGCCACATAGCCGCGCCACAGGTCAGCGGCTGGATCACTGATCAGGGCGGTCGAATCGAGATCGGCGCGGGCATCGCGGTAGCGCCCGACCATGACCTTGGCCATCACGCGCAGGCCCCGGAACTGCGGATCTCCCAACACGGCAGGCGTTTGCTTACCCAGCAGGTCGAGCACGCCAATGGCTTCAAAATTAAGCCCCTGCCCGATCAGAAAGCGCGCCAGCGATAGACGCGCGCCGGTTGTGGCGCCTATGCCCTTATCGGCCTCATCCGCCGCCTGTTGCTGCAGTTGATTATAGCGGCCAAGGAACCCCGACATCGGCCCGCCGGTCGGCAGCTTAGACCAGTTTTCCTCATCCATCAGGGACGGGAATGCCGCCGCCTTATATTCCAGGGGCTTTATGGTCTCATCCTCACGCGCCCACTGGGCCGGGGCCGACAAAGACAGGCCTTTGGGCCGCGTAATTGTGACGATATCGCCTGAGACATCCACCGTGACATCCGGCGTCATGCGCTCAACCACCAGCCCCTGCGCCGTCGTGCCCAAAGCCGCCTGTGGGGTGGTGCGTTCTGACATCAGCCGCTTGACCGGCCCGCGCGCGGTGATGACCGCCATACGATCGCCGATGGCCGGATCGCGTATCCACGCCACCCGTCCGGCCCCGGCCATATTGACCGCCAGAGCCGACGCGCCTGTGGTATCGTCCCGCGCCACGCTGACCTCACTGACCTGTTCGGTATTGATTGACCGCCCGCCGACACGCACCCGCCAGGTGCCGTTTTCAACACTGGCCGTCACCGCCCCTGCGGGTGCCGTCAGACGCAGGGCGGTAAAGCCGTCATTGCGCGCAAAGGCGGCGGCGGTGATCACCTTGCCGTCACGTAAGCTCGCGGGCAGTTTCAGTTCGGCGTCCTTATCGAACACGATCCATACCGACTCGCCGCGCCGGAATACCGACGCCCCGACCGGTGCCGTGAACGGGAAGCTCAGATCGACCCCGCCGTCAATGGCTGTGGCCTGAACCTGGACCGTCTCAGCGGCGGTGGGCGCAACCCCGACCTTGCGTTCTAATTCCTGCAGCGTAATGGACGCCTCGCCGCGCGTGGGCAGAACTTGCGCTTTCGGCAGATCGATCTGCACAAACACTGCCCCGTCGGCGCGTCCGAAATGGCTTTCGACGCCGTCCTTCAGGGTGAGCAGCAGCTCCGTGGCGCGACTGTCCTGACGCAGGCTGACCGATTTGACCCCTTCGGGCGGGTTGGCGCTCAGGTCACCGATATCGGGCCGCAGATTACCGGGCAGGCGCACCACCACCTGACCATTGTCACGCCGCACCGACGCACGCGATCCGGTCGAGCCATAGATTTCAATCCGCCCGGCGCTATCGTTGCGACCGACGCGGATATCGATCTGAGCCTTTGAAGCCATAGCACTAGCGATCCCGGCCTTGACGGCGGGCGTGGCCAAGGCAATTGAGGTCACCCCAAACCCTGACAGGAACACCACCGCCGCCGTTGTCTTCAAAGCCGCGCGCAAGGATACGACCGGCGCTTTCACGCCGCCCTCATCGCGGTCATCGTCTTTGGCGCTGGCCTCGAAAGGCGACGCGGACAACAGGAAGCGGGTCATGGTGGTCAACACGCGCTAAGGGTTACTTTCTGGCCTGAGTTTGACTTGGTTGAGTTTGACTGGGTTGGGTTTGCGGCGGGGTAGCCGGTTTAGCGGCCATCTGGTTAAGTTTAGATTGAATGTCTTCGCTTTGTTTCATGCGCATGGCCAGTTTTTCGGTCAGCTCCTTGGCCCCATTTGGGGTCATCTGGGCCAGTACGGCGGCCAGACTGCGCTCTTTCATCTTGGCCGCGATCGGCAGACGGACATCATCGCGCATGGTTTCCAGCACACGCGCCGCGTCCTTGGGCTTCATGGCCTCATAGACCTTAATCATGCGGGCGGTGTCGTCGTCGGCACCTTTGTTGGCCTGATCGAGCAGGGCCTGAATCTGACCTTTAAGCGCTTCCATCTGCTTGATGCGGCCATCAAGCTTGGCATCCGCCGCCTGAATTAGCGCTTCCTGTGAGGCAATCTGCTTTTCGCGGGCATCCAGTTGGGTGCGACGGGTGCCCAGCGATTGCAGCACCTGAAGCTCAGACGGCGACATCCCCGCCTGCTTGGCCAGATCATTGATCGAGGTCGCACACACCGGTGCCGGGGCGACGGTCGCCGCCGGTGTGGCCATATCCATCACGCTCATGGCGTTCGGGGCTTGGGCGCTTGAGGCGTCAGCACCTTCACCGTCCGCCTTAGTTCCAGCAGTTTGGGCCTCGGCGGTTTTGGCCTCAGGTGTTTTGGCCGCAGGTTTGGCGGGGGCCTTTTCTGCGGGGGCGGCCTCTTCGGCAAAGGCCGCGCGCGCCGATTTCAGCATGTCCGGCATGGAATCGACGGACGATACCGCCTTCATGGCCAGAACGCCGCCAATGGCGACGAACACGAGCGGCAGGAAACGGGGCAGATTAGCCATGGCTACTCAAATCTCACTATTCAAATCTTTGGTCAAAGCGGCGACGGCGGCGGGCGGGAAGGTCTAAGGGCGGCTCAGACGGCGTATCAAACAGATCGTCATCACGGTTTTTCGCGTCGGGTTTGGGGACTTCAAAGGATCGCAGCATGTCGTTGAGCGACGCCAGCACGTTTTCGGATATGTGTGGCACCTCGTCATCCGATGGTCGGGTCAGCTTCGGTTTTGCGAAGGTTTTCGGCCCCTCTTTAAACGGCCCCTCTTTAAACGGAGAGGGCCGCTCGGCGCGCAGGGCTCCGAAGCGGCGATTATCGGCAGGTTTGGTGACGGGTTGATCCGGCACCTGAGCGGGTGGCGGTTCCGGCTCAGGCCTGATCGCCACCAATGGCGCGCCACGCATTGGCGCTGACTGAGCGTCAGACTTAAGCGCTTTGGCCGCCTCAACATGACGACCGATATCGCGTTCGGCCTTTTCGGCGCGGGCAATCTGGCTTTCAAGCTTCGCCAGCAGGTCACGCGCCACCAGAATACGCCCGTGCAGAAGTTCCTGCGATTCATCGGTGCCGGTATGAAGTTCGCGCAGCGCCGAATGGGCCTTGATCGCCGCCTGATCGAGGTCAGCCACGGCGCGGGCAAAACTGTCATGGGCCGCCCGCAAACCTTTGAGGCGCTTGTCCAGACGCACGCCGAACATCAGCGCTGCTATCAGCAGCGCCATCAGTACGACATCCATGACAATGCCCGCATAGGACATGGGTTAAGGCCCTCTACTTCTTTTTGGTTTGCGTCAGGCGACGTTTAGTGGACACGGTCAGCGGTGCTTCGACCCGTACGGCGATGCTGTGGCCCTTACGCCCCATATAGCCATGGGTCAGCGGAATGGTGCCGCAGCGTAACTGCACCGGCGATTCGGCATTGGCGTTCAACATAAGCGTTTCGCCGACCTTTAGGTTCAGCACCTTGCTGAGCGGCACCTGCTGTTCATCCAGAACGGCGCGCACCTCCATCTGAGTGGTCCACAACTCTGTCGCCAGGTGGCTTTCCCAGATGTTGTCACGGCCGAACTTTTCACCCATGAACTGCTGCAGCAGCATCTTACGGATCGGTTCCAGCGTGGCATAGGGCAACAATAGCTCGACCCGCCCGCCGCGGTCTTCCATGTCGATGCGCAGCTTGACCAGGATGGCGGCATTGGCCGGACGCGCAATCGCCGCAAAGCGCGGATTGGTCTCAAGGCGGTCAAGGTTGAAACTGACCGGCGTCAGGGGCTCAAACGCGGCCTTAGCATCGGCCAGAATGACCTCAACCATCCGCTGCACCAGCACACGCTCAATCGTGGTATAAGGCCGACCTTCGATGCGCAGCGCCGCCGTACCGCGCCGCCCGCCGAGCAGCACGTCCACGATCGAATAGATCAGGTTGGAATCGACCGTCAGCAGACCGTAATTATCAAGCTCTTCGGCCCGAAACACCGCCAAAATCGCGGGCAGCGGGATCGAATTGAGATAATCGCCAAACCGGATCGAGGAGATATTATCGAGCGAGACTTCGACGTTATCAGAGGTAAAATTGCGCAAGGAGGTCGTCATCAACCGCACCAAACGGTCAAAGACGATTTCCAGCATCGGCAGGCGCTCATAGGACACCATGGCCGAATTAATAATGGCCCGGATGCCGGAGCGTTCGTTATAGTCTTCGTCGGACAGATCAAAACCCAGCAGGCTATCGATTTCGTCCTGATTAAGGATGCGCTCGGCCCCGGCGGGCACATTCATCCGGTCGCCGCCACCGCCGCCACCGCCGACCATGGCTTCCCATTCGGCCGCCAGATCGTTGCCATTGCCGCCACCGCCCCCCGTCGCGGCATCCGCTTCGGCGGCCAGTTCGGCCTCCCATTGGGCCATCATGGCTTCCTGATCGACTTCTCCGGTCATGAAGCGCATCCCGAAAAGTGTGAAGCGGTTTTCGGATACAGATGCGCGTCAAACATCGAACCGCATCCCGAAACGCAGTTCGGCGCCAGCCAAAAGTGTGACGCGGTTTTGGGATCAAGATGCGCGTAAAAGCTATACATCATGTGATCAGCATTTCTTCGATCAGCACGGCATTGACCTTATGGGGTGCCATGACCAGATTTACGCGGCGCAGGATTTCGAGGCGCAACTGATAATTGCCCTGCGATCCGGCCATGTCTTCCGGGCGCAACTCGCGCAGGAAGGATTGAAGGACATCCTGAATGCGCGGCATGTTGGGCCCCAGGGCCTCAACCGTTTCGTGATCAGCCACTTCAAAGGTCAACTTAAGCTTAAGGTAGGAGGCCCGACCGCCTGCCGACTGAATATTCGAAATCAGCGGCGGCAGTGTGTAATAGGTAACGCCGTTCGGCCCTTCGGTGATCACCGGCTGCTTTGACGGATCGACCTCAGCCTCAGCGCCGCCGCCATGACCGCCTTTTTCTTCTTTTTTCTTACCGTGGCCGTCGTCTTTTTTTGCGTCCTTTTTGTCTTCCTTACCGTGGCCCTCTTCGGCCTTACCATGCTCACCGGCCTCAGCCGCAGGCTTTGGGGCCAGCAATAGGAAATAGGCTGCGGCCCCACCGCCGCCCAGCAGCAGGACACCGGCCGAAATCGCAATAATCAGTATCGGCGGGCCCTTTTTCTTGGGCGCACCTTCACCATCCGCCGCGGCTTCGCCATCAACCGGCGGCGCTTCTGCGTCTTTTGGTTTTTTATCCTTACCCTTGGCCATTACGTGCCTTACATCCCAATCCAACCGGTACTCTAACGGGGCAGCAGGGTTTGATTAACAAACCTTACCTTAACCCTCGTAAACTGATCATGACCAAACATGGTTAACGATCCGTTTGGAAGCCCAGAGCCCGCGCGGCATTTTTTGCCGCACACAAACCCGCCTCCGACCATGGGCAGATTCGCAATACGAATCCACAGCCCTGCGCAAACATAGGTATTTTAAGGGTTTCGAGAAAATCCACGCCCGTTAACCATCTTTGGCACAGCGATTGCACACCGATAAGAAACCGCCCTGCATTTATGGTTAACGGCTTTTAACAAACGAGTTCAGAGGAGCGCCACAAATGGATAATGCGAGCTACATCGCCCTGTCCCGTCAACTGACGCTGCGGCGTGAACTGGACATCACGGCCAACAACATCGCCAACATGAACACCAATGGCTATAAGTTCGAGCAATTACTGGTCGAAACTGAGCCCGGCCGCCCGGCCTTTAACGATCCGATCCGCACACCGGCCAACTTCGCCTATGATAAGGGCGTGGGCCGTGATTTTTCCCAAGGCACCTTTACCCAGACCGGGTCGCCCTATGACATGGCCCTGGACGGGGAAAACACCTTCTTTGCCATCAACGGCGCTGACGGTCCGCTCTATACCCGTAACGGCGCCTTTACCGTTAATCCGCAAGGGATTCTGGTGACCCAGAACGGCCTGTCGGTGCAGGGCGAAGGCGGTGCGGAGATACGCCTTGACCCGCAATATGGCGAACCCTCGATCTCGGCTGACGGCATTGTCTCCCAGCGCACGCCGGATGGTGCCCTTCGCGTGGGTAAGATTGGTGTCGTGCGCATCGCCACCCTAAGCGATCTCGAAAAAGCCGGTGACACCAGCTACCGCCTCAATAACCCGCAGGCCGCCACCCCGATCACCGAATCCGTGGTGCGTCAGGGTATGCTGGAATCGTCCAACGTCAATTCGGTGATGGAAATCACCAAACTGGTCGAAATCAACCGCGCCTATGCGTCTTTGGCCAGACTAATCGATCAAAATCAGGAACTTAATCGCACTGCGGTTGAACGTTTAGGGAAGGTAGCATGATGAGTATGCGCTCAGTTGCCCAAAACTTTCTTGAGAAAGAATATGGGGCTCGCCGCATAAGCGGCGGCGGCCCATTCTTCACTATTTTGGGCCCTTGCCAGATCGCTAACACGATCTGGAGTTCATTTATCCCCGTATCTGCGGAGTGTAATTCATGCGCGCTTTAAGAACCGCCACCACCGGCATGTCCGCCCAGCAGATGAACGTCGAAGTCATCTCCAACAACATCGCCAACATGAACACGGTCGGCTTCAAAAAACAACGCGCCGAGTTTCAGGACCTGCTCTACCAGAACGTCGAGCGCATGGGTGCCCAGTCGTCGGAAACCGGCACGGTCGTCCCGACCGGTATCCAGATCGGTAACGGCGTCAAGGCGGGGGCTACTTACCGCATTATGACGCAAGGCTCCCCGACCCGGACTGAGGGCACCTATGACCTGGCGATCGAGGGTAAGGGCTATTTCCAAATCCTGATGCCGTCGGGTGAGACCGCCTATACCCGCGCCGGGAATTTCAGCGTCAATGATCAGGGCCAGTTGGTCACCGACGACGGTTATCTGGTTCAGCCCGCCATCACTGTGCCGCAAGGGGTGCGCGATGTCGCCGTCTCCAAGACCGGTCAGGTGCAGGTCGTGCAGGACGGCGTGACCGAGCCAACCATCATTGGCCAGCTTGAAATCGCGACCTTCTTCAACGAAGCGGGCCTCGAAGCCATGGGCGATAACCTGTTCCTGGAGAGCGGCGCGTCGGGTGCGCCCAATATCTCAACGCCGGGCGATGTCGGTTATGGTACCTTGTTGCAGGGCTATATCGAAGCGTCCAACGTCGATGCCGTATCCGAAATCACCTCGCTGATCGTGGCCCAACGCGCCTATGAAATGAATTCAAAAGTCATCACCACAGCCGATGAAATGCTGTCGGTCGCCGGCCAGCTCAGGTCTTAAGGGTAACTGATCATGCGTAAGCTATTGTTATACCTTGCCTTTGCGGCAGCACCTACCTTGGCGATGGCCGACAATATGCTGGTGCTCAAGGCCGCGCCCAGCGACGGCGACGGGCGCATCACGCTGGGCGATGTGTTTGACTATGCTGACGGCGCGTCAGACGTGGTTTTGGGGGTGCGCTCAGGCGCCACGGCGGTTCTGGATGCCGCTCAGGTTCAGGCCATTGCCCGTCAAAGCGGCTTTTACTGGACCAACCCCAAGGGTTTACGCCGGATTATCGTCGCGCAAGGCCCGGATGGTTCTGCGCCTGCTCCGGTCGCGCACACCGTCAAAACCGCCGCGAAAGCCCCAGCGGGCAAGACCTCAGAGGCGCTTGTGTTTACCCGATCGCTCAATACCGGCGATGTGGTGCAGCCGTCAGACCTCTCTTACCAGCCGGTTCAGGCTCATCTGGCGGGGGCTAACGTCTCACCGCAGGATATTATCGGCAAATCCGCCCGCTATCCCTTGCGCGAAGGGGCGGTTGTGCGGGCATCTGACCTGTCCAACCCCGTCGTCGTCAAGAAATCTCAGTCCGTCAAGGTTGTCTGGTCGGTCGGCGGCATCAACCTGTCTATGACCGGCCTCGCCCAAAAAGACGGCGCGGCTGGCGATGTCATTTCGGTGCTGAACCCGACCTCGAAAAAGACCGTCGATGCCGTCATTACCGGCCCCGGCACCGCCGCGGCTGGTCCCGCTGCCTTACAGATGCGTGCCGCCAACCCGCAATATTATTCCGCCAGATAGGTCATTATCATGCGTAATCTCAAAGCCTTAGCCATCATTGCCCTCGCGGGCGCGTCACTCAGCGCCTGCTCGACCGTCACCGAAGCGGTCAAAGGGCCGGAACTGGCACCGATCGGTTACCCCGCCGCTCTGGTGCCGCAACAACAGGTGATCATGGTGCCGCAAGGTGAGCGCCCGGCCGCCTCCTCCAACAGTCTGTGGCGCGCCGGTGCACGCACTTTCTTTAACGATCAGCGCGCCCGTCATGTTGGCGATATTCTCACCGTGAGCATCGATATCAACGATTCCGCCCAGACCCAGAACACCACCGCCCGCTCCCGCGACAATGAATATTCCGCCGGGGTCGGCAGCTTCTTCGGGCTGGAGTCTTCGCTGGGGAAGATATTGCCTAACGGTTTTGACCCGGCCAATGCCCTGAGTTCGCAGGGATCAACCACATCGAACGGTTCCGGCACGATCAACCGCTCCGAAAAGGTCTCCCTGACCATCGCCGCGGTGGTTTCGGGTGTTATGCCGAACGGCAACCTGATCATCCAGGGCCGTCAGGAAGTGCGCACCAACCGCGAAGTGCGTGAACTAACCGTCGCAGGCATCGTACGGCCCGAAGATATCTCCTCGGCCAACACCATCAAGCACACCCAACTGGCCGAAGCGCGCATATCTTACGGCGGCAGAGGCGATGTCACCCGCATGCAGGGCGCACCGGCGTCTCAGGCTATTATGGAACGCTTCTCGCCGTTTTAAGCTTTACGTGCCTCGCATCACGTATAATTCCACGCATATTATGCGTATCCCCCTTTCCCTCACTGGCCAAAGGGCCTATATTGGAGGGGTCAGTTTCGGCTGACTATGGGGATAAACGTGCGTGTAATAAGCGATTTGGACCCGGGTGCAATTCCCGGCGGCTCCACCAAAACTTCAGACGTTATCATCTGGACATACGGGGCCGATCAGGATCGACAAGCGTGTAAAGACGTGGCTTTCTCTCGGTGTGGGCCTCCGCGATCGGCCTTATTGTAACTGCAAACGATAACTTTGCACAGGATGTTGCTGTCGCTGCGTAATGCGGTGCCGGTAATTCCGACCTAAACTCCTAGGGGTAGCCCCCTAGGCGGGGCCCGGAGGGCGCCTGGCAACAGAAGCCCTCCACTTCCCTCACTAAAATTTCGGACGCCTGGCAACAGAAGCCCGTCGTTTCCTCAGTGAAAATTTCGGACGCGGCAACAGAAGCCTGTCACTTTCCCCAAATTTAGCCCGCCCGCAGCGTCTTGAAGAAGCCGTCAACATAGTGACTGAGGCTTTCGGACTGCTCATTCAGCAGACGGGTCGCCTGATCGACCTTAACCGTGGCCTCGCCGGTGTCGCCCACGGCGGAATTGAGCGATTCCACATTGCCGGACAGTTCAGACGCACCATCAGACACGCTATGGATGCTGGCGGTGATTTCGTTGGTCGCCGTCGACTGTTCTTCCATCGCGGCGGCAATAGCCGTGGCGGTGGCTTCGACATCACCGATGGAGTCCACGATCCGGCCAATGGACTCAACCGCCTTGCCGGTCGATTGCTGAATGTCCTGAATCTGCTTGGCGATATCGGTTGTGGCCCGCGCGGTCTGATCGGCCAGTTGCTTGACTTCGGTCGCCACAACCGCAAAGCCTTTGCCGGCGTCACCGGCGCGGGCGGCTTCAATAGTGGCATTGAGCGCCAGAAGATTGGTCTGAGAGGCAATGCCCTGGATTAGTTGCAGGATTTCCCCGATCTTAAGCACCGAGGTCGAAAGGTGGCCCACTTCCTGGGATGAGGCCTCGGCCATCTGGGCGACCGTGCGGATGCCATGGGACGCGCCGTGGACCTGAGAGGCAATTTCCTGAATGGCCTTACTCATCTGTTCGGACGCCGAAGCCACGGACGATACATCCATGCTGGAGCGCTGGGCGATGCTGGCCACACTTTCGGAACTGCTTTGGGCGATAGTCACGACGGAACTCAGCACCTGAGAGGTGGTGCCGAGGTCATCGGTGCTGCGGTTGACGTTTTTGAGTATCTCATCCAGCCGGACTTCAAACTCACCAATCGCGGTTTCAATGACCGTGTTTTTACGGTTCAGCTCACCTATGATAGCGTCCTGATAGGTCGAAATGGCGATATCGAGATCAATGAACACCGCCTTATTGACGGCCACGAGTGCTGCGGCGGATTGCTTAGTATTGAAGCGGTAATGACCGACGATCAGTTCAACCAGGGCATCCGTAACATACTGATAGGCGGCAATGTACCAGCGCGGCTCAAGCCCGATGCGGAAGTGGGTATTACCGATGCGGTAAGAGCTTTCAAAATAGGCGTCGGAAAATCCGGAATTGAACAGGCCCTGCCAGTGGCGCTTTTGCGCGGCCTTAAGCGCCGGCTCGCGGTCACCGATCATCTTGCCCAGCCCTTCGTCGGTACGGACATGACGGTAAAAGCCGTCCAAAATCCGGTCAAGCTGCGGCTCAATAAACACCCATATTTTCTTGAGCGTGGCGATATCAGCGGGCTCGATACGCGCAAACGCCAGACGCTGGCGGGTGGTTTGGGTAGCAGCGTGTGTCATGTAAAGACCCTGTCGAAAATGCGGCGTATCTGTTGATCCGTTTTCAACCTGAAATGGTTAACAAAGATTTTCGTCAAACCCAGTTGCCATTTGTTTGCAATATCAGTTGGTTATATAGTGCCGCAAAATGCGACACACCACATAACAGCGTTCGGCAAGACGTGTGCGATGGGCAGTAATATCAATAATTAACCTCCTGTTTTTGCTAAAGTATAATTCAGGGAACCGCAGCTAAATATTCGAATATGTAATTTTTTCACAATCAGCGATTTTTTTTTTTGCGATCATAGTTCGTCTGAGGTCACCATTTGGCTCATGCCGGCCTGAAGGCGAAGAGAGAATCGGGTAAATCGTGGTGGCGCCGGTTCCCGCAAACCCGTTGAGGCCATGCGCATTTTTTTATCAGAATCACGCCAATTTGCTGTTTTGTTTACGCATGCCTGTGTTAAGTCTCAAACAGACCGTGAGACGGACTGCCAAGTTCTGTTTATCTGGCATTTCCCGATCATGGTGTAACCCGGTAGAGGCATCCGCTAGTAAAGGCATAAGAATGAGCGACGATCAGATCAGCATGGACCACATGGACTATGCAAACCTGACCCAGACGGCCCTGAGAGGCGTAATCCGCTCAGCGCTGACCCGCGCGACCACGCCCGAAGGCCTGCCCGGCGAACATCATTTCTATGTCACCTTCCTGACCCGTTTTGAGGGCGTTCAGGTGCCTGCCGATCTGCTGGCTAAGTATCCCCATGATATCACCATCGTGCTGCAACATCAGTTCCGCGACCTTAAGGTGCTGGAAAACCTGTTTACGGTGACCTTGAGCTTTGGCGGCGCGCCCAAGGTTTTGGTGGTGCCCTATACCGCGATCACGCGTTTTTATGACCCCAGCGTGCAGTTCATTCTCGAATTCGACGTCGTTGAAGGCGATGAAGACGAGGACGATCTAAGCCAAGATCTCAGCATCACGCCGATGGCCAACATCGATAAACCCGATCCCCTGCCCGAAGACGCTGGCCCGAAGGTCGTTTCCCTCGATCAGTTCCGGAAAAAATAGCCTCTATCCTTAAGTTAAAAAATAAAAATGCCCGCGCCTATGCCCTCTGGTTTTTTGCCCCGCCTTTCAAAAACCCCCGGCCTGTGCGGTGCGCTGGCAGGTCTGGTTTTCGGCCTGATGGGTCTACAGGCAACCGCGGCACCGCCGTCTGAAACCGCGCCGCCCCCTGCGGAAGCCTCGGCACCGCCAATTACTCCACCCGCTCAGGCTAAGCCTGCGCCGAAAGTGGCACCACGCCCCAAACCGGCCACAACGCCTGCACCAGACCTTCCCGTTGCCAGCGCAGTGCCCGCCAGTGCCGCCGATATCGAAGCCTTCACCGACAGCGTTATTCCCGCCCTGATGAAACGCGATCATGTGCTCGGCACGACCGTGGCCATTGTTCAGGGCGGCAAACCCCTGCTGATCAAGGGCTACGGCTATGACCGCCTGTCCCCGGCCCGCGCGACCAACGGCTATACCAGCCTGTTTCGCATAGGCTCGATCACCAAGACCTTCACCTGGATCGTGGCCCGACAGGAGATTGAGGCCGGGCGCATAAAGCTTGACGGCCCCATCGCCGATTACCTGCCGCCGGATATCTACCGTGAGGATCGCCGCTACAAGCCGCTGCGTATGCGCGACCTGATGGCCCACACCACTGGCTATGAGGACACCAGCCTTGGACACCTGTTCCAGCTTGACCCAACCCATCTTCAGGGCACCGATTCCTATCTGCGCCGTCATACGCCGATGCGGGTGCGCGATCGCGGCCAGTTCTCCAGCTATTCCAATTTCGGGGCGGCGTTGGCGGCCATGACGGTCGTGCAGACCTCAAAAGCGCGCGATGTCCCCGGCCTGATGGAAGCCCGCATCTTCAAGCCGCTCGGCCTTAATCACACGACCCTGCGTGAGCCCTACGATCCGCAGACCTCCTTAAGCGAACTGCCCACGCCGATGAGCCGCGATCTGGCGGCGAAGTTATCAAGCGGCTTTTTGTGGGACGGCGCCACCTGGCAGACTGAGCCCTTTGACCACAGCATCGCCATGTCCGGGGCGCTCGGGGCCTCATCAACCGCCGCCGATATGTCGCGCTACATGGCGCTGCTGCTCGGCAATGGCCAACTGGACGGCGTGCAGATATTTGGCCCGTCATCGGCCAATGCCTTCCGCAGTCCGCTGCTGAAACTGCCCAAGGGCTATAATGGCTGGGCGTCAGGCTTTGTGATGCGTGAGCATCCCTCCGGCGTTATGACCTATGGCCACGGTGGGGCTACCCTGTGGTTCAATGCCAATATGATTCTGGTGCCGGAACTGGATATCGGCATCTATGTCGCCGCCAACACCCAGACCGGTGAGGCCCTGACCGAAGCCTATCCCGACCTGCTGCTGGCGCACCTTAAGGGCGAAAGCCCGAACCCGGCGCCGCTTCGTCCTGGCAGCGACATGAGCTACGGCAGTCACCGCGCCTATTACGATGCCATTGCCGGTCAGTATGCCTCGACCCGCCGCGCCTACAGCGGCCTAGAAGGCGCTATCACCCGCCTGATCAATACGGTCGATGTGGATTTTGACACCAACGGCCGCATGATCCTGTCGTCCGGCGACGGCATGGCCGCCTATGTGCCGGCAGGCACCTCCGGCTTTTTCCTGCCCGAAGACCGCGGCAATTCCGGCACCGGCCTGAATTCCGGCAGCCTGCGGGTGGCGTTTAAGCCCGAAGGCGGTAAGGCGGTAGCCTTTGAGACCTCATCAAATATGACGCGCTATGAGCGCATCGGCTGGGTGCATAACCCGCAGACCCTGGGCGGCTTTACTAAGCTGGTGCTGGTCAGTTGCCTGGTCGTGCTGGTCGGTTTGACGCGCCAGCACCATCAGAACAATCCGACCGAAGCCCAGACGCGGGCGGCGTGGCTGTCCTATACCATTGCGTTTATGTGGCTGCTGGCCATCTGGGCGTTCAGCGACTGGCGGGCGGGGCTGGGGTCTGATCCGTCCAGTCTGTTTATCAACTGGCCGAGCGGCATGGTGCGCATGGCGTCAGGTCTGGCGTTTCTGGCCGCGCTTGGCACGGCACTACAGTTCGCCCTGATGTTCTGGGTGTGGCAGGACGCGCAATACTATACCGATGGCTGGAGCCTGACGCAGAAAATCGGCCACACAGCTCTGATGGCGTTCTGGGCGCTTTACAGCCTTGTCCTCGTCATGTGGGGCGCTCTGACCTGGTGGAGCTAATGAATTTCACATCAAAGTTGTTTGGCTAAAGCCAAAAATACTTTGATGTGGTTCATCAATATCGTCAAATTCAGACTAAATATTCAGACTTGGGGGGCAGCCCTGCATCTGAATTTGGCTTTATCTTTTCAACGCATAAACCTTGATATGAATCTGTTCGCGCTCGCCCTCATGGCGTTCGACCAAAAGCCGGGCCACCTGACTGTCGTCGTGAAACACAAAGCCTTTGATGGCATCCAGCAAAGCCTTGGCGAGATTATCGAGGTCCATCCACGGCGGATCGCCGATGTGCTCCATGCGGATCTCGACGCCGTAATCGCCATAAGCCGGACGCGCCCCTCTCCATTCTTTGCGGAAAAACTCATAGACCAGCGGCTTATAATAGCGCCCCTGCGTGGTGAGACCGTCGATCAGGATTTCAATCCCTTCCTCAGTCTCCCGCGCCCGCACTTTTCCCGAAGCGATCCAGCCATCTGCGTTCATCGCACAGCTCTTACCGGAACTGTGATGTCGCACACTGAAAAATCCGCACCGCGCTCATTCCGTTTCGCTTTGACATGCGCCGCGAACGCAGCCCCGGATACATCCATAACTTCAAGCTTGGGCCGCTCTGTTGCCGCTATATCCGCCAGCACCCTGACCCGCGTCATCGCATCCGGCGCTGTGGGCGGCTCTCCGGCGTTCAGGGCTTTCACGATCTCAAAACCAGACACCACGCGCCCGACGACGGTATAATCCCGATCCAACCGCGACACGTCCGACAGGGTAATATAAAGCTCACTATTGGCTGAGTTCTTGGGCTCATCATCGCGCCCCATACCGACCACACCCGCGCAGTGCGTCCCCCAGGCCCGAACGGTGCCGGTCTTGATATGATAGTCATCGGTCGAGGCAAACGGGGTCGCCCCAATAAAGCCGACCGCACCGGTCACAGGCCGCGCAGCGGTATAATGCGGCGTGGTTTTCAGATTAAATACGGACTCCAGCGCAAGGTTCGGCAGGTCGCTTTTGCCGCCATCCTTATTGTTGGGATTACCGGTTTGAACCACAAATTGCGGGATGACCCGGTGGAACAGCAGCCCGTCATAGAACCCGCGACGCGTTAGGGTCTTGATGCGTTCGGCCGCCTGTGGGGCCATTTCGGGCGACAGGGCGATAATCACTCGCCCTTTGGATGTATCGACCACCAGCGTATTGTCGGCATCGAGCGGCTTCCAGTCCGCGGCGTGTGCACCACTCGCCATTATCAGGGCGATTAAGCCCATCCCCCACATCTTCATACTCACGCCTTTTCCACAAAGCTGTCCATGACCTTTTTATCGCCCGTCTCAAAGCGCACAATCAGTTTGTTACCCTCGGTTTCCTTAACCTCGCCATAGCCGAACTTGACGTGGAAGACCCGCGTCCCCACTGGCAAGCCCTTGGACGGTTGCGGCTTGGCGGGGGCTGATGGCCGGTGGGGCCGCGATTCTAAACGGCTCATATCGACGCCCGATAGGTTGCCGCCAAACGCCTTAGGGTCTTCGCGCTTGGTGTAGTTGGGCTGATACCCGGCGCGATCCCAGCGCGATTCCTGCGAGGTCCAACCGGCCTGGGCGTAGCCGGTCTGGGACACGGCCTCGACATGCTCAATCGGCATTTCATCAATAAAGCGCGACGGCAGTTGCGAGGTCCAGCGGCCATAGACCTGCCGGTTAGCCACAAAACTGATGCGGGCCTCCTCACGAGCGCGGGTGATGCCGACATAGGCCAGCCGGCGCTCCTCCTCCAGCCCGCGCAGGCCGCTTTCGTCCATTGAGCGCTGCGACGGGAAGATGCCCTCTTCCCAGCCCGGCAGGTAGACCACCGGAAACTCCAGCCCCTTGGCGCCGTGCAGGGTCATGATCTTGACCGAATTGGCCCCGGCATCGCGCTCAAGCTCCATGACCAAAGCCACATGCTCCAGGTACGCGCCCAGATCCTCGAAATCGGCCATCGAATTGACCATTTCCTTGAGGTTATCCAGCCGCGATTGACCCGACACCTTATCGGCGCGGTGCATGTCATAATAGCTGGCATCGGTCAGGACGGTATCGAGCAGCATGTCATGCTTGATGGTCTTGGCCAGTTCACGCCAACGGTCATAGTCGCGCACAAAGGCTGTGAGGGGGTTGCGGGCGCGCGTCGGCAATTCATCAGTGTCGATCAGGTCGCGCACGGCGGCCATCACGCTTTGGCCCGCCAGCCGTGCCTGCATTAACAGCTTTTGCACCGTCGCATCGCCAATGCCGCGCTTAGGCACATTGATGATGCGCTCAAACGCCAGATCGTCGTCCGGGGACTGGATCAGCCTAAGATACGCAATCGCGTCACGGATTTCCGCCCGTTCGAAAAAGCGCGGCCCGCCGATGACCACATAGGGGATTTGCAGCATCAGGAAGCGTTCTTCAAAGGCCCGCATCTGAAACGACGCCCGCACCAGCACGGCCATGTCCTGATAGGCACGGCCGGATTTTTTCTGTTTTTCGATATCTTCCGACACCCACTGGGCCTCAGCCGCCGAATCCCAGATGCCCTGCACCAAGACTTTTTTACCCGCCTGATCTTCGGTCCACAGGGTCTTGCCCAGACGCGCGCTATTGGCCTTGATCAGCCCCGCAGCGGCCCCCAGGATGTGCTTAGTCGAGCGGTAGTTTCGCTCCAGCCTGATGACTTCGGCGCCCGGATAATCGCGCTCGAATTTCAGGATATTATCGACTTCCGCCCCGCGCCAGCCATAGATCGACTGATCGTCATCCCCGACGCAGCACAGGTTACGATCCGCATTGGTTAGTATCCGCAGCCACAGATACTGGGCGACATTGGTGTCCTGATATTCATCGACCAGAATGTACTTAAAGCGAGCGTGATACTGGGCCAGAACCTCATGATACTGCGTGAAAATCTTGAGGGTGTGGAGCAACAGATCGCCGAAATCGCAGGCATTGAGCACGCGCAGGCGATCCTGATATTCGGCGTATATCTCAGCGCCCTTGCCGAACGCGAAATCAGCACCTTCGTCACCTTTTTTGGCATCGTTCAGCTTGGCAACCTGATCCGGCAGCAGGCCCTTGTTCTTCCACTGATCAATGAAGTGCGCCAGGGTCTTGGGCGGAAAGCGCTTGGTGTCGATCCGGCGGCCTTCGATGATCTGTTTCAGCAGACGCACCTGATCATCGTCATCAAGGATGGTAAAGGTCGATTTCAGGCCCACCAGTTCGGCATGGCGGCGCAGAATCTGGGCGGCGATCGAATGGAACGTGCCCAGATTATAAAGTCCGGTTGCTGCGGGCCCGATCAGACGCTCGGCCCGTTCACGCATTTCGCGCGCCGCCTTATTGGTAAAGGTGACGCACAGGATCTCAGACGGTCGCGCCAACCCCTGACGCAAAATATGCGCGATCCGAGTCGTCAGCACGCGCGTCTTGCCTGTGCCCGCCCCCGCCAGCACCAGCACCGGCCCGGTCACCGTGCGCACAGCCTTAGACTGTTCGGGGTTGAGACCGCTCAGATAATCCGGCGCGGATACGCCAAGATGGCTTGATGCCTGAACGCTTATAGGGATTGCACTCATGTATGAACCATAGCTTAGGGCTCAGGAGACTTCCAAAGCCGATGCGGTAGAACAGACGCACCATAACAGCGCGCGAGTCACGTTTTGTTCGCATCATAAGCCGATTTTCAACCGCGATCCAAATCATATCGCCGTTTATGCCCACACAGCGCAAACCTTCCCTCATGTCAGTTTTTTTAAGAAACTAACATGAGGTAAAAAAGCGTTTGCAGATCAGGCTTTCTTTTTCTTCGCACCGCCCGCTTTAGCCTGCACAAAGGCAAGCGCCGACAACCGGCAAAATGATGCCAGAAGCGATTCACCGCGCCGGGAATCGAGGTCGGCAATCAAAGCCGCCAGACTAACCCTGCGCTCTTTGGACATATCCTCAAGCACCGTCCAGAACTCCGGCTCCAGCGCCACCGACGTGGCGTGTCCGGCAAGATTAACAGAGCGTTTTTTTAAACCAGGCATGAGGTTCCTCCAACTTCACGGCGTCTTTCCACGACAGCGTATGTTTTTTTAGGGTTTATACTGTACTTGGATGAGGTACATTTATTCATCATAATCCACGGTATTATAAGACCATTCCCGCAAAGGCTACTTAGAGGATGGCTTTTATTGTTTAACACTCGTCCTTTTTATTACCATCCGGTGTGCTTAGCAATCTCTGTTCCAGTTTTTTCGACTCTATATCTGCCTTTTTTATTTCAAGCTTTCTAATTTTGGTTGAAGTTCCAAATATTATACGGTTTTCAACCGCCTGTTTTTGCTTTTTAGCCTTGTTTTTCGCTTTTCGAGCTTTGCTTAGGCTTACAACATCTGACATGATAACTACTCTCATTACTACAAAGGCTTTAAAAACTGACTTTCGATCTGCGAATCAGAGCGCGATATCGGTTTTATACTTAAAAACGAAACCAGTTCATGTGACCATCTTACCGTCCGGCGGTATTTAAGCGCGGTTGCCGCATAGGCCTACCCCTTCGGCAACTCAGGCCTCAAGTAGATCGACAGACTACACTCAAACCTTGACTAATATTTTATACGTTTAATTATACGCTGCCGCCGTGACCGCATAAATGAAATTTAACGTGATTACGGCGGCCTTTACCCTATAGTCCCGGTATCCGGTGCCAACCGCCTTATCCCGCAGAGAGCCCCCTCATGAGATTACTACTTAACCTGCTCTGGTTCATCTTCGGCGGTTTCATCTGCGGCTGTTTGTGGCTGCTGGGCGGGTTCTTTCTGGCCATAACCATTGTCGGCCTGCCGTGGGCCTTTTCGGCCTGGCGCATTGCAGGCTTTGCCTTCTGGCCGTTCGGTAAGGAAATTGTTGACCGCGATGACCACACCGGCCGCACCGATATCGGCACCGGTGCCGTCGGGTTGTTTCTCAATATTATATGGTTCGTCTTTGCGGGCTGGTATATTGCGCTGGCTCACCTGATCACTGCGATTGGTGAGGCCATTACCATAATCGGCCTGCCGTTTGCGTTTAAGGATCTGCAACTGGCACAGCTTGCCCTGGCACCGGTCGGTAAAATGGTGGTTGAAAAACGCTGAGCGCTCGGCCAAAGTCCCTGCATTATAATATAGTTAGGGACAGTTCATGCCGATTGATCGCCGCCATATCTTAAGTGCAGGCCTTTTGGCGGCCCTGCCGCTGACCGTAAATTCTCAGACGCCCGCCGCGTTTCAGGACAGCACCGAAGTTATGCCCTTGTGGCCCAAGGATCCAGCAGGTGACCTCAATCCGGCCCGTCAGGAAGTCTCACCCCCGTCCGGCAACACCAAACGCTTTGTCACCGGAGTGTCTCAGCCGCGCCTGACCATCTATCGCCCGCAAAAGCCTAATGGCGCCGCCATGCTGGTCATTCCCGGCGGCGGCTACCGCTTTGTGTCAATTGATAACGAAGGCCATGAGATCGCCCGCTGGCTGGCGGCCCATGGGGTGGCGGCCTTTATCCTGACCTACCGCCTGCCCGCCGAAGGCTGGGCGACACCTCATCTGACACCGCTGGCCGATGCCCAACGGGCACTAAGGCTCATCCGCCATCACCATGCCAGCTACGGCATTGATCCGGACCGGACGGGGGTGATCGGCTTTAGCGCGGGGGGCCATCTGTGTGCGTCACTGGCGACCCTGTTTGACCATAAGGCTTATGACGCCGTCGATACTGCCGATAGTTTAAGCGCACGCCCCACCCTGTTTGCGCCCATCTACCCGGTGATTTCGATGGCAGCCGGTATCTCGCACGGCGGATCGCGCATCAACCTGTTGGGCGCGGCCCCGACTGAAGACATGGTAAATCAGTTTTCGACCGACAAACAGGTAAGCCCCGCCACCCCGCCCGCTTTCATCGCCCATAGCGAAGATGACGGCACAGTGCCGGTCGCCAATGCGCTTTTGCTACGGGAAGCGCTCAAAACCCACGGCATTAAGGTCGAAACCCATCTGTTTGCCGAAGGTGGCCACGGCTATGGCCTGAACTCCACCAAGGCCAAGTGGGGCGATCTGTTCTTAAGTTTTGCGCGTAGCAGAGGACTTTTTGCTTAAGTGTCAATGGCTTGTTCGCGATACAAACATTACAGAAAATTCATATTAACACATTGATTTTGTTTAATATATTAAATCGGCGTCATGACATCCATTTAATTTGAAACCAAACCATCCTTGCGCCATTTAGGGGTCAGTTCCGAAGCAAACCCGCTTCACTTTCGTACCTTAAATTTTTTGACGCGCATTTAATCCGAAAACCGCTTCACACTTTTCGGAATGCGCTCCCCAACCTCAAGGATGTTTAAAATGACCACCCCTATCTCTCCGTTTATCTTTTCGTTTGCCGCTCTGGCTCTTGCCTTTTCGCTGGTCACCATCAGCCCGCAACCAGCTTCTGAGCGCGCGCTTTACGGTGCCACCGCCACTGCTGACCGTAACGGCTAATCTCTGACCCTTGGGAGTGAACACGATGCGCACAGCCACCCTGACCGCCCTCTTTCTCGCTACGCCGATTGTGGCGGTCTGCGCCCTCAGCGCCCGCGCCGAAGCCGCCAACCAGCTTGAACTTAAACACATGGCCGCCCGCGTCATCGTCACTCCCGAAGACCGGACGGACATTGATCTTAAGGTCAAAAACAACCCTAACCTGCCGAAAATTACCGTCACTGTCAGAGGCGACAAGCTGATCGTCAGCGGGCAATTGGCTCATAAGATCAAGGGCTGCGGCCGCGATGTCAAAATCAGCGGTGTCGGCACTGTTCGCTATGATGATCTGCCAGTCATTCATGTCCGCACCCCGCGCGATGTGAAGCTGTCGGCGGCCAGCCCGACCTTTGGTGACATCGGCCAAAGCCGCACGCTTAAGCTGGCGCTGTCCGGTTGTGGATCGTGGCAGGCCGCACCCGTGGCGGGCAAGCTTAATCTGGCCAACTCCGGCTCCGGCGATATCAAGGTCGCCTCGGCCTCAGAGGCGGACATCGCGGGTTCCGGGTCCGGCCAGATTAAGGTCGGTGCCATCCGCGGTCGCACCCATGCCGTCAATGCCGGGTCTGGCGATCTCGATCTGGGTGATATCGGCGGAGACCTGTCGATCAAAACCTCTGGTTCCGGTAGCTCGACCATCAACCGGGTCAATGGCGATGTCGATATCGCCGGTGCCGGTTCAGGCAGTTTTACCCTCCGGGACGGCAATGCCCCGCGCGTCACCATCAGCCTGGCCGGATCGGGCGACGTGCAGTTTGGCGGCACGGCGGGCGATGTCGAAGCCTCCATCGCAGGCTCCGGCGATGTCCGCCTTGGCCGCGTCACCGGCAGCGTCAATAAGCGTGTGATCGGCTCAGGCTCAGTCCGCGTTGGGCCATAGTCAAAGCCCGAGCTTTTTGGCGGCGCAACCGGGTGCCCCTTAAGACTGTCAAACAAGGGTCGCATAGGTTTGTTAACGTCCACGGATAATATCCGGGGGGGCGCGGGCATATGGGCTTATCGAGGTTTTTCATTCTGCAACTGTGTCTGGTTCTGACACTGGCCAGCGCCGCCGCAGGCTATTATCTGCGCCCCGAATTTCTGTGGCCGCTGATTGTGCTGGCCCCGCTAAGCCTCATCGGGATCGGCGATCTTATACAGTCGTCTCACGCGATCCTGCGCAACTATCCGATTATCGGCCACTTTCGGTTTATCCTCGAAGCGCTCCGGCCCGAAATACGCCAGTATATGATAGAGGATGACCGCGATCCTCTGCCCTTTTCCCGTGAGCAGCGGGCTCTGGTTTATCGCCGCGCCAAGAATGTGTCAGACAAACAACCGTTCGGCACGATCCGCGATGTCAATGCCATAGGCTATGGCTGGATTTCCCATTCCATGCGGCCATCGAAAATCATAAATCCCGATTTTCGTATCCACATTGGCGGCCGTGACTGCCTTAAGCCCTATGCCGCCTCCGTCCTGAATATCTCCGGCACAAGTTTTGGCGCGGTATCCGCCAACGCCATCATGGCCTTCAATAAGGGGGCTAAGAAGGGCGGGTTTGCCCATAATACCGGCGAAGGGGCGATCTCGAAATACCACACCAAATATGGCGGAGATCTGATCTGGCAGATCGCCTCGGGCTATTTCGGCTGCCGCACCAAGGCGGGACGGTTCGACCCGGACATTTTTGCCAAAACCGCCGCCCTGGATCAGGTCAAGATGATCGAACTCAAGCTCAGTCAGGGCGCCAAACCCGGCCACGGCGGGGTTCTGCCCAAAAACAAGATCACCGCAGAAATCGCCCGCACCCGTCTGATCGACCGCACAAAAGACTGCGTATCGCCGGCGGCCCATCCGGAATTTGCGACCCCGCGTGAGATGATGCGCTTTATCGCTTACCTAAGGGATCTGTCCGGCGGCAAGCCCGTGGGCCTCAAACTGGCCGTCGGTCACCGGTCTGAGTTTCTGGCCCTGGTCAAGGCGATGCTGGCCACCGGCGTTATGCCTGACTTTATAACGATCGACGGCGGCGAAGGCGGCACCGGCGCGGCGCCCGTGGAGTTGGCCAACCATGTCGGCCTGCCGCTGGTCGAGGGTCTGAGCTTTGTTCACAATGCTTTAGTCGGGGCGGGCCTGCGTGATCAGGTCCGGATTGGCGCATCGGGTAAGATTGTCTCGGCCTTTGACTTTTGCCGGGCCCACGCTCTGGGGGCGGATTTTGTCATGTCGGCGCGCGCCTTTATGTTCGCCGCGGGCTGTATTCAGGCCCGGTCATGTCACACGAACCACTGCCCTACAGGGGTCGCCACCCAATCAAAGCTCCGCCAGCGGGCACTGGTGGTCTCGGATAAGGCCCCAAGAGTCGAAAATTACCATCGCAATACGCTCAAGGCCCTGGCTCAGATGCTGGAAGCCGCCGGACTGAACCATCCGCGTGAGCTCAAGCCCTGGCACCTGCATGTGCGCGCCACAACTGGAGAAGTGGTGCGCGGCGATGTCGCCTATCACCATGTCGAACCGGGATCGCTGCTAAACGGAACCGCGCGCGAGTGGCTGATGAAGCAATGGCACCGTGCCCAGATCGACAGCTTCGATCCGGTCGATGAGGCCACGGTTGAGACCTTGATGGCTTAACCGGCATCCGATTTGACCAGATCAAGCTGGGTCTCGATGGCGCGCTTGCAGGCGATCGGATCGGCCATCGGCCCAAACTTGGTGGCCGATGAGCCGGTGCCGGTGACGGTCACCGTGCCGTAGTTGAGCAGCCGGCCCAGAAAGCTTTGATAGACATGGATCGACTCGACCTTGGACAATCTTTGTTCGCTGGTCGTGCGGCTAAGCAGGCCGAACTTTGAAATCACCCGCCGGTCGGTCAGCACAAAGTCGGAATTATAGTAATAGATCAGTGCCTTGATCAGGCTCTGCACCCCGATCAAAATGGCGATCAATATAACGATGTGGGTGAAGGACAAGGCGCTTAACCACCCCAGCGCCTGCGTCGCCCGCTCATCGGCCAGATTTTCGCTTAAATCACCGACAATGAGCACCCCGATAAACGTCCAGACAATGGCCAGAAATACCGCCGTGCCGATCCATTTGGTGAACGGTTCCAGAAACACCGCCCAGTGCACCTTGGCGTCATACAGAATGGGTTCCCCCGCACTCAAAGCCGTATCGACATACCGCGCCATATCATCCCCCAAAGAAAAGGCTATGCTCCCTTTCGGAACATAGCCCTTTTCCCGCCTAATTGTACAGAGCGCCTCTTAACCCGGCGAGACCATGTTTTCAGGGCGGACGAACTGGTCAAATTCTTCGTTGGTCAGGTAGCCGCCGCCGACGGCTTCTTCGCGCAGGGTCGTGCCGTTTTTGTGGGCGGTCTTAGCGATCTTGGCGCAAGCATCGTAGCCGAGTTTGCCATTCAGCGCCGTGACCAGCATCAGTGAGTTTTCAACGCCCTTTTTGATGTTGTCGATGCGCGGCTCAATGCCGACCACGCAGTTATCAGTGAACGACACCGCCGCATCGGCCAGCAGACGCACGCTTTGCAGGAAATTATAGGCCATGACCGGATTATAGACGTTGAGTTCAAAATGGCCTTGCGAACCGGCGAACGTCAAGGCGGCATTGTTGCCAAAGATCTGCACGCACACCTGCGTCATCGCTTCGCACTGGGTCGGGTTGACCTTGCCCGGCATGATCGACGACCCCGGCTCATTTTCCGGCAGTGCCAGTTCGCCTAAGCCTGCGCGCGGGCCGGAGCCTAAGAAGCGGATATCGTTGGCGATTTTAAACAGGGATGCCGCGACCGTATTGATGGCGCCGTGGCTGAACACCATCGCGTCATGCGCCGCCAGAGCCTCAAACTTGTTCGGCGCGGTCGTGAAGCCAAGGCCAGTAATAGCGGCGATCCGGTCAGCCACGCCCTCGGCAAATCCGATCGGGGCATTGAGGCCGGTTCCGACCGCGGTGCCACCCTGGGCCAGTTGCATCAGCTTGGGCAGGGTTTGCGAAATGCGCTCAATGCCGTTGGTCAGTTGCTGGGTGTAGCCGCCGAACTCCTGCCCCAAGGTCAGCGGAGTCGCGTCCTGAGTGTGAGTACGGCCGATCTTGATAATGTCTTTCCAGGCCTCAGCCTTATCGTTCAGGGCATTGCGCAGGGTCTGAAGCGCCGGCAGCAGGCGGTGGACGATCTCTTCGGCACAGGCCACATGCATGGCGGTCGGATAGGTATCGTTCGACGATTGCGACATGTTGACGTGGTCATTGGGGTGGACGGGCTTTTTGGTGCCCATCTCGCCGCCCAGCATTTCAATGGCGCGGTTGGAGATGACTTCGTTGGCGTTCATGTTCGACTGGGTACCCGACCCCGTCTGCCACACCACCAGCGGAAAATGCTCATCGAGCTTACCCTCGATCACTTCGTTGGCGGCAGCAATCACGGCATTGCCGATAGCCGGATCAAGCTTGCCCAGCGCCATATTGGTCTCCGCCGCCGCACGCTTAACAATCCCTAACGCCCGCACCACCGGCAAAGGTTGCTTTTCCCAACCGATCTTGAAGTTGCCAAGCGAGCGCTGGGCCTGAGCGCCCCAGTATTTCGAATTATCAACCTCGATCGGGCCAAAGGTATCGGTCTCGGTGCGGGTGGTTTTGGTCATCTTGGGGGCCTCTTGAACGGTTGGGTCGGGGGTCGCGGGCGTGGCTACGGGCGGCGGTTCAGCCTCAAATGTCTTGGTTGCTGGTTTTTGGGGCGGCTTATTCGATGTTTTCGATCCGAACAGCCCGCCAAACAAGCCCTTGCCCATAGTTCGCACTCCGCAAAAAACACGGAATTTGTCCTATGACCTCAGCCGCATAAGTGCAAACCCTTTGTGCCTTTTTCGCGAATTATTCACGCAGACACCCTTGGCCAATCAGGGCGCTACGCACCGCCTGATCCAGCGGGGTGTGCGGTTCTGCGCCCAAAGCCGCCACCAACCGGTCATTCGACATATAGACCGGCACCTTCCACAGGTAGCGCATTTCGCGTAGCTCCCGAAACATCACCACAAACGGCACCAATAGCTTCATCAGCTTCCACGGAAACTTTTTGACCGGCAGGTTAGGCTTACCCACCACACGACGGATGGCGGCAATCATCTGCGTGCCATCCGCATCCCAATGGCCTTTCATATGAAAGACCGAAAAGGGTTCCAGCGCGTCAGTTTCAATCAAGCGCATGACCGTTTCGGCCATATCCGGAAGGTAGGTCCACTGATGACCGACACCCTTTTTGCCGGGATAGGTGATGGCGGTGACCGGCGCACCCGGCTTCGCCATCGCCTGGGCGAACCAGCTATTGCCGGCGCTCGGCCCAAAGAAATCCCCGGCCCGCACGATCAGCACCTTGAGGCCGTGCTGACTGGCCATTCGCAAACGCCGCTCCATCTCGGCGCGGATTTTGCCCTTGGCCGTGATGGGGTTCTGCGTTGAAGTTTCAAGAATATTGGGCAGGACATCAGGGCCGAAATTATAGACCGTCCCCGGCAAAATTATCCGCGCCCCCGTGGCACGGGCAGCCTCAATGGTGTTGTCGATCATCGGCAAGACCAGCTTGCCCCAGTTTTTATAGCCCGGTGGATTAACGGCATGGACAATAACGGCCACACCTTGCGCCGCCGCCCTGACATCACTAGCGATCATGGCATCGCCTTTGATCCAGTCGATACCTTCGTCTTTGCCTGAACGCGTCCGGTGCAGCGCCCGAACCTGCCAGCCGCGGGCCAGTAAGGTGCGGGCCATTTCCCCACCGATACCGCCGGTGGCACCCAATACCAAGGCTATGTTTTGCGTGGTCATCGTGATCTCTCCATGTTTGATAGCGCCACTATGACGGGTTTAACGAATCAATAAAATTGCATGATTATGTGCTTATGCTATACATTTTTGCATGGACATAAGCTGGGACATCTACCGCACCTTTTTAAGCGTGCTGACCGAGGGGTCGCTATCGGGGGCCGCCCGCGCACTGGGGTTGGCCCAACCGACGGTCGGGCGGCATATGGATGCTTTGGAAGACGCGGTAGGTTATCAATTGTTCACCCGCTCTCAGCACGGCCTGACCCCGACCGAAGCGGCGCGCACGCTGGAACCCTATGCGGTGGCCATGCTGTCCTCGGCGGCCGCTTTGAAACGGGCGGCTTCAGCCCAGGGTGACACCCTGTCGGGCACGGTACGCATCTCGGCCAGCGAGATAATAGGCGTCCGCGTGCTGCCCCCGATATTGTCTGATCTGCATCATCGCCACCAAGACATTGCCATTGAGCTATCGCTATCCAATGCGCCCGCCGATATGTTGAGACGTGACGCCGATATTGCCGTACGCATGTTTGAGCCAAAGCAAGAGGCGTTGGTGGTGCAAAAGGTCGGCATCATTACGCTTGGCCTTTATGCCCGCGCAGACTATCTGGAACGCTACGGCACGCCTCTGACGGCACGCGACCTTAGAGACCACAGCACGGTCGGCTATGATACTGAAACGGCGGCCATCCGCGCTATGAAACAGCGCCTGCCCGATCTCGACATCGACTTTACCTTCCGCTCAGACAGCGATGTGGCGCAACTCTCGATGATCGAAGCGGGTTTTGGCATCGGCTTTTGCCAGACAGGCCTTGCCTATCACTCAGGTCTTGTGCGGGTCGTACCGGGCCTTACCCTGACATTGCCAACCTATGTGGTCATGCACGAAAACCTGAAATCGACGCCGCGTTGCCGGGTCATGTTCGATGCGCTGGTTGATGGCCTTAAAACCTATGCGGCCAATAGCTGAAAAATACAGGCTTCAGGCTTGACCCTGCCGAAAATATCGCGATTATGTCCGACAAATAATAGCGTTATAAAACGCATCGGATCAGGGAGAAGGTATGTTCACGTTTTCACGACGCGCAACACTGTTTACCGCGACCGCTTTTGCGGGGGCGGGCTTAAGCACACCCAGTCGTGCCCAGCCGAAATCGGCAAGCTATGAGCCCTTCCCGCTCAGTGCGGTGCGGCTAAAGCCGTCGATCTTCCTGACATCGATTGAGGCTAACCAAAAATATCTGCTGGCTCTGGAACCCGACCGTCTGCTGCATAACTTCCGTAAAGGTGCGGGGCTTGAACCCAAGGGCGCACTTTACGGCGGCTGGGAAGCGCTTGATATCGCTGGCCACTGCCTTGGGCATTACTATTCTGCCTGTTCTCTAATGTACGCCCAAACCGGCGATGAACGCCTTAAAACCCGCGCCCTCTATATCACCCGCGAACTCACTGAGGTTCAGGCTAAACAGGGTGATGGTTATGCGGGCGGCACAACGGTTGGCCGCAACGGCCAGACTGTAGATGGCAAGGTCGTCTATGAGGAATTGAGAGCCGGCGATATCCGCACGTCGGGCTTTGATCTCAACGGCGGCTGGGTGCCAATCTATACCTATCACAAGGTGTTTGCCGGTGCCTTGGATACCCATAAATACTGCAACGATGCGGCGTCGCTCAAGGTCGCCATCGGCCTGGGCGACTATTTCGGTAAGATCATTGAGGGCTTAAGCGATGATCAAGTGCAGGAAATCCTGCGCGCTGAGCATGGGGGGATCAACGAATCCTACGCCGAGCTATATGCCCGCACGGGCGATAAGCGCTGGCTAACCTTATCACAGCGCCTATGCCACAAAGCGGTGCTCGATCCACTGGCGCAGGGACGCGACGAACTGAACGGCAAGCACGCCAACACGCAAATCCCCAAGATCGTCGGCGCCGCCCGTATCTATGAACTGGCGCGCGAACCCCACCACGCCAAAACCGCGCTGTTTTTCTGGGAAACGGTCACCAAAGACCACAGTTACGTCATCGGTGGCAATTCCGATCACGAGCATTTCGGCCTGCCGCGCCAGTTATCGACCCGTCTGGATCAGCAGACCTGCGAAGCCTGCAATACCTACAACATGCTGCGCCTGACGCGGCATCTTTATGGCTGGTCAGGGGATGCACGCTATTTCGATTTTTATGAGCGCGCCCACCTTAACCATATCATGTCGCAGCAAGACCCGGCCACCGGCATGTTCAGCTATTTCTCGCCGCTAGTGTCGGGTTTTGGACGGGTGTACTCCGACCCCGAAAACGATTTCTGGTGTTGCGTCGGCACCGGCATGGAAAGCCACTCGAAACACGGCGAAAGCATTTACTGGAAGTCGGGCAACCGCGTCGCCATCAACCTCTACTATGCCTCTAGCCTGAACTGGGCCGAAAAGGGCTTTAAGCTCGATATGGACACGGCCTTTCCGCTAAAGGATACCGTATCGATCCGCGTCACGAAGGCCCCGAAAAAAGCCGCGCCTGAGCTTGCCCTGCGCGTGCCGGTATGGGCCAAATCACCGTCTCTGAGCGTCAATGGCAAGGCGGTGACCACCGCACCCAAGGATGGCTACCTCACCTTGACCGGCCTGAAAACCGGCGATGTCATTGCGCTGACCCTGCCCATGACGACCTATCATGAGGCCATGCCGGATGATGCTAATCTGGTGGCCTATTTGAGCGGCCCGCTGGTACTGGCCGCCGATCTGGGGCCGATGCGCGAGGCGTGGGAAGGCTATGATCCAGCGATTGTGGCCGACAGTGCTGAGAATTTACTTAAAGCGTCATCGGGCGACCACATCTATAGTTTGGGCGAAAAAGGCCGCCCGGATGACCTGACCTTGCGGCCCTATTTCGCCCAGCACAATAACCGCACCGCCGTCTATTTCCGCAGGTTTTCCCCTGCCGAATGGCAGACGGTTGAGGTCGGCTATAAGGCTGACGCTAAGGCTCGTGCGGCGTTTCGAGCGGCGACCGTTGATCACATCCGACTGGGCGAACAACAGCCGGAAAAAGATCATAATTTTGTGGGCACACCCAATACGGCGGCTAGCAGTCATATCAGCCTGCGGGGCCGGATAATAAACCGCGGCTATTTTCAATTCGACATGGCAGTAGCTCCTAGTGATCTGACTCTTCAGGTCACCTATGCGGGCCGTGATCGCAATAAGGATTTCAAGATCCTGATCGACGGTCAGCCGTTTGTGCACGAACGGCTGGAAGGTGAGCCGACCACCACCATGAACACCAAGACCTACCCCCTGCCCGCCGCGGCAACCCAAGGCAAATCAAAGATCACGGTGCGCTTTGAGGCCGAGCGCGATCAGTGGACCTCAGTCTACGACGCGCGGGTGTTCCGCACCGGCCCTGCCAAAATTTGAACGTCAATAAAAACAAAAGAGGATACCCATGTTGAAAACCCTAACCCTGGCAGCCCTTACCGCCACGGTGGCCTTTGCGCCCCTGATGGCAACCGCCCAAAGCAAAACCGAAACGGTCGAGGCGACGCTGAAAGCCGACGCACCCGGCCCGCAGATTTCACGCCATATCTATGGTCAGTTTTCCGAGCACCTGGGCCTGGGCGTCTATGAAGGCATCTGGGTCGGTGAAGACTCAACCATCCCTAACACCCGCGGCATCCGTAATGATGTGGTCGCGGCCTTAAAAGCCATCAAAATGCCTGTCGTGCGCTGGCCCGGTGGCTGTTTCGCCGACGAATATCACTGGCGCGATGGCATCGGTGAGCGCTCAAAACGCCCGGCGCGCAAGAACAACTGGTGGGGCGGCACGCCGGAAACCAACGCCTTCGGCACCCATGAATTCTTTGACTTCGTCGAGCAGGTCGGCTCCGAAGCCTATATCTCAATCAATGTCGGCTCGTCCACGCCCAAGGAAATGCGTGAGTGGATCGAATATATGACCTCGCCCGGCACTGACGATCTGGCTAATGAGCGCCGCGCCAATGGCCGCGATGCGCCGTTCAAAGTGCCCTATATCGGTATTGGTAATGAAAGCTGGGGCTGCGGCGGCAATATGACGCCGGAATATTACGCCGATGAATATCGCCGTTTCTCGGCCTTCTTCCATAAGGGCTCTGACAATCCGGCACTTCGCATCGCGTCGGGCTCCAATGCCGACGATGTCAACTGGACGGACGTGTTAACCAAGAATGCCGGCCGGTTCATGGACGGTATTTCGCTGCACTACTACACCCTGCCGACCAATAATTGGACCACCAAAGGCCCGGCGACCAACTTTCCCGTCGAGCAGTGGAACTCAACCTTCTACCAGACGACCCAGATGGATCAGATTCTGAAAGATCACATCGCGGCCATGGACAAGAACGATCCGCAAAAGCGCATCGGCCTTTATGTCGATGAATGGGGCACCTGGTACGACGTGGAAAAAGGCACCAATCCCGGTCACCTTTATCAGCAAAACACCCTCCGTGACGGCATTGTGGCGGCCGCCAATTTCAACATCTTTCACCGCTACACTGAGCGCGTGAAGATGACCAACATCGCCCAGACCATCAACGTCCTTCAGGCCATGATCCTGACCGATAAGGAAAAGATGGCCCTGACGCCGACCTACTATGCCTATAAGATGTATGTGCCGTTCCAGGACGCGACCCCGCTGCCGGTTGAGGTCAATGCCCCGACACTTACCGCCGGTAAGGATAAGGACGGTAAGGATAAAACCTATCCGGCCTTTAACGTCTCGGCGGCTAAGGCCAAGGACGGCAAGACCTATGTCGGCGTGGCCAATATGGATGCCGATAAGGGCTATAAGATCAGTCTTGATCTCGGCACCCTCAAGGCCAAGAAGGTCACCGGCGACGTGCTGACGGCGACCAAGCTTGATGCCCACAATATCCCCGGTCAAAAGGAAGTGGTCACCACCACATCCTTTAAGGGCGGTAAGATCGCTGGTGGCAAGCTGACGCTCGATGTCCCGGCTAAGTCGGTCGTGGTCGTCGCGGTTGAGTAAGAACTCTCCTCCCCATTCTATGGGGAGGTGTCGAGTTGGCGAGACGGAGGGGTATCTTTTCCAAGACCTTCCCCCTCCGTCTATTCGCTGTGCTCACAGCCACCTCCCACTTTGTAGGGAGGAGAATAAAAGCCCGCCCTCACCGGCGGGTCTTTTTCATTATCGGTCACACTTATTGTATTTTGATAATAATTCTCATATCTCTATGGCCAACTGATTTACACAAGAAAGGTAATATTATGCGCAAGTTTCTGCTGGCCGCCACAGCAGTGGCCCTGACCGCCGCCCCGCTGACCGCTTTGGCCGACACCCACTCTGGTGAGTTCAAAGGCACCGGCATTTCCGGCACCGTGACCGTTATCGACGCGCCCAAGGGTGTAGTGCTGAAAATCGAAGTTGCGGGCCTGACCCCCGGCTGGCACGGCATCCACTTCCATGAAAAAGGCGACTGCGGCGATGAGAAATTCACCAATGCCGGGGCTCACGTCCATGAGCACGGCCTGCCCAAGGTTACCCACGGCCTGCTGAACGCTGAGGCCAATGATTCCGGCGATCTGCCCAATATCTTTGCAAATACAGACGGTAAGGCCACGGCTGAAATCTATTCGACCCTGGTGTCGGTCAAGGGGGCGACTGGCCGTCCGGCGCTACTCGATGCTGATGGCGCCGCCGTGGTCATTCACGCCAATGCCGACGATCACACCACCCAACCGATCGGCGGTGCCGGTGCGCGTGTCGCCTGCGCGGTTATCAAGTAGGCCCTGTAATATTGGATGATAAAAAAAGCCCTCCGGATTATCTCCGGAGGGCTTTAAGTTTAAGGGGAACGCTACTCAGGGAAGAAAGCTATTCTTTGATCTTGGAGATCTTGGTGCCATCGATGGTCACACCGGCCATCAGGCCTTGCTGATTGAAGGTGAAGGCATAGGCATCGTCCTTAAGCGTCGAGGTCGACAGGTTTTTCGCCACACCTTCATCGACAATCACAACCGTTGGACCAACACCGATTTCCCAACCTTGGGTATCATGGATGTATTTGACGGCATTGTCGTTCATCAGGAACACGGCATAACCGTAGGACTGCGCCCCGGCCTGAAGACCCCAGGAACCGGAGAACGAGTTATAATAAGAATCGGCCTTGCCTGAATGCATCAGCACGCCTTCGCCGTAAGCTCCGCCGAAGACCAGACCGGCCTTGACGATATTCGGGAAAATCAGAATGGCCTTGGCCTTGGAGCCAATCAGCTTGGCGGTCGGGTTTGAGGCATAGAGGCTGTTGAGGGCCTGATTGGCTTCAACCGTCAGTTCGCCCTTGGTGGCCGCTTCGGCAGGGGCGGCGATCAGGGCGGGGGCCGCCATCGCAGTCGTCAGAGACAAGGCCATCACTAGGCTCATCAAGGTCTTTTTCGGGGCGGTCATTACAGCGGTTTTCGTCATGGTGTAGTTCCTTCGGGGTTGTTGGAATTATCGTCAACCTACATCCGCCCGCGTGAGGAATCCCATGCGGATTGTCAGGCCATAAATAAGGATAACATCAGGCGCTCAAAGCCCCAGAAGCGGTCTTGGGTCGGGACATAACGGTCGGCCATAGTCGCGGTCGCGCCTGCGAAATACCCCCGGAAAATCTCCGATTTTGTCACCGATATCGAGGATAACCTGAACGTGCAGATGCGGGGCCCAGCCGCCGTTTTCATGGGAGTCACCAAGCGTTGCGATGACATCCCCCGCCGCAACCTCTTTGCCGACATAGAACTCCTCAAGGCTGTCGCGGCTGAGGTGACCATACAGGATCCAGAACACCAGATCCGGCGACACCATATGCTCCAGAATGATCGTCGGGCCATAGTCTTTAAGGTTATCATTATCCTGAAAACTATGGACGCGGCCATGTATGGGCGCATGAACTTCAGTCCCTGCCCGAGCCCAGATATCGAGCGCCAGATGGACCGTGCGCGGCTCATCATTAGCGTCCGTCGCGGCAAACACATCGCTGTCGTAGAGGGCGCGGTCTTCGTCATAGCCGCCGATGCGGACACCGTCACCGATATCGAGCGGCATGTCCGTGCTCCATCCCTCTGCCACCATCCCCTGAGCGTCCAGCCGCAAAGGTCGCGCCGTGTTCAACCCCGCCATGACCGGCGCCGGTTTGTCGGTGCGCGCGGATAACCAGTCCTGATAAAGCTTAAAACGGGCGGTTGCAGCAGCCATATCCATGACGATAAGCCTTTCTATTGTGGCGATTAGTCATAGCGTAGTGTTGCATCCCTGATAAAGCCGATTATTCTGCGGTCATGGGCGTTACAAGCCTCCGTGTGCTTTCATAGCGAACTTTTAAAAGGCATTTTGATCATGGCCCATGCCCACGCCCGTATCGGCACCGAAAACTTTAAGACCGACATTGAGGCGGGTGGACGGTCACTAATCGCGGATGAGCCGGAATCGCTCGGCGGCCAGGGCGCGGGCTTTACGCCCTATGAGTTGCTGCTGTCGGCCCTGGGGGCGTGCTCAGCGATTACGCTCAAGATGTATGCCGACCGTAAGGGTTGGCCGTTGACCGGCATTGATGTCCAGCTTCATCACACCAAGAGCGATGACCGGTCGGTGATCACCCGCACGGTTACCCTGACCGGCGAGCTGAACGACGACCAACGCGCCCGACTGGCTGAGGTGATTGAGCGCACGCCGGTGACCCGCACCCTAAAAGAGGGTGCGGATATCGCCACCACTTTTATTGAGAACACCGGAACATAATCGACAGCCTGCGTCCGCGCGGGCGGATCAGGCCGCAGATCTTATCCGAGCGACGCGGCGCAATACCGTGCATCCACTGATACCTTGCCTCACCCGCGATCAGCAGCAGACTACGCCGGTGCAGATAGTACGATCTGACATCCTGTCGGGCCTTATCGGCGGGACGTACAAAATCCATCATCAGGCCGGAACCGAGGCTTAGGATCGCCACGGATGCCACCACCTCATTATCGCGATCCATATGCGCGCCAATCCCCTGCCCTGGCTGATATTCATTCACACCAAACCGTGTCGCCACAGACGGCAAAACACCATCGGCACATAACCGCTCAGCCACCTCACCAAACCGATCCGGCGGCGCAGAGGCGCGGTACGCTTGCGCCAGCCCCAGTTCGGTATCGTCATAATCACCACCATACCATTGCCGCCGTCGCCCCAGTTCCAGCGACCATGGACGGGCGTCAATCTCGGCCATCAACGCGGCCTCAAGCGCCTCATCGACATAGTTTACGCGGTAAACCAGCCCCGCTAAAGCCGGTGGGTCAAACAGGCCCAGCACAGGCGGACCGCCACTAAGTTCACAGATGCTTCGCATGAACAAATAGTGAACATAATTTCCGGCTGGTCAAGCTTTATTTGCGTGCGCCGCGCAAAGCTTAAAACTTAAAGCCGGTACGCAGGCTGATCGAATAGTTGTCATAGTCGCTGTATTTTTCGCCCTCGGCCTCCAGCGACAGATAGCCGTATTCATTGCCCGCCGAAATGCGCATCCCCACCACCGGCGCGCCGCCCTTAATGTCGCCGCCGGTCAGGGTAAAGGGCGTGCCGCTGCCAAAACGGGCGACCGTATCATCGATATTGACCGAGAAATTGCTGCGGTAGCCGACCCAGGCTTCGGGCCGGATCAGGGCATCTGTTTTGGCGCGCCCCAGATAAAGGATTGCCGCCGCACTGGCCAGATGACTGGTGCGATCATCGACACTCAGGTCAAAGCTGGAGCCACCGCCGGTCTCAGTGTGGGCATCTTCTTTCAGGCCGTAATAGTCAACTGAGACCACAGGTTTCACACTGACCGGCCCCAGCGACGTCTCATAGGATGCGCCGAAATTGCCGCTTAACGAATAGCCGTTCCATTTGCCGGTCGAAATCAGCGCGGAATAATCAGATAGCAATTCGCGCTCGCTCTTAAACATGGTCCGGCCCATGCCGGCACTGGCCCAGCCCTTGAGCTTACCGGCATTAACGCGCCAGTAACCGCCGACCGTGATATCTTCGGCGGAGGTCGTTTCATTGGCGGTGGCATAGGTGTCCTGCGGTGATGTGGTCGTGTAGGACACATAGACGCCGATGGCCTGATGGCTACCAAGCCCGCGTTCGGCCCCGCCCGCAAAGCTGAAACCGGTGCTTTCAAAGCCGGTCGTTTCTTCGCGTTCGCGCTTTAAGCTATAGCCATATTCCTGAAGCCAGTATTGGGTCTGCCCCACGTCCGGCAGGAAGGATTGCTTGGCCAGAGATTGATTGAGGGCCTGATGGCCTTTGGACAGGGTCAGCAGATTCTCGCCGGAATAGTCGGGCAGAAAGGCGGTATAGACCTTGGCGAAGCCGTACCGGGTCGTCTCGGCCAACAGTGTGGTGGTGGTGTCATCGTCAGTAGCGGCAGCCGTCAGAATGGCGCTCAGAGCCGAATATTCATTCACGTTCAGGCCCGACTCGGCCTGAGTGCGCACCCGGAAATCGGCATAGAGATTGGTATTGGCCTCACCCGTCGCCAGCGCCACCTTATAGAGCCACGGCACATTCTCATCCATATCAGCAAGATCAAGCGTTCCGTAGTCGATATTTGAACCGGTCAACAGGGTGAACCGGGTCGGGGTCTGGATAATCTCGTCCAGCGACAGATAAAGGGCTGCCCCATCATCAAAGGTGGTGGTGCCGGAATTGATAAGGATCGGCGTGTCGGGACTTTGGGTTTGCAGCACCATATAAAGCTCGGCTTCGCTGCCCAGATGCAGGGATGACAGGTTAAGCTGCGACCCTGCCGACAGGCCCAGACGGGCATCGGCAATGTCTACGGCCACCGTACCGGCCCCGGTCAACTTACCCAGCAGGATCGCATCGTCGCTAAGGTTCAGGCTGTTGGTGCCTGCGCCAAAATCGACATTGCCGTACAGATAGCCGCCGCTTAAGCTCAGGCTGTCATTGCCAGAGCCGAACTTGACATCGCCCGCGATATAGGGCGCGGCATAGTCGTCATCATCAGGATATTCGTCGGTGATGTTAAGATTCGTTGCCACCGTATTGCCGCTCAGGTCGATGGCCACCCCACGATTAACGGCGGTGTCGGTGACATCATCTTCGTCCTCATCGCCGGGCGTGATGCTGGCGGTAATGCTGCCGTTTACGGTGATCGAAGTCAGGCTATTGGACTGGTCGCGGATGGCCGTGGCATTGGCGGTCGTGCCATAGCCATAGGCCGTAATCGAACCGCCGGTTTTGATGTTCAGAGCCGACAGATTGGCACCGGAGGCGATATCCAGCGCATAGGCCGTATCATAATCGGTTGTGGTTGATGACGCCCCCAAAGACCCCGAAATATCGAGCCGTCCGACCTGCGCCCCGGCAAGCAAAGACAGCCCGCGCGCTATGCCCTCATAGGCGGTCGAGCCGACCGAGCCTGAAATCGAGATGCCATTGGTGATGGTAGCGTCATGGCCCAAGCCCGCGATCTGCACCGCGGTCGAATCTATGCCTTCATAAATGCCGTAGCTGGCGATCGAGCCGCGAATATCCAGACCGTGATTGATCTCATCGGGCTCAATGGCCGTATCGCCAACCACAATCGGACTAAGAGTGATGGCCTTGGTGTCCGAGCCGATCAGAAGGGCGGCATTGCCGCCGTACTGGGTGATGCTGGCTGAGCCTTCTTCAGTGTCTTCGATGCCATTGCCGTTTTCATCGGTATTATCGTCATCCTCGCTGGTGACCGCCCCATTGATCAGCACCCCTTGGGTGACGTCATTGGAAATGCTGACCAGGGCCTTGTTCTGATAAAGATCATCCGCCTCCAGCAGGTCGAGATAATCCTCACCGATACTGGTATAGCGATAGCCGGTGCCGGAAATGCTGCTGTCAATAATCAGCGCCCCGTCGATCAACCCAGAAATATCGACCGCCGCCGAATCCTTACCCGTCGCACTGATCGAGCCGCTGATATAGGTCTGGCCGGCCTGAGTGCCGGCCAGATTAAGGCCTACGACCTCATCGCCCAGCACCGAAATAGAGCCGTCAAAAATGAAATCGCCGGTACGTCCGCCTTCGAGCGAGATACCATAGGACTGATTACCCTGCACTGTGATCGTGCTGTCGATATCGACCGCACCCGTCATGAGGCCCGTGGCGCGCACTCCGTACCGACCGGTCCCTTCCGCAAATACCCCATCGACCAGATCATCATCGTCTTCGTCCTCCGCCGTATAATCATCAGTGACGTTGATAGTGCCGGACAGGTCGACGGTCGTTGATCTGACACCGCTGATCAGCACACCGGTTGCGTTACTGTCCGACCCTGACATTTCCAGCGTTCCGTTGAGCGTGACGGTGTTGTCGCTGTCGACCGTCACCGCCGTGCCGCTGGTCAGGGTAATTGAGCCATCGCTGGTGACATCGACATTGCCGCCGGTGGAGGTCACAACCGGCGTGGTGGTCGCCGTAGACACGGTCGTGTCTGCCCACGCCACAGGTGCTGCGCCCACCGTCAGAACAAGACCAAGCGCCGTTGCGCAGCGGAAGCGGGATATGGGCATGGTTCAACTTTCAGTCATCTGGAATTGACCAAAGTCGTTAGAGGGGGAATGGGGGGTAAGTTTGGCCCCTATCTATCCGTTCGGACAGAAACCGGCCGCAAGTTGGCCGTTCGTGTCCTGAATATGAAAAGCTCAATACAATGTGTCACCGTTTAAATGATAGTGATCAGCCCACGCGCACCGGTGTCATAAAAACGTAGCCGTCACGGCCTAAGCAGCAGGGAATTATCTTGAGGACCTGCTGATGCGTAATCTCATTTATGGCCTGTGCGCCGCCGCCCTTATCCTGCCGTCACTGGCCTGCGCTCAGAGCGCGCCACCGCTTAAGGACAAGGCCCAGAACGTCTATTTCATCGACGGTAAGGCTTCACTTAATGAGGCGCTCAAACGTGTGCCCAATGTTGGCCGTGCCAAGAATGTCATCCTGTTTATTGGCGACGGCATGGGCGTCAACAGCGTCACCGCCGGTCGTATTCTGGCCGGTCAGAGCCACGGTGACATCGGCGCGACTTATAAATTGGCGTTTGAAGCCTTTCCCTATACCGGCCTGTCCAAAACCTATTCGACCGACGACTATGTGACCGATTCCGCCAACGGGATTTCGGCCATCACTACCGGCGTGAAGACCATCAATGGCGCGCTCGGCGTCGACGGTTCTGCCAAGCGCAAGGACTGCCCGTCGGGCTTAAGTGGCCGGGTCATTACCATCGCCGAACAGGCCCGGTTGATGGGGTTGTCGGCCGGTGTGGTCACAACCTCCGGCGTGACAGACGCCACCCCCGCCGGTGCCTATGGCCACACCACAACGCGCGGCTGGCGCTCAGACGGCGAACTGCCCGCTGAGGCCATTAAGGCCGGTTGCATCGATCTGGCCCGTCAGATGGTTGAGGCTCCGGCCAATATGCGCATGAATGTGGTCATGGGCGGCGATCTGGCCCGCTTCACACCCGAATCGCAAAAGGGCCGCCGCAAGGATGGCCGCGACCTGACCAAGGTCTGGTTGAAACAGAGCCCGACCGCGCGGTTCCTGCGCACCGAAACCGAACTGAAAGCCTTTGACCCGCAAACGAGCGACCATGTGCTGGGCCTGTTTGCCGCCGGTGATCTGCCATCCCCCATCGATAAGGCCAACAATCCGGAAAATCCGGCCCTTGCCGACATGACCTCGGCGGCCATTGGCGTGCTTGCCCGCAACCCGAAGGGCTTTTTCCTGCTGGTCGAAAGCGCGTCGATCGATAAGTGGCATCACATGAATGACCCCAAGCGCGCCCTGCGCGATGTCGAGGAACTGTCCAAGGCCGTCGCCGCCGCGAGAGCTGCCACAAATCCGGACGATACCCTGATCATCGTCACCGCTGACCACAGTCACGGCCTGACGCAATCGGGCTATTCCAGCCTGGGCGAGCCGATTCTGGGTCTGGCTCGCGTTAACGGTGAAAATGTGCTGGACGACCATAAACACCCCTACGCCGTACTGAATTACGCCACCGGCCCCGGCGACCATGGTCATGAGGATGATCCCGAGCTCACACAGGACAAACTGACCGCCCGGGACGCCAAGCACCCGTCTCTGGTGGCTATGGACAGTGCGGCCCACAGCGGCGAAGACGTACCGGTCTATGCCACCGGCCCGCAGGCCCACCTGCTGACCGGCGTGATGGAATCGAGCTACATCTATCAGGTCATGGCCCATGCGCTGGGCATAGACACCGATAAGTAATCAGCCGCGGTAATCGTCCAAAGCAATACCGTAGCGGGTAATTTTATCGTAAAAGGTTTTGCGCGGCAGTTTAAGCGCCGCGATGACCTCACGCACATTGCCCGCGTAATGGCTTAAGGTCTCGCGCAGGACAGCTTCTTCGTATTGGCTGACCTGTTCGGCCAGCCCCAAGGCCTGTGAGCCTTCGGGCAGATGTGCGGTATCAAGACCGAGGGCGCACAGTTCAGCAAACTGCTCCAGCTCACGGACATTGCCGGGCCAGTCATGGCGGCTGAGATAGGCCTGTGTGGCCTGGGTCAGCTTTGGCGGCGGACGGTTCAGACGCGTCGCCGCCCCCAGCAGAAAGTGCTGAAACAGCACCCGAACATCGTCGCCGCGTTCACTTAAGGGTGGCACACGCAGGGACACCCCGCTTAGGCGGTAATAGAGATCGGCGCGGAACTGCCCGTCCTTGACACTTTGGGTCAGGTCTATGCGCGTGGCGGCCACGACGCGGATATCCAGACTGCGCGGGCTCTCAGAGCCGACCGGCCAGATTTCACGCGTTTCCAGCACCCGCAGCAGCTTGGCCTGCTGCGACAGGCTAAGCCCCTCAACCTCATCCAGAAACAGCGTGCCTTTGTTTGCGCGCTCGAACCGGCCAATGACCCGCGCCGCGCCGGGGCGGTGTCCGGCCTCTATGCCGAACAGTTCGGCCTGAAAACTGTCCTCGGTCAGGGTGGCGCAGCCGATATGGACAAAGGGGCGGTTTTTGCGGGCACTTAAGGCATGCAGGGCGCGCCCGACCCGTTCCTTACCCACGCCGGTATCGCCGGTAATCAGGGCATCAACATCGGCTTCGGCCACCCGCACCACCACCTGCTTGAGGTAGGTCATGGCGGGCGACTCCCCCAACAGCAGGTTCTGAGCCGGATTTTCGCGGTCGAGCAAGGCGGCGTGGGCCTGACGCAACTGGCGGTTTTCCATCACCAGAGCGCGGGTCTGGAGGGCGCGGCGGACCGACTGGATCAGGTCATCGCGGGCAAAGGGTTTTGAGATGAAATCATAAGCCCCGTCTTTCAGCGCCTGCACCGCCATCGGCACATCGCCGTGGCCAGTCATCAGGATCACCGGCAATTCGGCATCGATCGCCTGAACGCGCTTGAACAGGGTCAGCCCGTCCATGCGCGGCATGCGCACATCGGTGACGATCACCCCGTCAAAGGCTGAGGTGATGACCTTCAAAGCATCCTGCGCATTGGCAAAGCCGCGCACCGAAAACCCGTCCAGCTCCAGCGCCTGAATATGCGCGGATAAAAGGTCGGCATCATCATCAATGAAAATGACGTTTCCGGTCATGTCGTGATCTTTAGTCCGAGGATGAAGGTCGCCCCGGCACTTGAGCTTTCTGCGCTCAGGTCGCCGCCAAAATCGCGTAAAATATCATGGGCGATGACCAGCCCCAGCCCCAGCCCCTTGGGCTTGGTCGTCACAAACGGCGTAAATAACTGATCCAGCACTTCGGGTTTGAGGCCGGGGCCATTATCAATGACCTTTAGCGTCACCCAGTCGTCCGTCACCTTAACCGTCAGCCGCACGGTCGGATTGGGCGTGGCTTCCAGCGCTTCAAAGGCGTTTTGCAGCAGATTGACCAGCACCTGCTCCAGCCGGATACGTCCGGCCATGACCTTAAGCACCGGATCGATCGGATCGCAGACTAGAGCCACCCGGTTTTCATGCAAGCGGCTCTGGTTCAGAAGGATGGATGAAGTGACCGTATCCTGCAACGGCACCGGCTCAACCTCGCCGGTGGCCTTGCGCGAAAAGGTGCGCAGTTCGCCGGTAATATGGCCGATACGCTCGCACATGCGGATGATCTTATCGAGGTTTTCGCTCAGCATCGCCTTGCCGGTTTTGGGTGTCGCCAACAGTTTCACACTGGTGTCGGCCAGTATGCGGATGGTGGCGACCGGCTGGTTGATTTCGTGGGCAACGCCGGCCGTGATCTGGCCCAGACTGGCCAGTTTATTGGCCTGCACCAGATCAGCCTGAAGGCTGCTCAGGCGGCGCTCAGCGTCGCGCCGGTCGTGGATTTCCGCCGACAAACGGGCATTGGTGATGCTGATCTCACGGGTGCGGGCCCCGACATCAGCCTCAAGGCGCTTGCGGTATTCGGCTTCGCGTGCGGCCATGATCACCCCTTGCGCCTGCTTCAACCGCACGCGCCGCCACTGCCAGATGATGAGCATGCCGATGAACCCCAGCGCCAAAGCCAGCATCAGGGTGGCATTGCGCGCCATATCAAGCGCCGGACGGGCGGCGCTTACGACCTGCAATTGCCAGCCATCGACCGGCACAGCCACCGGGGTTACAAACTCATCCGCGCGCACCGGCGGGCGGGCCTGAAAGCGCAGATCCTGACGGGCGGTGAGCACAACCTTGCCTGCGCGGTCGGTGACATAGGTCGGGTGCGGCGACTGGGCCCAACTGGTTTCAATCGCGTCGAACTCCATCTTGACGACCACAACCCCGATAGCTTTGCCGCCATCGCTGACGCTGTGGGCCATGTAAAGCCCCGGCTTATGGCTGACGGTGCCGAGCGCGAATTGTTCGGCCACCACGCCGGTCATCGCCTGCCGGAAATAGGGCCGAAACCCGTAGTTTTCCCCGACGAACGAGACCGGCAAAGCCCAATTGCTGGCGGCTACGGCCACGCCCTTATCGTCGATCAGATAGATCACTGCCCCGCGCGTTTCCTGACGCAGGCGCTCCAGCTTTTGCGAAATGCGGATAAATCGGGCCGGATCAGGATCGCGCAGAGCCGCCACCACATCGCTGTCGTCAGCCAGAATAACCGGCACGGCCCGTTGTTTATCCAGCTCACTTTGTAAGACCGCCACCCGCAACTGCGCCGTCACCCGCGCCTCACGTTTCAGGTCATCCAGAGCGCTGCGCCGGGTCAGGTCATAGGTCGCAAACAGGGCCACGGCGGCCAGCAGCGCACAGCCTATCCCTGCCCACAGACGCAGGGGTAACACAGCGATCTTCAGGCGGGGCATATCCATGTCACGATCATACACGCTGGCGGAAAATCGCACAATGAAGATTTAACGTGTGCGGATTTTCGCACAAATATTCAAATGAAACGTAACAATATCGAACTAATTCAATTCGCTAACAAAATACACCCTTGCAATTGCCGCCCGACACCACCGGCATAAACTGACCCTTAACAAAAAATCGTCTCACACAGGTTGAGGAACATTGCCATGCTTATGTCTACACCGTCCGACACGCTTGCGTCCGCACCCCCGCCCAAAAAGAGCGGGCCATTCTATACCCACCTCTATTTTCAAGTTCTGATCGCCATTGCGCTGGGCGCGGCCATCGGTCACTTTTATCCGCAGACCGGCGAAGCGCTTAAACCGCTGGGCGATGGCTTCATCAAGCTGGTCAAGATGATCATCTCACCGGTCATCTTCCTGACCATAGTCACCGGCATTGCGGGCATGGGCTCACTCAAAGGGGTGGGCTCGGTCACCGCCAAGGCGTTTGGCTATTTTCTGACCTTTTCGACCCTGGCCCTGATTGTCGGCCTGATCGTCGCCAATGTGGTCCAGCCCGGCCACGGCATGAATATCGACCCGGCCACCCTGCACGATGCCAAGGTCGATGAATATGCCGCCAAGGCCCACGACTCGACCCTGATCGGGTTTGTGATGGGCATCATCCCCACCACCTTCACCTCGGCCTTTGTCGACGGCAATATCCTGCAGGTGCTGTTTATCGCCATTCTGTTCGGGATTTCGCTGATCTTTATCGGCGAAAAAGCCAAGCCGCTGGTCAACATGCTGGAAACCCTCAGCCACGCTGTTTTCCGCATGGTTCACATCCTGATGAAGGCCGCGCCCATCGGTGCGTTCGGCGCCTTTGCCTTCACCATCGGCAAGTATGGCATCGCCTCGATCGTCAATCTGGCAGCTCTGGTCGGCACATTTTATGCGACCTCAGCCCTGTTCGTCATCGTCATTCTGGGCGCGGTCTGTGCGGCCAACGGCTTCTCGATCTTTAAGCTTATCGGCTATCTCAAGGCCGAACTGCTGCTGGTGTTGGGCACCTCATCATCGGAATCGGCCCTGCCGAGCCTGATGGAAAAGATGGAGCAGGCGGGCTGTAAGCGCTCCGTCGTGGGTCTGGTCGTGCCGACCGGCTATTCGTTCAATCTGGACGGCACCAACATCTATATGACTCTGGCGGCCCTATTCATCGCTCAGGCCACCAACACCCACCTGACGCTGGAGCAACAACTGCTGCTGCTGTCGGTCGCCATGCTGTCCTCTAAGGGTGCGGCCGGTGTCACCGGAGCTGGCTTCATCACGCTGGCGGCCACGCTGTCGGTCGTGCCCACTGTGCCGATCGCCGGTATGGCCATCATCTTGGGCGTTGACCGCTTCATGTCGGAGTGCCGCTCACTGACCAACTTCATCGGCAATGCGGTGGCCACCGTCGTCGTCAGCCGCTGGGAAAAGTCGGTCGATATGGACACCTTCCGCGCCGCCCTCAACGGCCAACCGGTGATCGAAGCCGAGCCGGTTCTGGCGATCCACGGTGCCCCCGCCGGTGTGCAACTGGGTGAAAAAAGCGCGGATTAATCTCAGCTTTTTCTCAATCTCTCATAAAAAATATTTCAGGAGGAAACCATGTGGGTTTCAGTCAAGGCTACCGCTTTATCTACATTCGCCGTCATAACCGTTCTGGCCCTGCCACTGTCCGCTCAGGCCGAGACGCTTAAATTTTCAGGCGAGGTTAAGGGCCTGACCGACGGCATCTATCGCGGCGTCAGTCAGACTGAAGGATTGCCGCAATATATCGCCGGGGCGCAGGTTGCTTACGGTAAGGTCTTTGTTGGCACTCTGTTTAAGACCATGCGCGACCGCACCACCGGCGTCGATAATCAAACTCAAGCCCTGATTGGCTATAAGACCAAGGTCAAGGGCGTCGATATCACCGCCCGCGCCATCTATAAGCAATATAATGGTGTGCGCCCCGGCATCGATGATGAGTTTATGGAATATGAGGTCAATCTGGGCCGCAAATTGTCGGATAAGCTGACTGGCAAACTCAATCTGGCCTACAGCCCCGACAACTACGGCAACCGCGCCAAGCAGGCGAACTTTGTTGAGATTGGCGTGGATTACAAGCTGACCCCGCGCCTTAGCCTGCAGGCCGCCAACGGCTTCCGCCATGTCGAGAACGGCACGGACTACACCAGCTATCTGGCCGGGGCGACCTATGCGGTGACCAAGACCCTGAACGCCAGCCTGACCTATACCCATACCGACAAGGCGGACTTAGGCGACAAGTACGGCGACGCCACTTTCATCACCCTGTCGAAAAAATTCTGATCCCTCCGCACCGCAGCCCTCATTTCATGATAATCAGGCCCCAATCCTGATCCGTGAAGAGGTGCTGCGGTGCGTCGTCTTATTGCCCTGAGCTTGGTTACCCTGTGCGTGTTGGCCCTGACCGGGCTTGGTGTGTGGCAAGTGCAACGGCTGATGTGGAAAAATGCGCTGATTACCGCCGTCAATGAACGCACGCAAAGCCCCCCGATCGTGCTGGATGCCACAGACGGTCAGTGGCCCCCCCTCACCCAAGACCGTGACGAATATCGCCGCGTCACCGTGACGGGGCAGTTCCTCCACGACAAAGAAGTGCAGGTCTATGCCCTGACCGAAGCCGGGGCCGGCTACTGGGTCATGACGCCGCTGGTGACCGATAGCGGCGCTACTATTTTCATCAACCGCGGCTATGTGCCGACCGACCGGCGCGATCCGGCGACGCGCGCTGAGGGGCAAATTCCCGGCCCGGTCACGATCACCGGCCTTGCGCGCATGTCGCAGGATAAGGGCTGGCTGTTTTTGCCACCGAACAATCCGGCAGCCGAGCAATGGTCCTTACGCGACACAAAACAAATGGCCAAGGCGCGGGGCCTTGGCCATGTGGCTGATTATTTTGTTGATGCCGATGGGTCAACAACGGCGGGTAATGGGCCCAAAGGCGGGATGACGGTGGTGAAGTTCACCAACAACCACCTGTCCTATGCCCTCACCTGGTTTGCCATGGCGGCATTTCTGGCGGGGTTCACGGTCTGGTGGTTGCGTCGCCCAAAAACTCAGGCCCCCAAATTTTAGGCTTTTGCCGACTGGAACCAGTTCATCAGGCGGTCTTCGTTGCGCGCCATGATCGCCAGATGCAGGCGACGGAACGGCCCGTTCATCATCTCAAGTGAGACATCGAACATCCCAAAGCCCGGACGGGGTGCGGCGGCGGCTACGACGATATCCTTGCGTGGAATAGCGATATCGAGCAGGACGCCCTGATATTCCAGACGGTCTTCGAACACGCGCAATTCACAGCGCCACAGCACCGGCACCACAAATAAAGCGATGCTGACCGGAATCATGCCCAGAACAATGCCGGAAAACTGCGTCAGAACCGAATCCCCGGCCATGTAAGCATTCGCCATCAACAGCACGCCTGCGACAATTTGCAGCATAGCGGCAACAAACAGCCCGGTCTTTACGATGATACCAAAACGGTAGGTGTGCAGCGGCTCAGTCATTACGCGTCTCCTGTGCAACGCCAAAATTTCACATTAGCGTCAGTTTTCATATAGTTGGGGCAGAACAAGCGTTTGCGCAAGTAAAATATGCGACAATTTGACCCATATGTCAGTTATTTTATATGCACCGCACAGCCGCCGCACCAGTTTTTTACATAAGTGACGAATTTTACAGCAAAATTATTTGATCACCTCATGCTGCACCTGCGACATTTTGCCTATTGCCATTGCGCAAATTTTCATTAGTAGGCAAGCGCTTTGACATTTAAAACCTCCTCTTTGAGGAGACAGCCTCGGTGAATATCTGTGTCCTTACCCTGTCCCGTTAAGTGTGCTGGAACCGCCCAATCCCTGATCCGCAGAACTCTGGGTGCCTCGCTGATCATTCTGGCCGCCGTATCCTTAAGCGGCTGCGAGATGGCCCTGATGGACCCCAAGGGCCCGATTGGTCTGCAACAAAAGGACCTGATTATTCTGGCTACCCTGCTCATGATGATTCCGGTCGTTCCGGTTATCGTCATGACCATCTGGTTTGCCTACCGCTACAGAGCCACCAATGACAAGGCGACCTACGATCCGAATTTTGAGCACTCCAACCGCATCGAAGCTGTGGTGTGGGCCGTGCCGACCCTGATCATCATTGCGCTCGGCACCGTGACCTGGATCACCACCCACCAGCTTGACCCGCACAAAAAGATCGAAGCCGCCGCCGACCGCAGTCATATCGCCCCGATCGAGGTCGAAGTTGTGGCCATGGACTGGAAGTGGCTGTTCATCTATCCGCAATACGGAATTGCCACGGTCAACGAAATGGCTATGCCGGTCGGCACCCCCGTCCATTTCAAGATCACCTCGGCCAGCGTGATGAACTCCTTTTTCATTCCGCAACTCGGCAGCCAGATCTACGCCATGAGCGGCATGGAAACCAAGCTGTCGCTGCGGGCTGACCACGCCGGTGCCTATGACGGCATTTCGGCCAACTATTCCGGCAATGGCTTTGCCCATATGCGCTTTAAGGCCAAGGCCATGACCGACGCCCAATTCGAAGCCTGGATCGCCAGCGCCAAAACCTCGGCCCAGTCGCTTGACACCGTCGCCTACAAGACCCTGAACCAAAAGAACGTCGCCCCACAGCCGCTCTATTTTGCCGCCGTTGAGCCGCTAATGTTCAACAAGGTTCTGAATGGCTGTGCCGAAGGCGGCATCTGTAAGGACGACGCTTACAACATGGCCGTCATGAAGAAACTGGCCCCCAATGCCGAAGAGTGCGAAGACCCGAAGCTGGCGGCCGCAACAGGCCAAAGCGTTAAGGGCACGAGAACGCCGATCGGCAATGTCGCCTTCAAGGACAACGCCACCCCGGCCAGCTAAGCCCCACGACACGACAAAAGCGGCCGGGCAACCGGTCGTTTCATACTAACTGTACCTTCTTTTTTGAAGTGAATTAACTCATGTCCAGCCCTGTCGCCGAACTTCACGAAGATCCGCTTCTTCGCTTCATCTTCGGTAAACTCGATATCGATTCCGTACCCTGGCACGACCCCATCATCATGGGTGCCGGTTTTGGCATGGTCAGCGCCGCCGTGCTCGTGATCGGGCTTACCACCTATTTCAAAAAATGGGGCTATGTCTGGTCCGAATGGCTGACCAGTGTTGACCACAAGAAGATCGGGGTGATGTATGTCATTCTGGCGCTGATCATGCTGCTGCGCGGCTTTGCCGATGCCCTGATGATGCGCGCCCAGCAGGCGCTGGCGGCCGCGGGCGGTCCTGGTTACCTGCCGCCCGATCACTTCGACCAGATCTTTACCGCCCACGGCGTGATCATGATCTTCTTTGTGGCCATGCCGCTGGTGATTGGCCTGATGAACATCATCATGCCGCTTCAGATCGGCGCGCGCGACGTGGCCTTCCCGTACCTGAACTCGTTGAGCTTCTGGTTCACGGTCGCAGGGGCCATTCTGGTCAACGTCTCTTTGGTGGTGGGTGAATTTGCCCATACCGGCTGGCTGGCCTATGCGCCGTTGTCGGGGATAGAATTCTCGCCCGGTGTGGGGGTCGATTACTACCTGTGGGCGCTGCAAATATCGGGGCTTGGGACGACGCTGTCCGGTGTCAACCTTATCGCGACCATCTTTAAAATGCGTGCACCGGGCATGACCCTGATGCGTATGCCGATCTTTACGTGGACATCGCTGGCCGCCAACATCCTGATCGTGGCCGCCTTCCCGATCCTGACCGTGACGCTGGCCCTGCTGACGCTCGATCGGTATCTGGGCATGCACTTCTTCACCAATGACGGCGGCGGCAATGCCATGCTGTACGTCAACCTGATCTGGGCGTGGGGCCACCCGGAAGTCTACATCCTTGTGCTGCCTGCCTTTGGTATCTTCTCGGAAATCGTGGCGACTTTCTCGCGCAAGCGCCTGTTTGGCTATGACGGCATGGTCTATGCGACCATGTGTATTGCCCTACTGTCGTTCCTGGTGTGGCTGCACCACTTCTTCACCATGGGGGCCGGTGCCGACGTCAATGCCTTTTTCGGCATCACCACCATGATCATCTCGATCCCGACCGGGGTGAAGGTGTTCAACTGGCTGTTCACCATGTATCGCGGCCGGGTGCGACTTGAACTGCCGATGCTGTGGACGCTGGGCTTCATCATCACCTTCGTCATAGGGGGCGCCACCGGCGTCATGCTGGCCATTCCGGGCGCAGACTTCGTGCTGCATAATTCGGTGTTCCTGATCGCCCACTTCCACAATGTCATCATCGGCGGCGTGCTGTTTGGGTGTATCGCGGGCCTCAATTACTGGTTCCCGAAGGCGTTCGGCTTTAAGCTGCACACCGGTCTGGGCAAGGTCTCGTTCTGGTGCTGGCTGATCGGCTTTTATGTCGCCTTTATGCCGCTCTATGTGCTGGGCCTGATGGGCATGACCCGCCGCCTGAGCCACATGGATAACCCCATCTGGCAGCAGTACCTGATCGTGGCCGCGGTCGGTGCCCTGATCATCGCCGTCGGCATCGCCGCTCAGATCGCTCAGATCGTGTGGAGCGTAATCAAGCGCGATGAACTGCGTGACGAAACCGGCGATCCGTGGGATGGCCGCACGCTGGAATGGGCGACCTCCTCGCCGCCGCCGTTCTATAACTTTGCGGTGACGCCGGCGATCGGCAATCACGACTCGTTCTGGGACGCCAAGCAAACCGGTCAGGCTTATGTTCAGCCGGAAAGCTATCAGCCCATCCACATGCCACGCAATACCGCCACCGGTCTGCTGATCGGCCTGATCAGCGTACCGCTCGGCTTTGCCCTGATCTGGCATATCTGGTGGCTGGCCATCGCATCGTTTGTGGCCATGGTCGGTATCGCCATTGCCCATACCTTTAACGAAGACCGCGACTATTATGTGCAGCCGGATGAGATCAAGGCGATCGAAGACGCGCGCTTCGCCAAACTCAAGACGGAGGCGTAATCCATGAGCCCTCACCCCGCTAACCCTGTAGACGCCCTGAAGGACGAACTGAAGTCCGCCTACGACCATAACCCTAACGACGCCCACGACACGGACGATCACCACCATCAGGACGAGGCCGCCAAGGTTACCCTTGGGTTCTGGATCTACCTGATGAGCGACTGCCTGATCTTTGCGACCCTATTTGCCACCTTCGCGGTGCTGAAAGACGCAACCGCTGGCGGGCCCAACGGCCGGGAACTGTTTGACCTCAGCTTTGTGGCCTTTGAAACGGCGCTGCTGTTGCTGTCGTCCCTGACCTTTGGCCTGTCGATGATTTCGATGCAGGCCAATAAACTCAAAGGTACGATTGGCTGGCTGGCCGTGACCGGCCTGTTGGGTCTGGGCTTCATGGGCATGGAAATCTATGAGTTCAACCACCTGATCCACGAAGGCGCAGGCCCCGACCGTTCGGCTTTCCTGTCGGCCTTCTTCACCCTGGTCGGCACCCACGGCCTGCACGTCACCTCCGGCCTGGTGTGGATGGGTGTGATGTTCGTTCACCTCTTCCGCCGCGGCCTTACCCCCGCCAACCGCATCCGCATGATGGAACTGAGCCTGTTCTGGCACTTCCTTGACATCATCTGGATCGGCGTTTTCAGCATCGTTTACCTTATGGGAGCCGCCTGATGCACATCCCTGATAAGCCCACCCTGCACCCTGCGCAGGACCCGCACACGGAACTGGCCGACCATCACGCGGTCGATCATCTCAAAAAAGATGACCACAGTCACGATCATGGCGCCAGCCACGGTTCGGTAAAGTCCTATCTGATCGGCTTTGCGCTGTCGGTGATCCTCACGGCCATCCCGTTCGCCCTGACCATGATGAAGGTCCTGCCGTCCCAGATGCTGGTGCCGGTGATCCTGATCCTCGGCGTCGTGCAAATTCTGGTGCACCTGCACTACTTCCTGCACATGGACACCTCCTCCAGTCAGGTCTGGAACAATGCCGCCTTCGTATTCACGGCCATTATTCTGGGCATACTGATCATCGGGACGATCTGGGTCATGACCCACCTCAACCACAATATGCACCCCGGTATGATGGGCGGGGGCATGGGATAAAACCCAAGCCATAGTGTTGAAAAAGAGCGCTGCCAGAACCGGCAGCGCTCTTTTTTTTCGCTAATGCTCATTGCCTGCCTAAATCGGCTCACCCGGCGGGATGCGGACATCATAGCGCCCGCTGGCCAACAGGGCCTTCATGGCCTCGGGATCGGCAATCAATTCCGCGAGCCAGGCATCCTGCGCGGCTTGCAGGGCGTCCTTTGACTTTGATTTTTTGAGCTTATCGCCCAGCGCCTTAAGGCGAACTGAGACCACCGCCGCCGCAACCGGTGACAGCACGGCATCGTTACGTCCGGCAATCGCCCCCGGTGTGGTGCCCAGCGCCACGCCATTAATATGGCGCGCCAGCATCAGCACGGTGCGCATCTGCACCCTGCGCGCCGCTTCGGCCTCCATCGGCGTGCTAACCGCAGGCGCAAACACCGCCGATATGACGCGGTCGATAACCGTTTCCAGCTTAAGCGGCTCCCCGTCGCGCACTTCGGCGACCGCCAGCCGGTTGAGCCGCTCCGGTGCAAACAGGGCCGACAGGGTCACTTCGGCGGCGGTTTCCGTGGCCACGCCGGGATCAAACGACCGGCCCATGCGCGAACCAAAGATTTCCGTCTCATACTGCGGGTCGGCATCGCCTGTGGTCTGGGCCGCCAGCAGCTTTAATTGCGCATCACTCAGCACCAGTTCCGAAGGTTTCAGCGTAGCAACCAGGGCGTCCAGCGCCGCCGATTGCTGTGAGATTGGCACCGGCGTCAGCACCGCCTCAGCCCCGCCGCCCTTGACCGGATAGGCGTAATCCGTACCGCCAATCAGCTTGGCCGTCGCCGACACCTGATATCGGTGAAGCAGGAACACCGGCACTAACCGGCGGCGCAGTTCATTGACCGCGACACCGTCGGGCAGGCTGTTCAGGCCAAAATTACCTAGCGCGATCCGGCGCACCTGCATCAGGTGGTTTATCTCCGCCACCGGATCGGCGCCATTGTCCCACGAACTGGCATAGGGGTTGCCGGTCGAATCCGCCCGCCCGTCGATATCGGCGCGGAACCGCAGACGCGCGGCCCCGGCATCGATGCGGTCTTTCAGGCCCGCCTCAGCGCCGTAAAGGGCATCGATCGAGAACTTATCCCACTCACCGATCCCGACCGCATAGGCATCGGCAAAATCAAGCGCCTCGCCCTTAATGTCGATCTTGGCGACCGGATAGTCCATGACCGAGGTTCGGCCCTGCCCGGAGGCGGCGAAATTGTGCTGAAAGCCGAGCGCATGGCCGACTTCGTGGGCCGACAACTGCCGCGCCCGCGCCAGAGCGATCTCGACCGGATCATTGGGGCCACCCTTCGCGGTTTTATCGACGCCCAGCATGGTCTCAAACATGATGATGTTCTGGCGGATACGCTGTGAGCCCAGAATAACCGCCCCGCGCACAATCTCGCCGGTACGGGGGTCGGTCACCGTTTGGCCATAAGACCAGCTCCGCGTCAGGCGGTTGGCCCAGAAGATGACATTATAGCGCGTGTCCATCGGATCGACGCCTTCGGGCAAGACCTCAACCCGGTAGGCGTCGATATAGCCGGCCGCCTCAAACGCATCTTTCCACCACATCGCCCCGTCAACCAGGGCGCTGCGGATCGGCTCAGGGGCTGAGTTATCGACATAAAAGACGATCGGTTTTTTGACCGTCGATCGCGCCGCTGACGGATCGGTTTTTTCCAGCCGGAACCGGCGCGCCAGCCGTGTCACCAGCGCCTGCCCCAGCGGGGTTGAAAAATCAGTGATCAATATATCGTTTTCGGCCGTGCGCGGATCAAACACGCGCGGCACATAACCAGCATCCGGCAGGCGGATGAAGCTGTGGTGCATGGTAAAGGTCAGGCTGGTCGGATCAGAGGCAATGTTGCTGATTTCACGGCCCGGATTTTCCGACGCAAAGGAAAAGATGGCGTCCATTTCAAGATTATCGGGAAAAGCCTTGACCGTCGTAGTGTCGGCCAGCGTCAGTTCCGGCGCGGCGCGAAACGTGCCCTGCCCGGAGCGGTTAAGGCTGTCGCGCATCCCCCAGGCGTCACGGGTCAGAAAGGCGGTGATATCAACAATCACCGATCCGTCGCCAAGGGTTGTCACCACGGGTCCGGCCCAGACGGCGGAGTTGGCAAAGGCATCCTCGACGGCCTTGGCCTCTTCTTTCGTGCCCGATGCCTTGAATTCCGGCGTCTTATATTCGGCCAGAACCTTGCCGCCGATTTTACGGAATTGCAGCAGGCGGGTCGGGCCGAACTGGCCACGCTCAGGGCGCACGCTGGCCGAGCCCATGCCCTCCTTGATCAGGGTATGGTGCAAAACCTCCGTCATCACCCCGTCAGCTTTGGCGGGTGGCAACTGCATAAATACCCGCCCGCCGGTGGCATCGACAAACAGCGGCAGCAGGCCGTCAAGGCGCTTATAGGCCGCCGATTGCGCCGCCCATCCGGGGGCCGGGGCAGACGCTGCGGGTTTATTCTGCGCCACAGCCTGAGCCGGGGCCTGCGCCATAAGGATAAGGGCCAGAAGGGTTGAGACCTGATAATTTGCGTGCCGCACCGCGTACCTCATTGATAAAAATCACAAAATAGAAAAATGATCCGCGCCGTCGCTTCCCTGCGCGGATCAGGCCCAAAAGAACCAGACCAAGGGGATAGGGCCGAGTAGAGTTTTTTAGTCGCGCATCTTGATCCCAAAACCGCTGCACACTTTTGGGGATGCGCTTTACTTTTTAGCCGCGGGCAGAACTGCCGCCGCCGGATATTTGACACCAAGCTGCTCAAGGTAAGAGCTATACTTGGTCGGATCGTAATAGAACGGCTCCATCTGCGGACGCAGACGCTCCATGGTTTCCTTGTTGAGGTGGATAGCCGGAGTATCCTCGGCGGTCAGAACCGGATCATATTTCATATCCTTAAACTGCACGGTCTGCTGATAGTCCTTGGCGGCCGCAACCAGCGACGGGGTCGTCACAATATCCATGATGGTCATGGCCAGAACCTCAGCGCCATTGACCGCCCCTTTGTGGGCAATCGGGGTGGCCATGGCGATCGCCGCCGTCACATTATGGCCGATGACATTGGGGATATTGGACGGGAAGCGGATGGTGATGGTCGGCACCGTCCACATGATGTCACCAATATCGTCTGACCCGCCACCCATAGATGGCCCGCGCGTTTCCGGCGTCGACAGAGGTGCCAGTTTGGTCGTCAGCGGTTTCAGCGCAAAGCCGTTGGTTTCCTGCACAGCCTTGGCAAAGGCCTGATCATCGGCTGACCATTTAGGCAAACCGACCTTTTGCATATTGGCATAGGCCGCCTCAGCCAGAGGTTTATTGCCATAGTTCGGCGCGGCATAGCCCAGAACGCGGCGGGTGACCGTCGTGCCGGTGGCCTTGGCGGCGGCCTCTGAGATCGTGTTGCCGGTCTCATAAAGGTTACGGATGGACTCAAAAGTCTGCTCCCGGAAATAGTACCAGACGCTGGCTTCGCCGGGAACGATATTAGGCTGGCTGCCGCCATTGGTGATGATGTAGTGCGAACGCTGCGTGACCGGTAGATGCTCGCGCTTCATGTTCCAGGCGGCGTTCATCAGTTCGACCCCGTCAAGGGCGCTGCGACCAGCCCACGGCGCGCCGGCCGAGTGCGAGGTCTTGCCCTTAAAGGTATATTCGACCGACACCATGCCGTTATTGCCGGCAGGCCCCCACGACGTGCCCAGTTCATTGGCCACATGGGTAAAGATTGACACATCCACATCCTTGAACACGCCGTCGCGGACATAAAATGCCTTGGTCGCCAGCAGTTCTTCGGCCACACCGGGCCAGATCATCAGACGGCCTTTGATGTTGTTGGCGACCATCACATCCTTGGCAGCCAATGCTGCCACCACCACCAGCGGCATACCGGAATTGTGACCTTCGCCGTGACCGGGCGCACCCGGCACCTGCGGCGTGATCACCGGATTGCCCGGCACCTGCGATAGCCCCAAAAGTCCGTCGATATCGGATCCCAGCGCGATCATCGGCCCGCCCTCACCCCAGGTCGCCGTCCAGGCGGTGGGGATACCGGCAATGCCACGCGTAATGGTAAAGCCGTTCTTTTCCAGAATACCCGTAACGTACTCGGAGGTCTTAAACTCCTGAAAACCCGGTTCCGCGAAGCTGTAGATCGAATCGACCATCTGCTGGGTCAGGACGGCGCGGTCCTTGACGCCTGCCTGAGCGGCGGCTTTCAGCTTGGGGCTGGCCTGGGCGTGAGCCAGACCTGCGGGCAGGACTAGGGCGCTCGCCATCAGCGCGGCCATAAGTGAGCGTTTGGAAATGTGCATGAAGTTTACTCCGTGAGATTATGTGTAATTATTGACCGCTTTTGGCGGCAGGCGGCACGGCCACCGCCGGATATTTGACGCCCAGTTGCTCAAGGTAGGAGCTATATTTGGTCGGATCGTAATAGAACGGCTCCATCTGCGGACGCAGACGCTCCATGACCTCTTTATTGAGGTGGATGGCCGGGGTATCTTCGGCGGTCAGAACCGGATCGTATTTGACATCCTTGAACTGCACGTTCTGCTGGAAGGCTTTGGCCTCTTTCACCAGTGAGGGGGTGGTGACGATATCCATGATGGTCATGGCCAGAACCTCAGCGCCATTGACGACCCCTTTGTGGGCAATCGGCGTGGCCATAGCCATAGCCGCGGTCACATTATGGCCGATGGTGTTGGGTACGTTTGAGGGATAGAAAATGGTGATGGTCGGCACGGTCCACATGACGTCACCGATATCGTCCGAACCACCAAAGTTCATGCCCGCCCGCATTTCCGGCGTCGACAAAGGCGAAAGCGTGGTCGTCAGCGGCTTTAGTTTAAAGCCGTTGGTTTCCTGCACGGCCTTGGCAAAGGCCTGATCGTCCGCCGACCATTGTGGCAGGCCAACCTTTTTCATATTGGCATAGGCGGCTTCGGCCAGAGGCTTATTGCCATAGTTCGGCGCGGCATAGCCCAGCAGTTTGCGCGTCACGGTCGTGCCCGTCGCCTGCGCTGCCGCCTCTGAGATCGTGTTGCCGGTTTCATACAAATTACGAACCGTGGCGAAATCCAGCTCACGGAAATAGTACCAGACACTGGCGTCACCGGGGACGATATTGGGCTGGCTGCCGCCATTGGTGATGATGTAGTGCGAACGCTGCGTCACCGGCAAATGCTCGCGGCGCATGTTCCACGCCAGATCCATCCACTCTACGGCATCGAGCGCGGACTTACCGGCCCACGGCGCCCCTGCCGAGTGAGATGTCTTGCCCTTAAAGCTATATTCGACCGACACCATGCCGCTCAGCATCGGCCCCCATGAGGTGCCCAGATCGTTGCTGACGTGGGTGAAGATCGACACATCGACGCCCTTGAACACGCCGTCGCGGACATAAAAGGCCTTAGTGGCCAGCAGTTCTTCGGCCACACCGGGCCAGATCATCAGGCGGCCCTTAATGTTGTTAGCCACCATGACATCCTTGGCAGCTAAGGCTGCCACCACAACCAGCGGCATACCGGAATTGTGGCCTTCGCCGTGACCGGGCGCTCCCGGCACCTGCGGCGTGATCACCGGATTACCCGGCACCTGCGACAGGCCCAGCAGCCCGTCGATATCAGAACCGAGCGCGATCATCGGCCCACCCTCACCCCAGGTCGCCGTCCAGGCAGTAGGGATACCGGCCACGCCGCGCGTAATGGTAAAACCGTTTTTCTCTAAGATACCGGTCACGTACTCGGAGGTTTTATATTCCTGAAAACCGGGTTCCGCGAAGCTGTAGATCGAATCGACCATCTGCTGGGCCAGAACGGCGCGGTCCTTGACGCCTGCCTGAGCGGCGGCTTTTAATTTAGGGCTGGCCTCGGCATAGACTAGAGATGGGGCTGTCAGGCAGGTCGCCAGCAGCAGGGTACTCAAAAAACGTCTGGACACAGTCATACGCGTTTACTCCTGTAAATCGGTTGATTTTGACGGGGTTGCGCCGCTTAACGACGCGAAAGGCAATAAAAATGCCCTGCCGTGGGGACGACAGGGCATTAACCGGACTAGAACTCCATCCGCAGGCCAACGCGGTAGACGCGGCCCATGACATCATAGAGCCCCCGGTTGGTTTGCAGATAGGCTGGCGTGTTTTCGGCACCCAGGTTGGAAGGGTTGGACAACAGCACCGGGTCCTTATCCATAATGTTTTTGACGGTGAAATAGCCCTCCGCCTTAACGCCACCGATCTCGATGACGCGGTTGATCGCCACATCGAAATAGACTGCCCCGTCAACGGAATTATCGTTGATGGTGTAGTAAGGGGCGACGCTGGCCGGGCAACCGCTGGTGCATTCGGTATAGGCGTTAGACAGAACCCCGTCGGAGACCCCGCGCGCCGTCAGATTGATCGTCCACGGATCGAGCTTATAAAGCGCGGTCACGCGGTACACCCAATTCGGCGTTGATCCGGAGTTGGAACCGGCAAAATCAACGGCGGTCACACCATCATCGGTGATATTGGTGATGTAGTGGGTCGCCATACCGCGCAGGATTAAAGACCCGCTGGCCTTGGAATAGACATCGGCCAGATTGAAGCGGTAGGAGGCTTCGATATCCATACCCCGCGCCAGCATACGGTTGAGGTTATCATAATAAAGGTTGATGGTCTGAAGCGTCCCGCCGCTATAGATCATGTTGTTGCAGTAGCTCTGGATACCGTTGATGTTACAATAGTCCGCGACCTGCTGGGCGGTGACAAAGCTGATGACGCCTTCGACCTCGATGTCATAATAATCGACCGAAGCCTCAAAACCAGGCCAAAAGCGCGGACGGACCACGATACCCACACCGACCCCATCGGCGACTTCGGGCTTGACCAAGGTCGAGCCCTGAAGGTTCTGCACAAAGGCCACCGACGTACCGTTGATGGCGACCGAGTTGGAACGGGCCGTGCCGGAGTCATAAAGTTCCGACAGGTTCGGCGCACGGATATCGCGCGACATGGTGTAGCGCAGCTTGATATCCTCGATCGGCGCGTAGGTGAAGCCGACCTTCCACGGACGGGCCGCGCCAGAGGTGGAATAGTCGGCATAGCGGAAGGCGGCGTTCAGATCAAAGCCCTTGAACATTGGCACCACGGCTTCGACATAGGCTTCGGCCACCTCATAGGAACCGGTCGAGACCTTGAAATTGCCGTACTTCCAGCCGCTTTGATACTGCGGCGGCACAAAGCCGTCCATCGCCTCACGACGCCACTCCGCCCCGAAGGCCAGAGAGATCGGCCCGGCCCAGCCCATGATGTCGCTGGTCGAGAAATTGAACGCCGCCACGTCCTGCTCAAAGCGCTGCTTACGGGTCGGCGTGCCCAGCACATAATCAAGCGCCTCGGCACTGGCTACACCGATACCAAAGCGGTTGATCGGCACGCAGCCATTGGTCGGATTGGTCAGGGTCGAACGGCACACGATTTCGGTCGTACCGGGGCGGAAGACCGCATCGGTCGCCAAGGTCAGAAGGGCGGTATTATAGGTATCGGTCAGGGCTTCGACCGTGTCGGTGATGCCCATCTGATAATAGCTGTCCCACTTAAAGCCTAAGCCGAGCGCATCAAAAGTGCCGTCAGCACCGACCACATAACGCTGAGTCTCGCGCTCCATAGTGCTGCCCGACGCGGGCATATCGGCATTGCTGGTGCCCATAACAAAGGAGGTTACCCCTGCGTTGGTCATGGCCGTGCGGACCGATGCGGGCAGATAGGCATTGTCTGAGCGGATCGTGACGCCCGTCGTGGTCGGCTGGATGTAGTAGCTCAGGCCTTCATATTTAGCGTAGGACGCCTGAGCGAACACGTTCAGATACGGTGTGACCTCATAGCTCAGACGGGTAAAGAGGCTGTCGCGGTCATCACCAGCCACCAGACTGTTGGTGCCGATCATGCCCGATGTTGAATATGCCCCGTCCCCGCCCAGCATCCACTGGCCCGATGATGCGCCGTAGGTCAGTTGGTTGACAGAACCGCCTTCGCCGAAATAGGTGCCCTTGAGCGGTCCCGCCGTGATCAGTCCGCCCGGCGTCAGGCTAGACAGACCAATACCGTCGGAGACGATATAATAGGGCTGTCCCGCGGCGGTATTAGGATTGCGCATCGAGTAATAGCCTTTTTTGGCCCAGTCGCGCGCGGTGTAGTGAACCCCTTCCTGCTTGGCCTTTTCATAGCTCAGCAGGAAATGGCCGCGATCATCGGCAAAGCCTGCGCCATAGGTGGCGTTCAGCTTCCAGTTTTCGGCATCGCCTTCGGCGGTTTCGCCGTACTCAGCCGTCGTCTTGAAGCCGGTATATTTCTTATCAAGGATGAAGTTGACCACCCCGCCGATGGCATCGGAACCATAGGCCGAAGAGGCCCCGCCGGTCACCACTTCGACGCGCTCAATCAGCGACTGCGGAAAGGTATTGGTGTCGACAAGGCCGGTGGCGGACGAAATCACCGAACGCTGCCCGTCAAACAGAACCAGCGTGCGGCCCGTACCCAGAGCGCGCAGGTTCAGCGCACTGATGCCCGCCTGCCCGTTCGACAAGGCCCCCGATGAGTTGGACGCCGTCGCACTGCCCTTAACCGATGGCAAGGTGTTGACGAAATCGGCGATATTGGCGGGGGCTTCGGCCTTGATTTCTTCCTTGCCCAGCACGTTGACTGGGGTCGGCGCGGCAAAGCCGTTTCGCACAACGCGCGAGCCGGTGACCACGACTTCCTCCACCGCCTCCGCTTCGGGATCTGGTGCTGGCGCGGGGGCTTCCTGCGCCCAGACGGAGTGGCAGGTGGCAAGTGCAAATAATGATGTAGCGGCTAGTAACTTTGGAAACCTTGTTTTCGACATACTAAATCCCCTTATGTGTCGAAGTGTGGTTTCCTCCTGTAAGATTTATGAAGCTTAGGCCGGCAAAAACGCACCGCAGAACTTTGTAAATGTGACGTTAACATGACGACGGGTTGAATATCTCGGAAATTTCAGCCTATTTATGAGCATGTGATTTGAAATCAGAACCAAAATGGGGATTTTTTGATGAATTTCGACACTAAGCGGCTTGATGCTACAGATTACAAAATCTTGCGACAATTGACCGAAGACGGGCGCATGTCGGATGTCGCCCTGGGTGAGCGACTTAATCTGTCAAGTACAGCGGTGGCCCGTCGCCGTAAAATATTAGAAGAGTCCGGCATAATTTCAGGCTACACGGTCAACCTTAATTACAAAACGCTGGGTCTAAGCATTATTGTGATAGTTTCTATTGAACTGTCTTCTCAGGCAGAACACGCTTTGAATGATTTTGAACAGGCCGTTCTCAGAAGTCCATCCATGTCTTTCTGTAGTTTTGTTTCCGGAGATACCGACTTTATTATGATCCTGAACGTGGCCTCGTTTGAGACCTACGACTCGATCTATCGTCGCGAACTGTCGACCCTGCCCCACGTTGCCAAGATCAGAAGCAGCTTCGTTATGCGCGAAGTCAGAAACCTGACAACTCCGCCGATAATATTTCATGGGTAGCCTGTGGAAAGCGCGTCCCAGCAATCAGTCGCACCCTTAGAGCAAAGTCCGGATCGACGTGATCGGACCTTGCTCTAAGGGTGCGGGTTAGATGGCTATTTGGGTGATTTATTGCGACAGGTCGCCATTTTTCGGTGGTTTTTTGCCCGGCACCCATAGTTCAGGGGTTGCCGGTTTAAGATCTTTGCGCGTCTTGCGACCCTTGGCGTCCTTGGTCAGCGAAAAGGCGTCATAAAGCTCACCATTGGCGGTGAAGGCCTTATAGTTCAGGCTTTTGCCCTCGACTGTCAGAACCTGAAACAACTGGGTCTGTGAAGCCTTACGGTCGGCCCACGCAAGATCTGAGACGGCATACATCTTAGGCCCGGCGACCGAGACCACATAGACGGTGGCATCGTCTTTCGGGTTTTGCTTTGACCGCGCCGTGGGAGCGGCCCCGCGCGCATAGCCGTGGTCATGGCCTTGCAGCAGCAAATCAACTTTGTATTTGTCGATCAGCGGCTTAAGGGCTTCACGCACGCGTGGATTATCGCGATCAGGCTCAGACGAATAGAGCGGAAAATGCAGGCTGATAACCGTCCAGGTATTCGGGTTATTGGCCAGAATCTTATCAAGCCACTGAACCTGTGCGGCCCGCTCGGCTTCATCACCATGCAGCAGCGGCGCATCAATCGAAATCACCCGCACGCCCTGATAATCGACGTAGAATGCCGTTTCTTTGAGCTTGGCGCGACCTTCAGGGCCATTTTCCGGCAGGGTATATTGCGCCCGCCACTGAGGCGACAACCGCGCGCCGGTATCATCAATCGGGCGGCCATATTCGTGATTGCCCGGCGTCATGATCGACGGGGTCTGCGCATGGATAAAGCCACCGGCTGAGAACCATTCGCCCCATTCGCGGTCGCTGGCGTGGCGGTTGATCAGGTCACCGGCATGGAGCATGAACGACGCTTTGCCGTCTTCGCGCAGGGCTTCGCGCAATACTCGCGACCAGTGCTCTTTGACATTGTTCTGGGCGTCACCCAGATAGATGAAGGTGAACTTGTCACCGGCCTTGCCCGCCGTTGAAAACTGGAACCATTCCGACCAGTGGGTGCCATCACCGACGCGGTAGACATAGCGGGTGGCGGGCTTCAGCCCGGTCAGCACCACCGAATTATAGGTCGCCTGAAAGCCCGCCTGCTCCTGCACATCCAGCGTCAGGGCCTCGGTTTTTGCGGCCACTTCGGTTGCGCGGGCGACAAAGTTCGGTCCGGGTTCCGAGACCGCAAACTGCACCTTGCCCGGAGCCGATCCTGTTGCCGAGCGCCAGGTGATGGCCATTTCATGCTGCGGGTCGCCGGTGAGATTGAGGATAATCCGTTCCGGCTCAACGGTTGCTGCAACCAATGGCGGCACGGTGGGCGCCGGTGCGGTCTGTGCCGTGGCCAGCACGCTGATGGCCAGCCCCGCCGCCGTCAGCAGGGCCCGCGCCGCCAGATATTTTGCAGATGAGGTCATGGAAGCCGCCTTTAAAAAGCAAAAGGCGGAACCCCTGGATGACCAGGAGGTTCCGCCGTTACAGAGATTAGTAAACGTAGTTGAAGCTAAGTGAGATCGTGCGGCCATTCTTGATGAACGCGCGGCTGGACGCTTCGGTCGGGCCGTAGGAAATCCAGTAGGTGTGTTCGTCGAACATATTCTGGACATTGAGGCTGACCTTGGCCTTTTTGGTCAGGTCTTTGCGGATTTTCATGTCCACAAAAGTATAGTCCTGCTCATAAGGGTTGTTGCCAAAATCCTGAATGCCGCTGAGCATTTCGGACTGATGGTTGGCGGCGATATAGCCTTCCCAGCCGTATTTTTCGTAGAACAGTTCAAGGTTATAGACCCGCTCCGGCGTCTCCATCAGCGGCAGCGTGTAGCCTTCCGGATGCCAGCTTAAGCCGGTAACCGCTTCCGAGGTCTGGAAGGTGCCGTTAAAGCCGATACCAAAACCATCCAGCGGTGATGGCAGCCAGTCAAAGATCTGACGGGCGCTGATCTCGATGCCCTGAACCGTGGCCTTTTTCCCGTTGTTCGGCATAGAGATGACGACGCCGTTCGGGTCTTCGTTTTCACCGACCGTACCGTTGCGGATATTGGAGGATGACGAGCGGAACAGGAAGTTCTCGATATCCTTGTAATAGGCCGCGATCGCATAGGCACCAGACTTGCCGCGATACCATTCCAGCGACACGTCGTAATTGACGGCCTCCATTGGCTTCAGATCAGGGTTACCCTGGCTGATGCTCGCCAGCAGCCATTCCGAAGTCGGGTTGTTTTTGCCGTCACCATCAGGATCCTGGATGTAGCCATATTCGCGCGCCGAACTCATGCGGGCGATATCGGGGCGGGCAAAGCTGGTCCAGATTGCCCCGCGCAGAAACAGATCAGGGCGAATATGATAGGTGGCATGAATTGAGGGCAGGACATTGGTGAACTTGCTGGTCGTTTCCTGATATTCGTTGCCGCGCACCGCATCAAAGGTATAGGCGATGACGGTATTGTTGGTGGTCTCGACCCGCGCGCCGGCGATGACCTGAAGCTGACCAAACTGCGCCTCGCCCATCACATAGGCGGCCGTGACCTTCTCATCGAACTGGAAGCTGTCTTCGTCAGAAATTTCAGCATCGTCAGGGTTCAGCGCCGTACCATTGAAAAACGTGCTCTTGCCCTGATTGGCCAGAGCCAGTTCCGACAGCATGCGGTCATCATCCAGCACCACACCTAAGCGGTGATCGCCGCTATATTGACCATCAAACAGGCTGTCGACCGGCGTGCCGAAGAAATCCTCAAAATCGGCCATGGTGCCGGTGCGCGACAGATCAAGGAACGAGCCCTCGAACTTTTCACGCTCGGACTTATAGTATTTACCGCCGGTCTTGACGTTGCGCAGCCATTCGTGATCGAACTCATAGGTAAAGTTGATCTGCGCCTGCTTCAGGTTTTCGGTTGAGGACGACACCTCAGCCTCAAGGCCTGAGAAGTTGAAGTTGGCCGGGTCCTGCACGCCCTTAAGGCCCGCCTCATTAAGCACCCATTTCGGATAGCGGCTGTCACCGGAGGAATCGACATCAACGCCCTTATTGCCCAACCAGCCATACTTGTCCGTACGGAACTCAAGCTCATAGCCGCCGTCCATGACATCTTCGGAGGTTGATACCGACAGGTCGTAATCGACGGTCAACTTACCGAACCGGCTCTTGCCCCCAAAATTGAGCGAGCTCAACAGACCGGTCGAATAGCTGCCTTCCCAGAAACGGCGCAGACGGAAACCCTGCGGGTCCCAGGTGCCGGAGCCGCCATCAAGGCTGTAGAGCGACTTGGTTGATTTATCCTTGTCGGTTATGACCCCATCCTTGTCGCGATCAACGATCTGCGCGGTGGTATAGCTATAGATATTGCCGCGACTATCCGTGCCAATGATGGCATCGGCAGGCGAAATCAGCGAGGTATCGGACTTATCGACTTGAGACAGGCGGGTCGAGTTTTTTGACGTATCATTGCGGAAGTTCAGGCGGTTGGAAAATTCCTTTTCCTTATATTCGTTATAGGTGCCGCGCAGGTGGAAATCATGGTCATCCCCGCGCCAGTCCAGCGATGAGTTGATGCCTTTGCGCTCAATCTCAGTCGTGCCGGTGGCGATCTGCATCCCGCGGAACACAAAGTCATTCAGATCGGCATCCAGGGTTTCCGGATCGGAATACCAGGTACGCGGCTGGCTGTCGCCGTCACCACCGTTTTCCTCAAACTGGGTTTCGCGCTTGGCATAGGACGCTGTCACAAACAGGCCCAGACGGTCATTGAATTTCTTGCCAAACGAGATCGCGGCCTTTGATGAGGTCGGGTTATCGAACTTATCCATCACCGCCCCTTGCAGCGCGATGCCGAAATGGGTGCCCTTATAGTTAAAGGCCGTTGGGGTGTCGATTTCCACCGTGCCGCCCAGGGCGTCGCCGTCCATGTTTGGCAGGATGGTTTTATGAACCGTAATGCCTGAAATGCCTTCGGGCGGCAGGAAACTTAGGCGCACACCGCGGTAAAAATTGGCATCGCGTGAGCCGGCGCCCGACATTTTCACGCCGTTCATGGTGTAGTTGTTAAGTTCAGTCGACAGGCCGCGCACAGTGATGCGGTCGCCTTCGCCGGTACGGCTGTCGCGCACCGCATTGACGCCGGGCACCTTGGCCAAGGCTTCCGCGACGTTTTCAACCGGCAGATTGCCCATGTCGTCGGCGCTGACGCGGTCAGAAATGTTCTTGTTCTTGCGCTTGTCATTGAGGGAATCGAGCATGGCGGAGGCATAACCGCGCACCACGACCGTCTCGATCACTTCATCCGTGGCGGGCGACACAGCACTTTGAACCGCCGGGGCAGTACCTTGGGTGCGCACCACCACCGAACCGCCGGAGATATCGGCGCTTAAGCCCGTACCCTTCAGCAGTTGGGTCAGGGCCTCACGCGCGGTCAGTGACCCCGACACGCCGCCGGAGCGCTTACCGCGCATCAGAGCAGGGTCGGCCATGACCTGAAGGCCGGTCGCCTTGGAAAAATCCTTAAGCGCCGAGGACACGTCCTTTGGGGCAATTTTGTAGGATTGGGTGGCGGTGGCCTGGGTTTGAGCCTGAACCATCAGCGGCGCGGCCATACCCCCAGCCATAAGCGCCAGCACGGAAAGTCCCTGCACAAGTCTGAATTTCGTCGTCACGTTTAAATCTCCGGTAAACGCGGCCCCCATCGGCCTCGCCTAGGGGAGATGCGAACGGGCCCCGGTTCCCGACAAATATTATTATGAATGTTTTGTGAATGAAATCAGACACATTTTCTACACTTAGGTCTAATTCGTCAGTACAATGACCTTATTTTCCTGAGTGGCGCGCACCCCATATACCTGCGTCAGACCGTTCAGCACCAGCGCCGGATCCGACACTTTAAACCGCCCAGACACCATCTTTTTAGCCAGATCCGGGTCACCAATCTCAACCGGAATTTTCGAGAAACGGTTAACTTCAGCGATCAGGCGCTTAAGCGGCACGTCCTCGGCTTCATACCAGCCTTCACGCCAGTCAGGTGCCTCAGAGGCTTCAAAAGTTTCACGCACGACCCCGCTGCCACGGCTGATCAGCTTTTGGCCGACGCTCAGCCGATTGACCTGCCCGCCCGCTTCAACCTGCACCTTGCCGCGATAAACTGAGATTTCCGTCGCCTTATCGTCCGGCAAATCGATGTTAAACGCCGTGCCCAGCACTACAACCTGAGCCGCATTGGCCGCGATCTGAAACGGCCTGTTTGCCTCATGGGCGACATCAAAAAAGGCCTCACCGCGCGTCAGATTAACCTGCCTTACGCCGCGGTCAAAACGCACGGTAAGCGCTGAATTACCACTTAAGGCGATGCGGGTGCCATCGGGTAAGGCCACGTCCTGAATGTCACCCGGCCCGGTCATAAGACTGGCGCTATATTGGGGTTTTGCAGACCCGGTGAGGGACAGGGTTTTCGTATTTAACCCCACAAACCCCAGCACCAGACAGGCGGCCAGCGCCCCACCCACCACCACACCCATAAACCGGCGCGATGTACACTGCTGTCGCTTAACCGTCAGGGCGTCTTCAACCGGGGCCGCATGCCAGGTGGCGCACATGTCAGCATAGGCCTGCGCATGGTCGGGGTGCGCCTTGATCCACAGTTCAAACTGACGTTCAGTATGGGCCTGCACAGTCTCCGCCATCATGGCCACAACCCAGGCCGCGGCCTCATCTTCAACCGACAAAAGGTTTGGCTCGTTCACAACCCTGATCATGACGCCCACCCTTCTGCTATATCGTTATCCGGTTTTATAGTTTTGTCGGGCGTCTCAACCTCTCGCCATTTGCGGCGCGCGGCATGCAGATCGACCAGCGCCCGCGTAATATGCTTTTCGATCGCCTTCGGGTTAAGATTAAGGGCCCGGCCGATATCTTCGCAGCTTTGGCCATCAAGACGGCGACGCATAAACACATCACGCCTGAGCGGCGGCATCTTGTTCAGCGCCTCCAGCATGGCCCGCGTTTCGGCGCGATCCTCGGTGATCCGATCCGGCAAGGGACGTGCGCAAGCCATGCCATCAATTTCACTGATGTCCGAAATGGGTTTAAGCCTGCGGTAATGGCCCTTGATCAGGTTATCCGCGATGCGAAACGCCAAAGCGTGAAGACTGATAACAATATGATTTTGCTGATATTCAATGGCGTTCAGCACCGCTTGCTGCGCAATATCATCCGCCAGATCAGGCTGGCGGGTGCGGCTTAGGGCATAACGGCGCACAATCAGGCGGATGGCCGCCCATTCATCGTCATGCCGCTGAGGCTCCACGCCGCGTCTCCAGCCAATACTCACACCGCCTCGCTTTAGCCGCCTTTTGTGACAGACTCATGAGATGATGCACAAGCTAGCCAAAACCCGACATAATAAATGCGCGCCTAATCCGCCCCGGCCAGAAACGCCGCCAGATTATGCGACAGGGCCTCGCAGATATAGCCGCCTTCCTGAATGATCGCCATCGGAAGGCCGGCTAAGGCGATCAATGCGCCCGCCTGCTCAAAGCCTGCGGTCGTGACTTTGAGCACCCCGATCGGGTCATGCTCTGAGGCATCAAGCCCCAGCGACACCACAAGCGCCGTGGCCCCATAGGCGCTAATCGCGTCAAGCCCGCGCGCAATCGCGGCCAGCCACGGCTCATCGCCCAGACCATGATCCAGCGCCAGATTGATATTGAACCCCTCCCCCGCGCCGGTTCCTGTTTCGGCCTCATAGCCGGAATAGAACGGGAAATAGGCTGAGGTTTCGGCGTGGACCGAGACGGTCAAAACGTCATCGCGCTCATAGAACACCCCTTGGGTGCCGTTGCCGTGGTGAACATCGATGTCTAGCACGGCGACGGTTTCGCCCGCCTCGCGCAGCCTTTGGGCGGCGATAGCGGCATTGTTCAGATAACAAAACCCGCTGCCGTAGCCGCTATAGGCATGATGCCCCGGCGGACGGCACAGGGCATAGGCTTTACCGGCCTTGAGCGCATAGTCCGCCGCATCGACCGCTGCGTGGGCCGAGCCCGCAATGGCGCTCCACGTATCCTCACGGATCGAGGTTGAGGTGTCGCCCAGATAGTAGCCCAACTGCCCCTGCAATCCGGCGGGTCTCGCATTCATACCGACACGCGGAAACTGGGTGGCGACAAGCTGATCCGTAATACCCACCAGTTCAGACCGCCTACCCCACGCGGTCATCAGAAAATCAACATAGTCATCATTATGCACCGCTCGGATCGGGTTGGTGCCATGATCGCGGGCCTCAATGATCTCATGGCCCTGGATAGCCCCCAGCAATATGCGGTAGCGTTCGGACGTTTCGGGATGATCGCGCAGATTACCATGCCGGAAAAAGCTTTGCGGGTTCTGACCCAGACTTGCGGGTGAATGGATGCAGATCATGACTAAACCCTGAAATTAAAGCGCCTGATATTAGTAACGCGCCTTTTTACCACAGAAAACCACGACCTTATGCCGTGGCCCATTTGCGTTAATAATTGGCCCCACATGCTAAGTCAGGTTCATAACCCCGTCATACAGTTGTCACAGGCGCTCTTAAGACGCGGTCGCACCGCATAGGGGTTTAAAGGCGTTACAGACCGGCGGGGCTGTCCTCCGCGGGGTTTCATGTAGGGGATACATCATGAAAAGACTGAGTGACTTAAAAACATATCTATTAGCCGGCGCGTCGTTAGCCACCGCCGCGTTTATCATGCCCGTCGCCGCAATGGCTCAGGAGACCACCACCGCTGAAGAGACCGTTGAAGTGATCGTCACCGCCTCCAAGCGCTCTGAGCGCGTGAGAGCGGTCTCAGGTTCGGTCAGTGCGGTCGGCTCCGATGAACTCAAAGCCCTCGGCGCCCAGAGCCTTGAGGACTATATCGGCCGCGTACCGGGCGTGACGTTTAACAAATACCTGCCGGGCGTCTCCCACGTCACCCTGCGCGGCATTGCCACCACTTCCGGCAACGCGCAAGGCCAAGGCACCACCGGCTATTTCCTCAATGACGTGCCGCTGACTGAGCCCGGCTGGACCATCGCCGTGCCCGATATTGACACATTTGATGTCAACCGCGTCGAAGTGCTGCGCGGCCCGCAAGGTTCCCTGTTTGGCGCGGCCTCTCTGGGTGGTGCGGTCAACTATATCGTCAATACGGCCAACACCAGCGGCTATGACGCGGCTATCGAAGCCACCCTGTCGCAGACCGAAAACGCGGACTTAAGCCCCGGCCTTAAGGCCATGACCAATATCCCGATCATCGACGATAAGCTGGCCATCCGCATCGTCGGCAATTACGATAAGCAGTCGGGCTACCTCGACAATATCGGTCTGGGCAAGGACGGTTCCAACGACATCACGACGTCTGGCGGGCGGGTGTCATTGACCTTTACGCCGACCACGGATACCACCGTCACCTGGTTAAGTCTGTTCCAGACCATTGATGCCGAGGATTCGTCCTATCAGCTTCCGGCTCTGGGCGACCTTAAGCGCTCGACCGCTATCGAAGAACCCGTCAATACCGACATTCAGATCCACAGCCTTCGCGTTGATCATGATCTGGGCTGGGCGACCTTTACGGGTCTGGCCTCCTACCAGAAAAAGGCACAGGACTGGCAGTTCGATTTCGACGGCCTGCGCGCCGTCTATAATGCCGATCTGGGCCTGAACCTGACCAATCCGCTCTATATCCAAAGCGGTGGTCGCAGTGAGGGTCGCTCGATTGAAACCCGTCTGGCGTCCGCGCCCAGCGATACCTTTGAATGGCTGATCGGGGCCAGCTACTTCCGCTCGGACAAAGACCTTTATGAGCAACTGGGCTCGGTTGGGGCGGCCGCGCAGTTTGACGCTTCGCCGCTGTTCGGGCCGGGGTCAGGTGCCGTCATCGCGCCTAATGACGACATCTTTAACGCCTTCTTTAGCCGCGTCGAAGGCTCCGAGACCGCCCTGTTCGGGGAAGCTAACTACTATTTCGCGCCGAAATGGAAGCTGACCTTCGGAGGCCGTCTGTTCAAGACGACCGTGTCCGATACGCCAAGCTCGGCCGGTTTTGGCGTTTACGGCGCCCCGCCATCCACGCCGGTGACGTCGAAAACGACCGAGGAAGGCTTCTCGCCCAAGGCGTCGCTGACCTATAAGCCGTCTGACGATCTGATGGTCTATGGTCTGGTCTCTAAGGGCTTCCGCTTTGGCACGCCTAATACGGCGGGCTTAAGCGCCTTCCCGATCCCGTCGGGTTCGACCTCGGACGAACTGGTCAATTTTGAGCTGGGTATGCGGTCGAACTGGCTGGGCAATAAGTTACTGGTTGATGCGACCCTGTTCTACGTCGACTGGCAGGACATTCAGCTTCGCCTGCAAACGCCGGACTTCTTCAACTATGCGGCCAATGGCGGCTCGGCCAAGTCGCAAGGCGTGGAAACCTCGATTACCTTCCGGCCGACCGAAAACCTCGATCTGTCGACCGCCATCACCTATACCGATGCCGTCCTGACCGAAGACCTGTTTATCCTGTGGTCAGGTACGGCCCCCAAGGGCTCGCGTCTGGCCGGATCGTCGGAATGGACGGCCGCCAATACCGCCACCTACCGCTTTGGTGGCAACTATAACCCGGTGCTGATGCTGACCCATCAGTTTGTGTCTGAAGGCTATAGCGACATGAACTCCTCCATTCCGGGAGCGACGCCGAACCTTCAGGGCGATTATAACCTGATCAATGCCCGCCTGCGTGCCACCCTGGGCAAGACCACGGTTGCGGTCTTTGCCAATAATATCTCTGATGAGCGGGGCGTTACCCGCACCGTCGCCGAGATCAACGGCATCGGCGACGGTATCGTGCGTCCGCGCACGGTTGGCGTCTCGCTGTCGTGGGCGTATTAATTTAGTTAGATAGCGTAAGGATAACCGACATGAACCGGCGACAGTTTTTAGTATCGGCGTCTGCTGCCGCGTTCATGTCGGGTCTACCTGCGTTCGCGGCTCAGGCGGGGACACTTACCCCGCCCATACCCGCCGTGAGACCCAAACGGATCGAGCAGCTTGGGCGGGTGCGTACCGACAACTACGCCTGGCTGCGCGACCCGAATTACAGCGCTTTTCTGAAAGGTGAGCGTCCACTCGATCCTGAGATCGAAGCCCATCTGAACGCCGAAAACGCTTATGCCGATCAGGTGATGATCGCGGCTCAGGCGTGGGAAGGCACCTTTGCCGTCAACATGATGGCCATGACGGCGGCGTCTGACCCGGTACCGTCCGCACCCAAAGGCGGATTTATTTACTACACCTATGTCCGCCCCGGCGAAGATCATCTGGTCCACGCCCGCAAACCCGCAGGCGGCGGCGATGAGCAGGTTCTGCTGGATGAACAGGCCCGGTCACGCGGCCAGAGCTATTACCGCGTCATCGAAGCCCAAATCTCCCCCGACCATAGCCTGTTCGTCTGGGCCGAAGACCTGAAAGGTTCCGACCGCCACCGCATCTGTGTCCATGACCTCAAAACCGGTGAGATCCGGTCGTGGGAAGACGGCTATGGCTGGTCGGGTTTGACGGTATCCGCCGACTCGCAGTGGGTGTTCTGGATCTGGCGCGATCCATATGGCCGCCCGGCCAAGGTCTACCGCGCCAATGCCCGCGGGCCGGTGGTGCAAACGCTCATTTACGAAGAAAAAGACCCGGCCCTGTTTGTGTCCATCGGGCGGATGGCGTCGGATGCCTATAACTTCATTCACATTTCCGGCCCCGATGTCGATGAATGGCGGCTGATCCCGGCAGATGCGCCGACGGCCGCGCCGCAACTTATGCAGGCGCGTAACGTTGGACTGCACTACGAAGTGTGCGACTGGAACGGCAAACTGGTCATCACAACCGATGCCGACGGCGCGGTCGATGGCAAGCTGATGACCGCCCTGCCCGGTCAGTCGGCCAGTGATTGGCAAGCTTTCCGACCTTACGCCGCCGGCACCCACATCCTCAGCGTCACGCCGTTTAAGGATCATTTGGTCATCCGCCAGCGCCGGGACGGCAAGCTTGAGATCGTGGTGATGTCAAAGGATGGTAAGACCGCGCAGGTCGCGTTCGATGAACCGGCCTATGATGTCACGGTGGCCGACGGTCAGGTCTTTTACGGCCACACCGTGCGTCTGATCTATCAGTCGCCGCGTACGCCGCCGCACCATATAGATTATGATATGGCGACCGGCACCCATACCGTAGTGACGCGCCAGACCATCGCCAATTTCGACCCGGAAAAATATGAGGTGCGCCGCCTGATGGCCCCGGCCCCCGATGGTGAGACCGTACCCCTGACGGTGCTGATGCGGACAGGCACCAAGCTGAACGGTCAGTCACCGCTGCTGATCTATGGCTATGGCGCCTACGGCCTGTCGTCAGAAGCCGAGTTTTCCATCCCTGCGCTGGCCCTGGTGAACGAGGGCTTTATCTACGCTATTGCCCATGTGCGCGGCGGATCAGAAAAAGGCCGTAACTGGTTCCTGAACGGACGGCGCTTCAAAAAGGCCAACAGCTTTACCGATTTCAACGCCTGCGCCGACTATCTGATCAAACACAAATATACCCGCAAACGTAAAATCGTCGCCTATGGCCTGTCGGCGGGCGGGCTGCTGGTCGGCGGGGCCATGAACCTGCGACCCGATCTTTATGCCGGGGTGATCGCGCAGGTGCCATTTGTCGATATGCTCAACACCATGTCGGATGACACCCACCCGCTGGTGCCTGCGTTCCGACCGGACTGGGGTGATCCGCTGACTGATCCGGTCGCCTATGACTATATCGCCGCGATCTCACCCTATGAGAATGTCCGCAAAGCCGCCTATCCGATGGTGCTGGCGACCGCCGGCGTGCGCGATGACCGCGTGAGTTACTGGGAAGCCGCCAAGTGGGTCGCCAACCTGCGTGTCCACACGACCTCGGATAAGCCAATCCTGTTCAAGGTCAACATGACCGCCGGTCACCAGAGCGCATCAGGCCTGTCGGATATCTATGCCCAGATGGCGACCTTCTGGGCCTTCGCGCAACTGAGTGTGTACGACGCATGATGGATCCGAAACCACCTAAGTACGCGCCGCGCAGTGATGCGGATATCCTAAGCCTGATCGAAGCCCACACGTTCGCCTGGATCGTATCGGCGGGCAGCGGGTACGGGGCCACGCCCCTGCCGCTTCGTCCGCGCCTGGATGCTGAGGGTAAGCTGGTGGCGTTTGCCGGTCACTTTGCGCGTTCAAACCCGCAGGTCGAACGGCTCAAAGCGCACTCGCGCGCCCTGATCCTGTTTATGGGCCCGCACGCCTATGTGTCGCCGTCATGGATGGCTGACCGCACTCAGGCCTCGACCTGGAACTACATGTCAGCGGCGTTTGAATGCGACCTGACATTTATCGAAGATGCTGACGGGATCGAAGCCGATCTTAATGACCTGATTGTCGCAATGGAAGCGGGTCGCCCGAATGGCTGGTCGATGGCCGAGATGGGCGAACGCGCTCACCGGCTGGCGCGCGGCATCATCGGCTTTCGCGCCGATATCGTTTCCCAAAACGCCGCCTTCAAGCTGGGGCAGGATGAGCGCGACGACGTATTCACTGATATTCTGAACGGACTAACTGAGGAAGGAGAGCACGACCTGATGCAGCATATGCGTGTCTATAACCCCGGTCGCGGTTAACGGCGCGCCTAGCTTCTGGGCTGGCCTTTCGGGTCAAAATACTGGCTGGGCGAGGCGCCAAACGCGCGCTGAAACATGGCGGTAAAGGCCGACGGACTGTTGTAGCCGACATCATAGGCCACCGAGGTAACCGACTTGCCCTGCGACAGCATGGAGATGGCTTCGGCCAGCCGGACCTGCTGGCGCCACTCGGAAAAGCTGACGCCGGTTTCACGGCGAAAGGCACGGGTAAAGGTACGGCGACCCATGCAGGCGATATCGGCCCAGTGATCGAGGTCATCTTCGCTTGAGGGGTCATCCATGATCGCCCGGCAGATGCGCACCAGACGCGGATCAGACGGCATGGGCACATTGAGCGCCGACACCGGATGTTCAACCGCTTCGGCAATCTCATCCAGGATCAGTTCCATGATCCGTGCGTCACGTCCGGTCAGGGCATATTCGATCGGCAGGTGGCTGGCTTCGATAATCAGTTCCCTGAGCAACGGGGAAATCTTCAGGCTCTGGCACCGGGTCGGCAAACGCGGATCGGTTTCAGAGGCGACATAAAGGGTTTTTAAGGACACATGACCACGACAATGGGCTTCGTGACGCACACCGGCCGGCATCCACACCCCACGCTGGGGCGGGATGGTGAAGCTGACCGCATCGGTGATGACCGTCATCACGCCTTCGGTGGCGTACAAAAGCTGGGCGCGTTCGTGGGCGTGGGGCGGATCGACAAACCCTGTCGGATACTCGTCAATCAGTATCGCAATCGGGCGGTTGACGTGCTGATAATCTTCGCCGTGGGTGCTGCGTAATGCCTTGAGAACCATATGGCCCAAATTAGACGATTTTCGCGCTATTTTCTATAGCGCGCCAGACACACTTCATTGCAAATATACCTTCAGTTCACGGAAAGCAGACGATATGACGGCGCAGACATTGACCTTGGCAGGGGCCGATTTAGACCCGGATATTGCGCGCTTTATCGCCATCACGTCTGAGGCCTATCACCAGCATCCGCCGTTTGAGGCCCTGTCGCCCGCAGAGATCCGTGCCGTGGCCGAAGCGGTGCGCGAACCGTGGGTCAAAGGCGGCCCCGTCATGGCCCGCACTGAGGAACATAGCGTACCGACACCTTACGGCGAGGTGCGCGTGCGTCTGCATGATCCCCTGCTGCCGTCAGATACCCCAAAGCCGGTTCTGATCTATGTTCACGGCGGCGGCTGGATGCTGTTTTCGATCAACACCCACGACCGGCTGATGCGCGAATATGCGGCCCGGGGCGGTTTTGTGGTCATCGGCGTCGATTACAGCCATGCCCCCGCCGCCCGCTTTCCGGTGGCACTAAACGAAGTCCTCGCCACCCTTCACTGGGTGCGCGACCATGCGGAAACCTTGAATATCGATGCGAACCGCATCGCCATCGGCGGGGATTCGGTCGGCGGCAATATGTCGGTGGCGGCGGCTTTGAGCCTGCGCGATCAAGGCCAAGGCGATCTGCTCAAAGGTCTGGTGCTCAATTACGGTGCCTTTGATGACGTATGCGCGCCGGAGGACGTTAAGCGCTACGGCGGCGACGGCTATATGCTGACCGCCGAAGAAATGGTCATGTTCTGGGACAATTATCTCAACAGCGACGCCGAGCGCCAGAACCCGCTGGTAGTACCCATGCGCGGTGACATGACCGGCCTGCCGCCAGCTTTTTTCGCGGTGGCCCAGTGCGATGTCCTAAGCCGCCAAAGTCTGAAACTGGCGGAAAAAATGACCACCGCCGGGGTCGATACCCAAACCGTCATCTATGCCGGTGCGTCCCACAGCTTCCTTGAGGCCGTCTCCATCGCCCCTTTGGCCGAGCAAGCTCTGACAGACGGCGCGCAGTGGCTATTTAAGATTTTGACCCTATAGACATGAACTATGGACGTGAGGGGAACCGTGACAATAAAAATGATTGAGACATTTCCATATTGCTAAGTCGGTCAGTCATGACGTGGTATCAAACTACCCATTGCTAATATTCCGGCACGTTCTCAATCACTAAGGCATTGAAATGTATTACAAATACAAATCGGCCGCCGTTTTAAAATCGGCCATCAACATGGCATCGTCATCCACGAATATGCAACCATTGGCAACGATTGTGTCTTCCGGCAGGGGCTATGATCGGTATAGGCGGCACAACGCGGGTCACGCCGGTTGAGGAAACAGCGTACGTTTAGGTACGCATAGTACCGTCAGGATTGAGCCAGACGTTGCGGCCCGTCTCGGCGGAGGCATAGATTGCCTCAATAAGCCGCACGTCGCGAAGCCCCAGCTCGCCGGGCGTCTTGATCGGGCTATTGTCGCGGATGGCGGCGACGAAATGATCGAGTTGTCGCGCAAACTGCACGTCCGGGTCGCCGGGTGTCAGGTCTCGGTCTGGCTGGCCCGCTTGCTCAAGGCGCATCTTGTGACCACTATAACCTATAGCCGGGTCCATAATGAGCTTGCCGGTTGTGCCTCGGGCGTAGATGATATTAGCCCCGGCAGCGTCGTAAGACGTCGACAACTGCGCTACAGCGCCGGAGGGGAAGCGCATATGGGTGCCGACATGGGCAAAAACTTCGGTAAACCGCGCATCGTTTTCCGGCCGGAAGGCTGAAGCGGTAATGAGTTCGGGCATCTCCTGAGTGAGGTAGAGCGCCGCCTGAAGTCCGTAAAGCCCAAAATCTTCAAGCGGGCCGCCACCGGCCAGCGCCCGATTGAGCCGCCAGTTTTGTGCGGGCGTGACGGGCCCCATTCGATATTCCTGATCAGAGCGAATTATGCGCAGCGGCCCCAGAGCTTTCTGCGCCATCAGGTCCATGGCCAGAAGGTTGTGAGGCTCGAAATGACAGCGATAGGCGATCATCAGCTTACGTTTGGCGCGCTCGCTTGCGGCAATCATCCGCGAACATTCCGCGCTCGATAGCGCCATCGGCTTCTCGCATAGGACGTGCTTGCCGACGGCGAAGGCTTTCTCGGTCCATTCGGCGTGCAGTCCGGTCGGCAGGACGATGTAGACAGCATCCACCCGCTTATCCTTGGCAATCCGGTCGAAGTCGTCGTAGCTGTACCGCGCATCTTCCGGTACGCCGTAAGCCTCACCGACACTGCGCAACTTACCTGGATTACCGGAAACGATCGCCGCAATGTGGCTTCGCGGCGACTGCTCAAAGCGCGGCATCATCTGGTTAAGCGCATAGTCGCCCAGACCGACGATCGCAAAGCCGACACTGTCTGCACGGGGCGCACGGGGCGGCGTCTTCGGCAACGCCACGCCCCCCGGCATTGGCTGTCCTACAACGCGTGGAGCCGTTGCGGCGCTGGTACTCTGTGCGAGGGCTAAAGAGGCCGCAGCCGCAGCCCCAGCTTCAAGAAACACTCGACGAGACGGGTTTGGTATCTTCATTTGCAGCTCTCCTAGTCCGTTTCGTAACAACCAAGTTTCTACATTCTGGGGACATCACACGTCCCTACCGACTGACTGACTAAACTGAGCATGGCAAGTGCGTGAACTTTATGAGCATCGCCAACTTAACTGCGATTTAAGGCGCATAATGGCCTTGGACAAAGGAGCCCCCTTTTCGTTTATCTGTCAACTTAGGATAGAGCGTTTTTTGCCAGGGTGTTAAAGTGTGATCGCGATTTGGCTTGGCTGGCGGAAAATCGGTTCTGTCTGTTCTGTTTCTTTTGGTCCGAGTAATTTCGTGAGGTTGACTGAATCTATACAAATGAAATGTAAACCTGCGTTCACGGTCGTTCCGAAGTCTCATAAGGCCTATTGGGCGCAAATTTTTAATTAAAAGAAATCCAGAACAGAACCGATTGGCACCCCAAAGCGGTCAAATGGGGTGTCTGAACTGCCGAGCTTGTGACTTGCTGAACCGAACGGCGAACCCTATGGCCTGAGCCCCGGACATGTAGCGATGGTTTCTGTTTTGAAGGACGCTCAACATGGAAAATTCTGTGAAAAAGAGCAATGGGGGCAGCGTAACGCCACCCCCACGGAATTTAGGCCTCGGCGACCCCCGGACGGTGTTTTCCGTTGCGCCCGTGGACGATGCGGTAAAGCGCCGGCAAGACCAGCAGGGTTAGGAGCGTCGATGAGACGATGCCGCCGATCACGACCGTAGCCAAGGGTCGCTGGACCTCGGCCCCGGCCCCAACATTGAGCGCCATGGGCACGAATCCAAGGGACGCCACCAGAGCCGTCATCAGCACCGGCCGCAGCCGCGTCAAAGCCCCTTCATAAATCGCCGCGTCCAGAGGCTTACCCTCTGAGATGAGACTGCGAATGAAGGTGACCATGACGACACCATTGAGCACCGCCACCCCTGACAGGGCGATGAAGCCCACCCCGGCCGAGATCGACAACGGCATGTCGCGCAAGATAAGCGCCGCCACACCGCCCGTCAGGGCCAGGGGCACGCCGGAGAAGACAATGGCCGCATCTTTGACTGAGCGGAACAGGGCGTAAAGCAATCCGAAGATCAGGATCATTGCCGCCGGAACGACAAACTGAAGCCGTTTGGCTGCGGAGATCAGTTGCTCGAAAGTCCCGCCATAGCCAATCCAGTAGCCTGCGGGCACCTCGACATCGGCACCGACCGTTTGCTGAACCTCAGTGATAAACGAGCCCAGGTCGCGACCGCGCACATTGGCGGTGACCACGACCCGGCGCTTGCCGTTTTCACGAGTGATCTGGTTGGGTCCTTTTTCGAGGGTAATCGTCGCCACATCCTCAAGCGGCACGAAACCGCTTGCCCCTTCACCGGTCTTCAGCGGGATACGCAGACGCCCGATCTCATCGACATTGCGGCGGATGTCCTCCGGCAGGCGCACAACAATGTCAAAGCGCCGGTCGCCCTCGAATATCTGACCCGCCACGGTGCCGCCCATTGAGGTAGCCACGACACTCTGAACGTCATCGACATTGAGCCCTAACCTTGCCAGAGCGGCCCGGTCTGGGCGGATTTGCAACACCGGCAGGCCGGTAACCTGCTCGACGCCGACATCCTGTGCGCCCTCAATGCCCTCCATGACGCTTTTGATGACATCGCCTTTTTCGAGCAGGATATCGAGATCATCGCCGTAGATTTTGACGGCGACATCGGCGCGCACCCCGGACAGAAGTTCGTTAAACCGCATCTGGATCGGCTGCGTGAACTCATAATTATTACCAGGGATTTTTTTAACCGCCGTTTCCATTTCCGTCACAAGCTGAGCCCGTGGCTTATTTGGATTTGGCCAGTCCTTGCGGTCTTTCAGCATGACGAAGGTATCGGCGACGCTGGGCGGCATCGGATCGGTAGCAACCTCCGCTGTGCCGATCTTGGCGACCACCCGCTCGACTTCCGGGAACTGCTTGATGCGGGCCTCCAGAGCCGCCTGCATCTGAACGGCCTGAGTCAGGCTGGTGCCAGGAATGCGCAGGGCATGAAGGGCGATATCGCCTTCGTCGAGGTTTGGAATGAACTCCGATCCCATGCGGCTGGCGGCAAAGCCCGCCAGTATGACCAGAGCGACCGCAACGCTGACCATGATGACGCGCAGATCAAGCGCCATTTTCAACAGGGGTTCATAAAGCCCCCGCGCCCCTCGCATGAACGGGCTTTCCTTTTCCTGTACCTTGCCGGTGACAAACATCGCCACCGCCGCCGGAACAAAGGTTAGCGACAGGATCAGGGCCGCCGTCAGCGCCATGACGACCGTAATGGCCATCGGATGGAACATCTTGCCCTCAACGCCGGTGAGAGCAAAGATCGGCACATAGACGAGCGTAATGATCAGCACGCCAAACAGGGATGGCCGGATGACCTCGGAGGTCGCTGTGGCCGTGAGTCTGAACCGCTCATCGCGGGTCAGCAGTCGCCCAAGGTGTTTCCTGGGCCTCAGCAAACCGTCTGAGGCAATTCTCGACAATGATCACCGCCCCGTCGACGATGAGGCCAAAATCAAGGGCGCCGAGCGACATCAGGTTGCCCGACACCCCGGCCCTGACCATGCCGGTGATGGTCATCAGCATGGCAAACGGGATGATCGCCGCCGTGATAAGCGCCGCGCGGATATTGCCGAGCAGCAGAAACAGGATGACGATGACCAGCAACGCGCCTTCGAGCAGGTTCTTTTCGACGGTTTTGATTGCGCGTTCGACGAGGTCTGCCCGGTCGTAGACTGCCACGGCTTCAACGCCCGGCGGCAATGCGGCGGAAGCTTGTTTCAGGCGCTCGGCCGCCGCTTTGGCAACAGTGCGGCTATTCTCTCCCGCCAGCATAAAGACAGTACCGAGCACCACTTCCTGGCCATCTTCGGTCGCCGCCCCCGTGCGCAATTCTTCGCCCATGACAACATCCGCAACGTCTGCAACCCGGATCGGCACCCCGCCCCGGCTGACCACGATGATGCCTGCGAGATCAGCGATGCCTTCCGCCTGCCCCGGCACCCGGATCAGATACTGCTCGCCGTAGCGTTCAACATAGCCTGCCCCGACATTGGAGGTATTGCGCCCAATGGCCGAGACCACATCGGCCATGGTCAGGCCATAGGCCGAGAGGCGCTCTGGCAACGGGGTGACATGATATTGCCGTTCAAACCCGCCGATGGTGTTGACTTCGGTGACGCCCGGCGTGTTGCGCAGTTGCGGCCGGATGACCCAATCCTGAAGCGTTCTCAGGTCTTCGGGCGTATAGTCGGAGCCGTCAGGTTTACGGGCCTCAGGCTTGGCCTCGACCGTATACATGAAGATTTCGCCAAGGCCGGTGGCGATGGGGCCCATTTCCGGGTTCACGCCCTCAGGCAACTGGCTACGCGCACTTTGCAGCCGCTCGCCCACCAGTTGGCGGGCAAAGTAGATATCCGTGCCGTCCTTGAAGACGACCGTGACCTGCGACAGGCCATAGCGGGAAATTGAGCGGGTATATTGCAGCCCCGGCAGACCGGCAATCGCCGTCTCCACCGGGAAGGTGATGCGTTGTTCCGCCTCCAGCGGCGAAAAGCCCGGTGCCTCGGTGTTGATCTGCACCTGTACATTGGTGATGTCGGGCGTGGCGTCAATCGGAAGGCGCTGGAAACTCCAGATACCAATGGCCGCCGACAGGAGGACAAGCGCCAGCACAGTCCAGCGATAACGAATGGATGCGGCAATGACCGCTTCCAGGAAAGGTGTCTTTTGCATGTCGCCCCTCCCTAGTGATCGTGGCTGGCACCGGACTTTTCGATGTCCGCGCGGATGAGGAAGGCACCATCGGTCACATATTCCGTGCCGGGTTCGAGGCCACTGAGGATTTCCGTCCATTCCGGCGTGCGGCGGCCCAGTTCCAGCATACGCACTTCGTATGTATCTCCGACCTTGGCGTAGACGACCGTGAAGTCGCGGAAGGGCTGAAAGCCCCTTAGTTTTGACCGCCAAAGGGACGGACGTCTCATTCACCGCAAAATCCCCCTCAACCCCCATGCCAGGCCGGAAAGACGCCGCCGCCCTTTCCGGCAAATGGGCATGGGCGATCAGGGTCTGGCTGACCAGATCGGCGGTCGGTAAAATCGCCTCAACCTCAGCCTTAATCCGTGCGTCGCCCGACAAACTCCTCACCTCAACGGTCTGACCAACCTTCACTTTTTCCGCGTCACGCGGATAGACGAAGAACTCGGCATGCAGCTTGGTCGGATCGGCAATGACCACCATGGCGATGTCGCCGGAATAGTCTCCAGTATTGGCGTTCTTTTCGACAATCACCCCGGATATCGGGGCCGGTATGGCATAGGTTTGCAGGCTTTCGCTCGATTCAACGCGGGCTATGATCTGACCTTTGCGCACGCTTTGCCCCAGTTCGACGTTCAGCATCATGATCCGGCCGGGATACCAGGCGCGAACCTGAGATTTACCTTCGGGTTTGATCTCGACCCGACCGGCAATCGTGACGATTTCGCTGATTGAAGTCGGCCCGGCGATCTCCGTGCGGATGCCCCCCGCCTGCGCGGCCTGCGCTGAAATGACCGTGCGGCCCTCATAAGACGCAAAGGCCCACTGGTGCGACCGGCCCAAATGGGTGGCCGTGACCTTCACATCGAAGGAATGGGGCTCAATGATTACCGTGTCCCCGCGCAGGTAGTCTTCCTGAGGGGTAAAAGCGATATTGTTCTTCACATTGCCAAGCCGGGTCAGTTCGATGGCAAGCTTAACCTGCACGGGCGGCAAGGGTATGTCCTTAAGGTAGGGATAGACACGGTATTCCGGCTCAACCCCCTCTTCGAAGATGGTGATTTCAACCGCGAAATCGCCGTCGCGCAACATGCGTCCGCGATGGGGGCCGCGTTCAAACGCTTCGGGCTTAGCTGCGCCGTGCTCACTCGCCAGTGTCGCCGCCTTCTTGTCGCCGCAGGCGGCAAGGGCTCGTCAGGGCCAGGGCCGCCGCGCCGGTCATCCAGACGCGCCGATTTGTGTTCAGAATAGTCATTAGTGTGCCTCCGGGGCGGGCAGCAAGGCGATCCATTGACCGCTCAGCCGCTCAAAGCGCGCCCGTTCCATATGAAAGGTTTTCAGAATAATCAGGCGTTCAGCCTGCACGGTCAAAAGCGCCTCCTGGGCGGTCATCAGGTCACGGTAGGCGAAGCCGCCCCGGGCAAAGCCGTCCTCGACCAACCGAATGGCCCGCTCGGCCTGTGGCACCACCTCGGCATCAAGCCGTGCGACCTCGGCCAGATAGCCGCCAAGACGGGCCTCGATCGCCGCCCGTTCCCGCGCGCGCTGCACCTCGTAGGCGCGAATATCGAGTGCGGCAGCCTCTGCCTCGGCATTGGCCTGGGCGATCGCGCCGCGATTGGTATCATGGCGCCCCAAAGGGACAGACCCGCCCACCACGAACGCGACGGAGCCATCGGCATTGAAGTGCCGCACCCCGGCAGACAAGGTCTTATCGCGTAAAGGCCGGGTCGTCTCAACGCGAACCCGTGCCAGAGCGGCACGCTCGCGGGCCCGAAGTACCTCCGCGTCAGGCATGTCATCCGATATGAAGGTCGGCAGTACCGGGGACGCAAACGCCGTCTCGTCCAGATCGATGTCGGCGTTCCCGCTCCAATAGGCGACCAGTCGTGACTTGGCGGCGCGGGCCTTGCGACGGGCCTGATCCAGACCGATCTGCGCTTTGGCGACGCTGGCATCGATCAGAGCCCCAGCAAATAGGGGATCGCGCGCCGCAGTGACCCGGCGGGTGATTTCTTTTTGTGAACGCTGCGCCATGTGCAAGCGGCGCTCGGCCAAATCCGCCTCGGCCTGCGCTGCCTGCGCCTCAATCCAGACCATCTCGACCTCCAGCATGAGATCAAGGCCGCGCACCCGTGCCTCAGCCAGAAGCAGATCACGCTGTGTCACGGCCATATCCTGACGCGCCTGGCGCTTTTGCGGCGACTCATAGACCTGACTGTAACTGAGTGTGGTCTCTGCGCCATCGATTCCGCCATAGCTGTTCGAGCCCAGCACATTCTCGGTTTGCAGCCCAAGGGTCGGATTGGGCCGCAAACCGGCCTGCTGTACCGCGCCATCAACCGCCCGCAGGCGGCTGTCGACAGCCTTGAGATGCGGGTCGGCTTCGGCCGCACGGGACAGTGCGACGGACAGCGGCAGGGCCTCGGCCCACGCGGCTGTGGTCAGGCCGAGGCTTGCGCAGGCAAGCAGACTCAGCCCGACGCGCCCCATGAGGGGACGCTTAAGGGTATTTTGCATGAAAGTTTCCTTGAATCGAACCTCACCGCGTCGGACGACGCAGCGCTTTGGTATTCGACTCAGCCGCGGGGCGGCTGGAAGGGGCCTGATGGGCGGACACCATCGGGTGCCGGCAGATCACCCGGCGCTACCAGCAGAGAAGACGCCATCGACGGTGGCGTGACAAGACTGATCGTCGGCAGAAGGCTGGCCGAAGTCTCATAAACCTGGTGATGATGATGAACATCTAACGGGCTATCAGCGTCCGCAACTAGGATATCATAGGCATCGGCATGAGCCTGTTCGTCATGATTAAGCGCGTCGTGGTGATGATCTTCGCGGCCGAACATCTGCTCAATGTCACCGCGAGCCATATGGTCAATAATATTTACGTCCGACTGACTGGTGATCCACGCCCCATGCACGAGCAAGCTGAGACAGATCGTCAACAGCCACACTCGAAAGCCTTCAGTCTTTGATTGGCGAAAGCAGACCTGCATTGGGAAGTTCAGCCTAAAATATTTGCATGGCACCATGCCTAAACAATCGGCACGAAGCAATAACAACCATCATTTAATAATTGAAATCGTGCAGGGCTTCCGTTCGCCCCCAGCAGTAGTCAACGATGTCTAGTAGCGCCGACTTGCCTGTTTTCGACGCTCCAGTAATAACGTTCAGAACACCGAGATTGAAGCGAATATCCGAAGGCGAGATCAGCGAGCTTCATGTCGGCCTGAAGGGCACGATGAACGCGCTGTTCCTGAAAGACCTTGCCGCCAAAACCCATCGCGGCATTCGTGGTCGCGTCGAGGACGGCAAGTCAGGCGGCGGACTGTGCTTTGGCTCCAATGTCGTCAAGCAACTCGATTCGCGCGGTGATCCCATTCGCGGCGACCGCGAGATCAATGAAGCCGAGGCGAATGTTGTCCGGCGCATTTTCCGCAAGTTCGCCGCCGGCGTCGGCCCGCGCACCATTGCCCGCACCCTGAACGAAGAAGGTGTGCCCGGCCCGGGTGGCAAGTTGTGGAACGACACGACGATCCGCGGCCATGTGAAGCGCGGCACGGGGCTGGTGAATAATGAACTCTATATCGGCCGCCTGATCTGGAACCGGCTCCGCTAGATCAAAGATCCATCCACCGGAAAGCGCGTGTCACGCCTGAACCCGGAATCGGAATGGATCATCAAGGATGTGCCGGAGCTGCGCATTGTGGAAGACGAACTCTGGCAGTCGGTCCGTGCCCGGCAAGGCGAGATCGCCGAGAAGTTTGCCAACGTCACCGAAGCCGTTCGCAAACACCATAAAAAGAACCGCCTGAACGGCACACGTAGGCCCAAGTCGCTTCTGTCCGGCCTGGTGTTCTACGGCAGCTTCGAAGACCCCTACTCGCTTCGTGGCGCTGATCGCTTCGCCTGCTCGAACCACATCAGCAAGGGCGCCTGTTCATATAGCCGCACGATCCCGCGTGAGTATCTGGAGGCCCGTGTGCTCTCCGGTCTGAAAGACCGCATGATGGCCCCTGAGATCGTTGAGGAAGCCATGCGCGACTATGCGTAGGAGACCAACCGGCTGAACCGGGAGCGCCGCTCCAGCGGCGATGCCTGGAAAGCGGAACTGGTAAAGATCGAGAAGCAGAGCCATAAGGGCCATTGTCGGAGAATGAACCTCCGGGCAAAATGCTGGTTAATTTGTGCGCATTTTTGATAGGCGGGGATCGCCTGCGATCGCGATAAGGGACGCGGGAGTTAAGGCTCTCGTAATCGCGCCACCCCTGTTCCCGACGTTAAAGGACTATCACCGTGAGTAAACTGAAATCAGCGACTGAGGTTGATTGGTTAGAGTTCATGCCTGAGTATTCCGCTATTTTTCCAAACTGAATTCGAGTTGCGTGATCATTTCCAGCCTGTTTCCTATGACATCCTTTGGTGGTTTAGGCATCGGTTCTGCGCGTTTCAAAACCTCAAGCGCCTCCTGATCAAAGGCCGCTATCCCAGAAGATTTGACTATCCGGCTCGATAACAATCGTCCCTCACGATCAATAGTGAAACTGACGGTGACTACCCCTTCCTGACGCAGGCGTTTGGCCCCGCGCGGATAGACCTTATGACTTTCGACATAGGCCCTGACCCGCGCCAGATAGGCGTTGGTATGATTACGTGATGTGTTGGACATGCTGGCCGCCTGAGCCACAGGGCCAGATGCAGAGGGGGCTGACGGTGAAGCTGGTGCGGTACTTTTTGCCGATGGCGCCGACTGTGATGCCGGTTTTGACGGACGAGCCAGAGCGGTGGCGGTGTTTTGATCCACCACAGGCTCACTGGGCGCACTGGCTATCGGCTCAAGCGGCGATGGCTTTACCGGCACTGGCTTTACGGGTTCGAGCTCAGGTTTTTCAGGTGGATGATCGTCATCCGACGCATCAGCCTCAGACACATCATCCGACGCCTCAGATGCACTTTGCGCCTCCGAGGCCGGGCCCACCATAGTCACCATCATTGCGGCCTCTTCGTAGACTTCAGGCGGTGCTGGTGATGCTACAAACATGACCATAGCGAGGAAGCCCCCGTTCACCAGAACGGAGGCTCCTACGGCCAGAACGTGAGTTCTTATCGATGCAGACATTGAGGATTAGAATGTCTTGCCGACGCTGAGCTTCACCGTTCTGCCTTCCGCGGGCAGGGAGGACAGGTGCCTGCGGAAATATTCATCGCCGACATTATCGACGCTCAAGCGCACATCCACACCGCGCAGAACGGCTTCGCCCTGCGGCTTCCAGATGGCGTAAAGGTTGTGAATGTTATAGTCGTCAGTCGTGCTGGTGACAGCGCCGGTCGCGGTGTTATATTTATAGGCCTTAGCCGCAAATTCACCGCGCCACCCCAGCGTCAGGTTCAACGACGGAACGACATAACCGGCATTGAGCGTCAGTTCATCGGCGGGCACTGTATTGAGTGGGATCGCCTGCGCCGTGCGATCCTCGCCGTCAACGACAGACAGTGCGGCACGGGTAAAGAAACGGCGGGTGGCATATTCCGCCTCAAACTCAACCCCTTCATAGCGGGCCTCACCGAAATTGCGGAAATAGGAGGAACCTGTTGTGCCGCGTGCAATGAGATTATCCACGTTATTGCGGAACACCGTCAGCTTGGCATGAAGTTTATCGCGGTCAGTCAACAGGCTGCCAAAAGCGAGCGCACCGCCCATTTCGTAGTTAGTGGATTCTTCGTTTTCCAGATTGAGATTAAGCGGCTGTGTTGCGGTTGCCGAATAGACCTCATCCAGGACCGGCATACGCACGGTGCGCGACACCGACCCGAACACATTGAAATTATCGTTGAAGCTATAGAGCACCGCGATTTTTGGCGACACGCCGGTGTCCTCGACGGTCTCCGGTTTCGACTGGGTAGCAATCAGGTAATCCGACTCCAGCTTGACACGATCCACGCGCACGCCGGGAATGATGGTCAGCTTTTCTTTCCAGATAAACTCGCCCTGAATGAAGGCGCTGTAGCGGGTCAGGTCGCCTTCCGGGTGGGTGGTGGCGCCCGGATTAATGTAGCTGCCGTCCTGACGATAGCGCGGGTTGCGGCGCTCCTGCTTATAGGTTTGCAGGCCCGTCGTCACAAAGGCGTTCCAGTCCGGCCCGAAGGTCAAGGTCGAGGTGTTTTCCAATCGTCCCTGAACCGTTTTATAAACATAGGACGAATTATAGCCTACCGTATTAGGGCTGAAACCGGCATTGTCGGTCTGATCGACCTGCATGTTGGACCAGGCCAGTTGCGCCTTGACATCCAGCCAGTCATTGCCGTCAAAGGCGTTGTCGTAACCGATGATATAGCTCTCATTGACCGTCTTACGGCGCACCGGCGTGGTGGCAAAGGCTTCGGCCTGATCATAGACCTGATAGGAATCGTTCTGCCAGTTTTCGGCCGACGCCCAGACGCTGTGGCCTTTGTCGCCACCCACATAATAACGCGCCTTGGCCAATACTGAATCCCCTTCAGCCTTGGACGGGGTGACGACATTGCCGTTGCCATCTTTATAGTCATCGCTGACGCGCGACGACAGGCTGAGCAACAGATCAAGATTGTCGGTCGGACGGCCGGCGATGATGACCGAACCAGCGCGAGCATCGGCATTGGACTCGCCGCTGCCCTTAAACCGCACCATCAGGCGGTCATTGCCGCGCAGAAAATCAGACGCGTCCTTGGTCTGGAAATTGATCACGCCCGCCAGAGCGCCCGCGCCATAAAGGGTCGAGGACGACGGTCCGCGCAGCACTTCGACGCGCTTATAAAGCTCTGGCTCCGAAAAGAACCCGCCCATGCGATACTGCTCGAAAAACTTTGAGACGCCATCGACATTGATCAGAATACGGCTGTCGGAATCGGCCACCCCCGTGCCCATGCCGCGGATGTTAAAACCCTGCCCCAGACCACTGACGCCACCGACCGCCGACACGCCCGGAATCCCCTCCAGCAGATCGCCGATGGTTGAGGCCTGGGCATTATCGATGTCTTCCTGATCAAGCGTGGTCACCGACTGCGGCGTATCGATGGCGACCTTATCGACGCCGGTCGAGACCACAATCTTACCCAGCGACAGTTGCGAGACCGCGCCGTCGTCCTGTTCTGTGCCGGTATCGGTTTTGGAATCAGCCTCTTGCGCCATAGCCGCGGGCGCTACGACCTGAGCCCCCGCCGCCAATGCTAACGCCAATCCCAAAACCGATACACTTACGCCCCCACGGCGCCCTGAAAACTTCGACATGCCCCACACTCCTTGAAAACCGACGCCCTCATGTGACGTCACACAAAATAGATTGATATTGCGATTAATTCGCATTAACGGCGTGATAGGCGCGCAAATCAGTCCTGTCAAGCCGCTTGCAAATAATAATGATTCTCATTAATAGAAAGTGATAATTCAGCCACGCCAGAATTATTCAGCCTCGCAATCGAGAAGGAAACCCGATGTTCAAACCCTTATGGCTCAAATCCAGTCCCTTGTTTTTTATAGGCTTAATGGCCAGTTCCACCCTGGCTCACTCCCCTTATCTGCGCCCAAACCACTTCACCCCGGACAAGGCCCGCAAGCATGTCACCGTCGAAGCCTCGTTTGCAGAAGGCGAGTTGAAATCCGATGTGGCCATGAAATCGGACGCCTTCAACCTCACAGCCCCTGATGGGGCGACCACGCCCCTGACCCCGGCAGCAACCTTGAAAGACGCGGTTCTGCTTGAGCCTGCCCTGCCGGTTGAGGGCACCTATCGCATCTCATCAGGGGTGCGTACCGGGCGCGTCGCCAAGGCCACCCTCAAGGACGGCAAGGTCGTCTTTGGCGAAGGCCCCGCCTCAGCCCCGAAAGCGGGGGATAAGGTCGTCGATGTCCAGAGCCTGACGCGCGCCGATGTCTATGTCACCAAGGGCGCGCCCACATCGGGTGCCTATGCGAAACCGCAGGCCGGTGTGGCTATCCAGCCCGTCACCGCGCCGAACGACGCCTATGCGGGGGAAGCATTCGTCTTTTCAGTGCTTAATTCCGGCAAGCCGGTGGCCGGTGAAGATATCGAAATCGTCCGTGACGGCGAAATCTACGAAGCTCAGAAAACGGCACCGCTACACCTGAAAACCGGTGCCGATGGCACGGCCCGCTTCACACCTCCGAAAACCGGCGTCTACCTCATTCAGGTGCGCGTCCGAAGCCAAAGTCCTGAGCGCGCTGATTTGTGGCTGTCGGAAACCGCCACCCTCACCCTCGAAGTTCTGCCTCAATAACACTGGATAAAGTCATGAAATTAATTGGTAAAATAGCTATCGTCACCACCCTCGCCATCGCCGGTCAGTCAATGGCCGCCTCACATTCGACCACCACCTTCATCGCCGAACAGGACACTAATAAAGACGGAAAGGTCACGCTCGAAGAATTTGATGCCGAACGCGCCGCCCATTTCAAGGTCATGGATGCAGATAGCAATGGCACCCTATCAGAGGCAGAGTATGTCGGTGAATACGAAACACGTCTGAACACACAGCTTGAGTCCGTCACAGATGCCGAAAAGAAAAAAGAACAGTACCAGCGCCAGATGCGTCAGGCCAAGGTGCGCTTTGGCGTGCTCGATAAGGACAAAGACGCCAAAATGACCTTCACGGAATTTCAGGCATCAGGCCACGCCATGTTTAACCGCCATGACGCCGATAAGGACAACACCATCACCACCAAGGACGTGGAAATCCTGACACAGCAAAAGAACGACAAAAAAGGCGACGATTTCGTCAACCCGTAATGTCCGCTGAACAGGCCTGCGTCCCTGTGGCGCGGGCCAAAGCTGCCCGCCATTGCTTACACTACCTGGCGCCTTCAAATACCGGTAGAGCGAGTTGGCTCGTCCAATTTTGCCCGACGCAAATAGATTAATCGGCAACCTGCCACCGCTTGTGCAATCGGTTAGTTTAGGTCACATGCGATGAAATGCGGATGGAGTATGATATCTTTGATAAAGTTAGTAAGCATTAGCATTTTTCCTCCAACCGCTTATGCAGGGACGACGTATCCCACCGCCGTCCGCCCATGGCCGTCACTTCGCTGTAGAACTGATCAATCAGGGCGGTCATGGGCAGGTTGGCGCCATTGCGGCGGCTTTCATCCAGCGCGATGCCCAGATCCTTACGTATCCATTCCACCGCAAAGCCGAAGTCATATTCCCCCGCCGACATGGTTTTCCAGCGGTTATCCATCTGCCATGAACCCGCCGCCCCTTTGGAAATGGCCTAAAACACCAGATTACGCACATCATCGTCATTGCCGACGCACAGGGCCAGCACGTCCACGCCCAAAACCGCGTCCTCAAACGCTTCAAAGACAGGGGCGGCGTAGTTTTCACTCCAAGTCTGAGCCCGCCCGAAGGATCGGTTATAACCAACAACCGTATGGCCCGCCTGAATCAGTTACCCTGCCATCGGACCGCCCATGGCGCCTAAGCCTGCGAATAGAATCTTCATGGTCAGTGCTCCTCCTTACCGGGTGATTTCATCTTCTGGGCAATAAAGGCGCAGACGATCAACTGAATCTGGTGAAACAGCATCAGCGGCAAAATCACCGGCCCGAGCATGACTGCTGGAAACAGGGTTGAGGCCATGGGCACGCCGGACGCCAGGCTTTTCTTTGAGCCACAGAACAGGATGACCACCCGGTCTTCGCGGGCAAACCCTAACCGGCCGGAGATAAACCACGTCCCCCACAAAACAACGGTCAGGACGACGGCGCACAGTATCAGGACACTGATCAGATCAACGGCGGAGACTTTCGACCATAGGCCCTCAACAACCGAAGCCGAAAACGCCGTGTAGACCACCAGCAGGATCGAGGTGCGATCGACCCGTCCCACCAGCGTCTTATGCTTGGCGATAAACCCGGCAAGGATTGGCCGCGCCAGATGACCCAGCACAAATGGCAAAAGCAGTTGCAGGGCGATCTTTTCAATCGCCGCCATCGATACGCCAGAGGTCGCCCCCATAAACAGCCCGACCATCAACGGCGTCAGGAATATCCCCAGCACGTTGGATAAGGACGCACTGCACACGGCGGCGGCGACATTGCCGCGCGCTATGCCGGTAAAGGCGATCGAAGACTGCACGGTCGATGGCAGCAGGGTGAGGAACAGAAACCCGCTCAGGATCATGGGGGCGATAATGCCGCTAAGGCTTACCTGCATCAAAAGCCCTATCAGCGGAAAGACCACAAAGGTCGTCGCCAGCACCACGCCGTGGACGCGCCAGTTGGAAAATCCGGCCACAATAGCTTCCCGCGACAGCTTGGCCCCATGCAGGAAAAACAGCAGCACAATCGCGGCATCGGTGACAATATCAGCCACCACCGCCGCCTGCCCGCGCACCGGCAGGACGCTGGCCAGCACCACCAGCCCCAGCATGATCACGATGAACGGGTCGATCACCTTGGCGGCGTTTTTGAGTTTATTGATCATCAGTCTATCCGGTTACAGGTCAAGCACGAGCTTGGGCGAGCGCGATCCGGAGCAGCACACCATCATAGTCGTGTTGGCGGCTTTTTCCGCGTCGGTCAGCACACTGTCGCGATGGTCGGGGATACCCGATAAGACCCCACATTCACAAGCGCCGCAGATACCTTCGGCGCAACTATGCGGCACATTAATGCCATGAGTTTTGAGTGCCTCAAGAATGGTCAGGCCCGAAGGCACTTCATAACAGCCGCCTGTGCGGGCCAGTTCGACCTCAAAACCGCCTTCGGTGGCCGCCTCTTCAACACCGGAGAAGCGTTCATAGTGAACATAGTCCACCCCACGCGCCGACCCCGCGGCAATATAGGCATCCAGCATCCCTGACGGGCCGCAGGCATAGAAATGCGCGCCTTCAGGGGCCCCCTCGAAAATATCCGTCAGATTAAGCCGCGCGCCGCCATCCTCTTCAAACCGCGCCTCAAAGTGCACACCTGCGGCCTTAAGCGTCGCCTCAATTTCCGTCAGCAGCGCCGCCTGCGACCGGGCGCGGGCGCCGTAATGAAACTCAAACGGCATACCCAGTGCCAGCAGGCGCTGCGCCATCGACCACACCGGCGTCACCCCGATCCCACCGGCGATCAGCACCGTATAGGGGCTGTCTTCATTGAGGTGAAAATGGCACCTCGGCGCACTGATGGTCAGGACATCGTCAGGCTCAACCCAGTCATGAAAATGCTTTGACCCGCCCCGGCTGGTCGCATCCAGCGCAATGGCCACCACGTAGCGATGACACTCCGACGGCGCATTGAGCAGCGAATATTGCCGGATCAGCCCTTCACGCGCCACGATATCGATGTGCGCGCCGGCTTCAAACGGCGGCAGGTCCGAACCCTCTTCGGCTCTCAGGTCAAGGATACGCACACAACCGGCTTCGCCACTTTGGCCAACCTCAGTCAGATTATGGACGCGCACCCGAAGATGGGTTTCCGACATACTCACTACCTCAAAGCAAAACTCGATGAGCCACCATAGCGAGACCCGTGGTGCGTGACTTGTCGATAAAGGCACATAATCTTGAACAGATATCCGCCCCCCAAACGCGCCACCAAGTTTCAGGACGCGACCGATCAAGACCCGCGAGCGTACCCGATTTATGGGTAAGGTGCCCGCCTCCCCTCGAACTTGGGCCGGTCACAATGGACCCGGTGTAGTTTTCCCTCAGATGTTTTGCACCGGGCAGCGTTCCATTGTGACCGTTTTTTTGCATTTGCGAATATGCCTGTGTTCCGTCTGCACGTTTTCTTGTCTGTACGCGCACAAACCCGCGCCTGACGTTGACAGTTTTAGGGTTTAACCCGCCAATAACCTTACAGGCGACAAGGTGACGCAGGGGGAGCCCTCGGTGACGCCCCGCCCGTGAAATCAAAAATTACCATATATTACAGTGCATAAGATGAAATCATCTTAGGCAAACCCTGCCCCTTGCGTTCACCCTAACTGCCGGATAGCCCCATGTTGCGTTTTACGACCAATGCCTACCCCAAGGAACAACGCTGGGACTCCTGGCGCTTTGCATTGCAGCGTAAATCCCTGAAGCTTGAGGCTTTGAGCACTGACACGGCCTACGGCGAACTGTCGAGCTACCAGAGCACCCAGGGCGTTGATTTCATCAGCGTGTCGTCCACCGCCCAGATCGTCAAAATCGATATGCAGGATCAGCCGGATCATATCTGGCTGCTGCAACTGCTGGAAGGCGACTTAAAAGTCAGCCACGGCACCCATATCCTGACCGTGCGCGAAGGTGATATCGTCTTTGGTGATGGCAATATTGAAGCCGTCCTCGATTTCCACCGCGATCACCGCTTTCTGCTGATCAAGGTGCCCAAGCCCTATCTGGCGCTGCGGGTACGCAACCCTTTGCCCGACGGCATTAACCTGATCGCCAGCGATACTGGCGCGGGCCGGATACTATCAGGCATGTTGCGCTCGGTGGCCGATACCATCAACGACCTGAATACCGACCGGGTGCGGCCGGTTGAACTTAGCCTGCCGGAATTTTTGCTGACCGCCCTGATGGAAGGCGCGCCGTCAAAGTCATTGGGCGGGTCAGCGGGCGCGCGCGCCATGTTACTGGAGCGGGTGTTTCAGACCATAGAAATGCACCTGTCCGATCCCAACCTGAACCTGCAGCAGGTGGCGTCCGAGCACGGCATCTCCATGCGGTATCTGCAAAAACTGTTTGAAACGGTTGATGAAAGCTTTGGGCATTATGTCAAATTGCGCCGGTTAGAGCGCTGCCGCATGGACCTGTTGAGCCCGCTCCATGCCCAGAAATCCATTTCCGATATTCTGTTCCAGTGGGGGTTTAACGATTCAGCCTCCTTCAGCCGGGCCTTTCGTGAGCAATACGGCGTGTCCCCACGCGAATACCGCAAATCACCACCGCTTGAGAACGAAGACGCCGAAGCCCCGCGCCGCGGCCGCCCGACCGCCCGTCAGGAAAAGCCGCCCGTTGCCGAAGACGAACCGCTGGATCTCGATGAGGCCCTGACCGTTGAGGTTGATGCCGAAGACGCACCTTTGCCTGTGCAATCCGGCGTAAGGCACCACTACCTGCCCGCCTCACCTGAGACGGTGCACTGGGGCTATATCAGCCGCAATCTTAAACCGACACTTAGAGTTCAGTCCGGCGATTATGTGACCATTGAAACCCTGACTCACCATGCCGCCGATGATTATGAGCGCATGATCGAAGGCGATGCCGGGGCCGAAAGCGTCTATGCCTGGATACCCGAAGGTAAGGCAATTGAACGGCGTGGTGCCGGGCCGATGGACGGCTCTGCGGTCGGGCGCGGGGCCGGCGAAGGCTTTGGCGTCCATATCTGCACCGGCCCGATCGGGGTCATGGGGGCCAAGCCCGGCGATGTGGTTGAGGTGCGCTTCCTGGAGATCAAGACCCGTCCGTCGGTCAATCCGAAATTTGCCGGTCGCAGCTTTGGCAGCAATGTCGCCGCCTATTGGGGGTTTCATTATCATGACCTGCTGACCGAGCCGAAACCGCGCGAAGTCGTCACCATCTATGAGGTCGAAACCGGCCATGAACGCTGTTGCGCCCACGCCGTCTATAATTTCCGCTATACCCCGCAGATCGATCCTTATGGCACCAAACATGACCGTTACGACTATCCGGGCGTGCCGATTGATCATACGACGATCCAGAAAAACTATGACGTTCTGCGCAATGTCGAAATTCCGGTGCGGCCGCATTTCGGGTTTGTGGCGGTCGCGCCCGCTCAGGAGGGGCTGGTCGATTCCGTGCCACCGGCCAATTTCGGCGGCAATATCGATAACTGGCGCTTAGGCCCCGGCGCGTCGATATTTTTGCCGGTCAACGTGGCGGAGGCCCTGCTGTCGCTGGGCGATCCCCATGCCTCTCAGGGCGATTCTGAGCTATGCGGCACGGCCATTGAGTGTTCGATGACCGCCCTGATCCAGATCGTCCTGCACCCCAAATCGACCCAGCGTGATCCGCTGCGGGATCTGGATTACCCGCTGATCGAAACCAAGGACGAATGGGTAATCATGGGCTTTTCCCAGCCCAATTACTTGCGTGAACTGGGCGATAAGGCCCAGAGCGAAATCTACAAAAAGGCCTCGATCGAAGGGGCCATGCGCGATGCGTTCCGAAAGGCCCGGCGGTTTTTGATGACCACCAAGGGCCTGAGCGAAGATGAGGCCATATCGCTGTTGTCGGTCGGGGTTGATTTTGGCGTGACGCAAATGGTCAATGGCAACTGGGGCGCTCACGCCATTATCCGCAAGGGTATTTTCACCGGATAGTTCGCGGTAATATGCCACATGGTAAGCGCCGAGCCTCATCCGGTAACAAGAGGTCATGCGCCTCAGGACAAGACCATCGTTTGTGGACTTGTCATATCATGAAATCCATCTTCGGAGAGTATCATGTCTACGCCCGCTAAAATCACGCCAAAAATCGTCGTCGTCGGTTCAATCAATGCGGATTTCATTGTTGAGGTCAAAGCCTTACCGCGCGCCAATGAAACCGTGATGGGCAAAAGCTTTACCACCGTCATCGGCGGTAAGGGCGTTAATCAGGCGGTGGCGATGGCGCGGCTTGGCTGTGATACACGCATGGTTGGCGCGGTCGGTGACGATGCCTTTGGTCAGCAGGCCCGCGCCTATCTCAAGACCAATGGGGTCAAGGACGAGCATGTCGAGACCGTGGCCGCAATGCCGACCGGCACCGCCCATATTACCGTCGCCACTGATGGTCAGAACACGATTGCGGTCGCTCCGGGTGCCAATGCCTGCGTCACGCCGGAGATGATTGAGGCCGCCACTCACCTGATCGCTGTGGCCGATGTGGTGGTGGTGCAGCTTGAAATTCCGCTTGAGGCCGTGCGTAAAGCGCTGGAGATCGCCCGCGCGCATGGCGTCAAGGCCATACTTAATCCCGCCCCCGTCGATATGGCGGCTTTGGCGTTGATGCCTCTGGCCGATGTGGTTACGCCCAACGATACCGAACTGTCCAGCCTGACGGGCATAGAGGGACTGGGTGACGCCACCCTGCACGCCGCTCTGCATAGCTTAAGTAAGGCCGGGGCTGGTCAGGTGGTAGCCACCCTGGGGTCAAATGGCTGCGCGGCCCTGATTGAGGGGACATTGATCCGGCTTCCGGCGTTTCGGGTTGAAGCCGTAGATGCGACCGGCGCAGGCGATGTATTTAACGGCGCGCTGGCCTGCGAACTGGCCTGGGGACGCTCGCTGATCGACGCGCTGGAATTTGCCTCTGCTGCCGCCGCTATTTCCGTGTCACGCCCCTCAGCCAATTCCGCCCCGACCCGCACCGAGGTCGAGGCGTTTTTGTCGGAGACGGTTTAGGAAACGTCGATTTCCCTGAGTCCCAACTCTTGCCTTGCTAAGGATCATACTAAATAATCCCCCGTTCCCGTAGCAGGAGGGGGTATCTATGGCATGGTGGGAACTTTTTACCCGAAAAACCAGACAATCTCTCGATGGAGTCGAATATCGGGTCACGGCCAATCTATACAGTATAGACGGCAAGCGCGGCATCGAAATTCATGAACTGCGCAATGGCCAAGCCTATTATGTGGAACAGGAATGGGTCAGGGACACGATCTTTAGAAATCGCGAGCCCATTACCATTATTGGCCCATTTGCATCGGTTCACGAGGCAGAGACAGCCGCTGTTGCCACGTCGTGGTTCAACGATGGCGAAACATAGAGCGACTAAGTTACCAACCTCTATTTCGCCGTCGCCGCCTCAAGCGCATCAAGGCGGGCCTTGGCGAAGTCTTTGATCGGCGCGATGCCGTCCTTACCAAATTGCATCAGGGTGCGGGATTTGACTGTATAGGCGGGCCATGGCGCTAAACCATCGCCATTAGGATTTCCGGTCTTGGCGAAATTGGCCCAGTAGCGGTTCATGGACGATGCCATCTTCAAATCCGCCGCCGTCCAGTCATGACGCGCGGTGCGGCTGTTGCGGATATCAAAGACCATTTCAATCTCATTTTCATGGCCTGCCCCCGGCGTGGTCGCCCGCAGCATTTCCGGCACATAGGAAAAGCGGTAGAGCCAGACCTTACTGCCCGATTTCGCACGCTGATCGGCGCGCCAGCGGGCGGGCAAGGTCATGGCATATTCGCCCCACACCCGCTTTTCAGCGACCTCACGCGATGCCCCCTCGGCCATATAAAGCGTCACGACCGCCTCACCTTTTGGCCCAAGGCTTTCAATCAATTTCTTTTCCGCCCCCGGCAGCCATTTGATCAGGCTTTCCTCATAGTCATTGGCCCCGACCAGATAAGGGACATCGGCAATCTCACCGGCCAGATAAGCGTCTGGCGTTGATTTCGACACAATCTGGCCATCGGCAATGACGGTTTCAGGAGCAATGACCGGGGCGCCCAGCACGGTGGCGGCAGGCAGTTTGCGCAAATCTTCGGCGGATTTCGCCCCGGCCTTTTCGCCCCAAGCGACCGCATCGGCATGGGCCTTTTCCAGCGGTTTGACATAGGCGTTTGAACCCCCGGACTGAGCGATGGCCTTATGGAACAGGCCCTTCGCCGCCGGTGATGCCATCAGGAAATTGACCGAAGACGCACCCGCCGACTCACCGAAAATAGTGACATTACCGGCGTCGCCGCCAAAGGCCGCAATATTGGCCTGCACCCATTTCAGGGCGGCGATCTGGTCCATCAGGCCGAAATTGCCGGTGGCTTCGCCCGGCACACTTAACTCAGGATGGGCAAAGAACCCGAACCGCCCGACGCGGTAGTTCATCGACACCACGATCACATCCTGTTTGGCAAAAGCCGTGCCGTCATAGCTGGGGTAGGACGACGCCCCCATGATGAACGCCCCGCCATAGATCCACACCATGACCGGCAGCTTTTTATTGGCCGCACCTTCAGGGGCCCAGACATTGAGATAAAGACAGTCTTCGGATTCCGGATTGACGAACCCCGGTCCCGGCGGGCTGTCCATGTCCATCTGCACGCAATCTGGGCCGTACTGTCTGGACTCAAGCGTTCCTGACCACGGAGCCGGACTTTGCGGCGCGCGCCAGCGTAATTCACCTACCGGCGGCGCGGCGTAAGGGATGCCCAGATAGCGGTCGATGCCTGCCGCACTCACACCCTCAATCGTCCCTGCATCAATCTGAACCTTTGGCCCCGCCCAAACGGCAGGCGCCGCAATGGCCATCAGGGCCGCCGACATCAAAATCGCTGTGCGCATCATTCACTCCTGAGAACGCAGGAACAGGTCCGGCACCGGAGTGCACCGAACCTGTCCTTTAGGCAACAAACACTGATTGTCCGGGAGATAGGACAACCCTCACCTTTCGTCTTAACGCTTAGCGGAAGCGCTTAGAACGTCCGGCTGAGCTTTATACGCATCGTACGGCCGATACCGGGCAGGACGTTGGCATTGGCGTCGGTATCGCTGTTGGCCAGGAAATATTCCTCATCAAACAGGTTATCGACATTGAAATCAAACCGGTACGGCCCGTGGATGTAGTAGGCCCCGGCCCGCGCCACCACATATTCCGGCAGGACGATCGATCCCGGCAGGAAGCCGCCGGTTTCCGACGCATAGGTCACGCCGCCGGTCATGCCCCACTTGCCGCGCTTATCATAGGTGGCAAACAGTGATCCGCTGGTTTCCGGCGTGGCGTGCAGGTAATAGCCGTCCTGCATACCGGGGAAGTAGTTGGCATTGGAGAACGCATAACCGCCGTAGCCTTCGGTACATTCAATGCCGGCCAGACAGGACGGCACGGTGATGAAGAAACCGGCACCGGCAGTCGGCTGCATCTTGGTCTTTTGCTTGGTCAGGGTCGCCGTCATCCCAAAGCTTTCGGTGACGAGGTAGCGCAGTTCCGCCTCTATCCCCTGGGTACGCAGGGCGCTGACGGTCTGCACGCCCGATGGCGGCTGGCTTAGGTAGGAGCGATCCTGATCATAGACAGCCAGAGCGGCAAACAAACGTCCGCCGAACTGCGAGGTCTTGACCCCGGCTTCGCGCAGGCGCGAATTACCGAGATAAGCGCCGTTGAGGATCAGGCTGGGGGCCAGACCACCGCCCTGATCGACCTGCAGCGACTTGGCGCGGGCATAGGTGGTGTAGAAGGTCGCCCAGTCGAACTTATAGGCCAGCGAGGCGTTATAGCTATAGGCCGTATCGTCGTCAGCCGTAGCGACATTGATACCGCCGGTTTCCGTACCTATGTTCTTGGCCTCAACCTCATACTTATCCGAGCGGCCGCCAAGGGTCAGGCTAACCGGGCCCCAGGTCGCATCGCCCAGCAGGAACGCGCCGTAGTTGTGGATCTTGCTGGTCACATCGGTAGCCCAGCTATAACCGGCCGCAAACGGATTGTTGAAGCGGTCATCAGGGGTGGCCCCGACGCTCAAATCACGGCGATCTTCGGAGATCACAAAGTCATTCAGGCTGCCCTGAACGTGGGCGTGGGTAAAGCGGTGGCTGACACCCGATACCGTCTTCCACTCGACCGGCCCGGTCGCAAAATCCTGCGTATAGGTGATGCGCTGCTCGCTCAAGGTCGACATATATTTGCTGCCGAAGCCGTAGCTTTGGTAGTTTTCTGAATCGAGCGTATTGAGGAAGCCCTCGAACTTCAGCTTGCCGCCGCTTTCGAACACACGTGACACACCGGCATACAGGGTGTGGGTCATGGCCTCGTTGAGGTCAACGCCTTCGTCGATGAAGGTGGTGCGCGGCGACAGCTTAACCAGCTTTACGGTCGCCGGATCAAGGGTGGTGAAATCGTTCGGTGTCGGGGTCACGCCGATAGAGGGCGCGGTAAACAACAAAGTCGAACCAAAGGCGGTGCCAAAGAACTGACCGGCGGTGATGAACGGCGTCGAGCCATCGTTGATCTTGGCGATCGGTGAGCCGGAGATATAGTTGCCGTTATCAATCAGATCCTGCGTGACGCGGTTCCAGCCGATGTTTTTCAGATAGCCATCAGAGTGGATGAACTGATAGCTGGTTTCCAGCGACCATTTTGAGCCGAGGTCACTGGCAAAGGCAATCTGTGCCACTTCGGACGACGGGTGCATGCCCTTATAGAAGCTGTCGGAATCTTCGACCTTGGCAAAGACGTGCAAGCCCGCACTATTGCCCTTCCAGTCAACCGGCACCGACAGGTTACCCGTGACAACCTTTTCACCGTAAGAGCCGATGGTGATCGACGCATCGCCGCCCAGTTCGTTGACGTACTTGGTGTTTTCACCATAACCGGTCTTCGGGATAAAGTTCATGAATCCGCCAACCTGACCGGCACCGTAAACCGGAGAAGTCGGGCCGCGTACGATTTCAATCGATGAGGTCGCATCAACCGGCGTCGGGTAGTTGGCAAAATTCGACAGGCCCTGAAAGCCGTTATAATAGTTGTCAGCCATCGTGCCGCGAATGTTCAGGCTGCCCGGAACGCCGAAGTAGGAACCGGTATAGGTGCCCGCGGCCACCGCCGTAAAGTCATAGACGCTCTTGATCGAATAGCGCGACAGCAACTTATCCGAAATTTCGGTCACGGCGCGCGGGGTGTCGACCAGCGGCTTATCAATACCGAAAACGCTGCTGGTTGAGCGCTTTTGCTTGACGCCTGCCAAGTCGCGGGCACCGGTGACGACCACTTCGGTCACCGCATCACCCTCAGCCGCCTCTTGCGCAAATGCCGGGGCCGACATGATGCCACTCAGGGCCGTCAGCCCCAGCAGATAGAATTTTAATTGAGTACGCTTGCCGTTCATCTTGCCATATCCCCTTGGTCAAAATTGAGCTTCTATTACCATGCTGCATTCGCCGGGAGGTGCGAAGGCCGCGTTCAGGTTAGGTGTCCGATCCAGCCGATCGTTGATAAAAATCTGTCACAATAGTCAGGTCACCGTCTTGAGCCCCTGCGCCCTCTAACTTGCGCCGCTGCCCTGCCTGCGCGTCAAACGATGTATTTTTCCCACATAGCCAATAGCTCACCGGCCCCCTTGCGTGCGCGTGCAGACAAGATTTGACGGGGCAAGCGCTGTCTTCGGGCCCCCTGGCACAGGTCGATAACGCCGCCGAACAACAATTCAGACGCAAACTATCAAGACCAGAACCCGCGGCATACAGATGATCGCGCCCGAATTCACAGGCGCAATAAGCGTCCTAAAACTCCCATGAGGCTTACTATGAAATGGTTCATAACCGGCGTCAGCAAAGGCTTTGGACTGGCGATTGCACATGCGGCCCTCGCGCGCGGCGATTTCGTGGCGGGCACGGTGCGTAATGCGGCTGATCTTAAGGCATTTGAGGCCCTGCCCGGCGATACATTGGGCCTGATCGCCGATGTCACCGACTGCGCCAGCATAGATGCCGCCGTGGCCGCCGCTGAAAAAGCCTCCGGCGGCATTGAGGTTCTGGTCAACAATGCCGGTTTTGGTCTGATCGGGGCGGTTGAAGAAGCCAGTTATGAGGAAATCCGCACCTGCTTTGATGTCAATGTGTTTGGCGCGATCAGCGTGCTTCAGGCGGTCCTGCCCTATATGCGCGCCCGCCGGTCCGGCCATATCATCAATGTGACCTCGGTCAGCGGCTATGCGCCCTGGGCTGGATCGGGCATCTACGGGGCCACCAAATTTGCCATGGAGGGCTTAGGCCGCACACTGGCCGAAGAGGTTGAGGAACTGGGTATCGGCGTCACCAACCTCGCCCCCGGTGGGTTCCGCACAAATTTTGCCGGCAGCTCGCTCAACATCGTCACCTCCAAAATCGGCGATTATGACGGCAAGGCCCGCGAAGCCGAACGCACGCTTGCGGCCCACGGTGGCCATGAGCCGGGTGATCCGGCAAAGCTCGCTGCGGCCGTGCTCAAAATCGCCGGTATGAAAGCCCCGCCCCTGCATCTGCTGCTGGGGGCCGATGCGGTCGGATACGCCGAAGAAGAAATGGCCGAGATCCAAAAAGACCTCGACCAATGGCGCGACCTGTCACTCTCGACGGGGTTTGAGGCTTAGGCGACCGGGCTATCCAGCAAGGTACTCTCAAGATAGCCGATGATCGCCGTCCAGCCCTTAATGTGGCCAAGGCGGGCCTCTTCGCTGCGGAACTTGACCTGCGTCAGCGTAACTTCGGTCAAGCGCGACTCAAGTTCTGCAAACTCAAGCGTAACCACACTGTCATCGAGCGAATGGGGCGACTCCCACGTAAACGACAACCGGCTGTAGGGCGTCACATCAAGATAAGTGCCCGCATGAGGCACCTCACGTTCCGGCGTCACCATCAGGATGGAAAAGCGCCCACCCTTAACCGGATCGGTCTCGACCTTAACGGCATCCAGCCCGTCAGCGGCGGTTTTCATAAACCGCGCCAGCGTGGCCGGTGACAGCCAGGCATTGAAAACCTCCTGACGAGGGGCCGCGATTTTGCGGCTGACGGTCAGTTCCAGATCATTCATCGTCGCTCTCCTTTAAAACCAGCAGGTCGTCCAGCGCCGCCAGACGTAAATCCCAGATTGACTTGAGTTGCGCAAACCACGCTTCGGTCTGGCGCAGGGGTTCAAGATTGGCCGCAATATAATGCTCACGCCCAACCGTCTTTCGGGTGACAAGGCCCGCCTCCTCCAACACCTTGATGTGCTTGGAGACTGAGTTCAGTGACATCTCAAAATGCACCGCCAAACCCGTGACCCTCAGCGCGCCTTCCTGCACCAAAAGAGTCAGGATGTGCCGCCGCGTGGTATCGCCCGCCGCCTTGAGAATTTTAGATAGCTCAACATCATTCGTATATTCACCCATAAGGGTGAATATCTAATTCCGATGCAATAGTCAACCATTTGGATGAATATTTTTCTTAGTCACCTCACCCGCCGCGAACAAGTTGTTGTGCGCCTAAACACAAGACCGAGCCCGGCGCGGGATTTAGGTTTAGCTCACGATGGCATCCGCCTGAGCCGAGGACTCTCAGGGGCGCTGCCACGAAACGACCGAACACGAGGTGTTCACCATGGCTTTGAAACTTCCCTCCCGCGACTTTATCGCTTCCTTTGACTCATCCGACATCGATCTGGCGGATGCGCAGACCTTGCCGCCCGAATGTTACACGGACGCGGATTTCTATGAGTTTGAAAAAGAAGCGCTCTATTATCACGAATGGCTGTGCGTTGGCCGCGAAAGCTGGGTGAAAAACCCCGGCGACTATTTCACCACCCATATTGCCGGTGAGCCCATCGTCGTCGCCCGCGGCCGTGATGGCAAGGTCAACGCCATGTCATCGGTGTGCGCGCACCGCGCCATGCTGGTGGCCGAAGGCTCCGGCAATACGCGCATGTTCCTGTGTCCTTACCACCACTGGGCCTACGGTCTGGACGGCAAGCTGACCGGCGCACCCGCCATGGAAAAGACCTGCAACTTTAACAAAGAAGACCACGGCCTGACCCGTTTTGCGGTCGAAATCTGGCACGGCTTTATCTTTGTTAATTTTGACTTGGATGCCGCCCCGTTGGCCCCGCGCCTTAAGGACGTATCGGAGGCTATTGCGGGCTATGATCTGGCCAATGCCGACGGCGACAAACCGGAAAAGCCCGGTGTGTTCCCGTGGAACTGGAAGGTCATGTTTGAAAACAACAATGACGGTTACCACGCCTCAAAGCTGCATCAGGGGCCGTTGCATGATTTTGTGCCGTCCGACCTGGCTGAGTTTCCACCGGCCGATCCGGCCGATGCCGGGTTCCTGCGCTACAACGGCACGCTTCATGCCGACGCCAGCTTTAACGCCACGCAAAAGGCACTGCTGCCGGTGTTCCCTAACCTGAGCGAGGCCGACCGCAACCGCATGACCTTTGCCAACATCCCGCCGACCCTGTCCTTGGTGATGATGAGCGACATGGTCATCTATCTGATCCTGCGCCCGACCGGCCCTGAGACGATGGAGCAGGACACCGGTGTGCTGGTCGCGCCCGGTGCCTCAAAGCATCCGTCCTTCGGGCACAAGATGGAAATGAACATGGTCGCGGCCATGCACATCATCGATCAGGACATGCACGTTGATGAACTGGTGCAGGTCGGCCTGCGCTCCAAGTTCGCGCCGCGCGGTCGCTATTCCTGGCAGGAAGGGGCGCAGATCCAATTTAACCGCTGGCTGATCAAGCGCTACCGCGATGCCTATGACCGTTTGACCGGCCCTAAACTGACGGCGGTCAAGGGCGCGGCCTGAACCACCTGAAACCTTATCGTTTTCGACTCCGTCCGGCCTGTCCGAACGGAGATCGCCCTCCCCTGTTTTTTATAAGAGATCGCTTCATGGCCTTTATCTGTACGCCCGGTGAGACCCGTCAGGACACCGAACCGAAAAACCTGCACGTCCTGCGTGCCACGCCTGAGACGGTGCACTGGGGCTATTTCCATCCGGAAGTGAAGCCGTCCCTGACGGTCAAATCCGGCGACATGATCATGGCCGAAGCGGTCACCCACCACGCTGGCGATGCGCCGGAACTGATGTTCGATGAAGCGATCAAGCGTATCTTTACCGAAATCCCGGAAGCCGACCGTAATCCGGGCGTGCACATCATGACCGGCCCGATCTATGTCGAAGGCGCCGAGCCCGGCGACATGCTGGAGGTACGCTACCTGCAGATGACTCCGCGCTTTAACTACGGCTCGAACCTGGCGGCCAACTGGGGTCACCTGTACGAAGAGTTCGACAAGAAAGAACGCGTCACCATCTATGAGTTGAACCCCAATTCCAATACGGCGTCCGCCCTTTATGCCTATGATTTTCCGGGCGTCTACATGACCCCAGGCACCATCACCCACTGCGCCGAATGTGACCGCGTGCCGGCCCTCAAAGGCATTTCCATTCCGGCCCGTCCGCACCTTGGGACCGCCGGTGTCGCCCCTGCGGTTGATCAGCGCGTCTCAACCATCCCCCCCGGCCTGCACGGCGGCAATATCGACAACTGGCGCATCGGCGCGGGTGCTACCATGTACTATCCGGTGCAGGTCAAGGGCGGCCTGTTCTCGATCGGCGATCCGCATGTCTCTCAGGGCGACGGCGAAATCTCCGGCACCGCCATCGAAGCGTCGCTTAACTGCCTGTTCCAGATAATTCTGCGTAAGGATTTCAAGTTCCCGTCGCCGCTGCTGGAAACCCCGAACAACTGGATCGTCCACGGCTTTGACGAAGACCTGAATAAGGCCATGAAGAACGCCTCACTCGACATGCTGGAGCTGTTGACCGAGCATCAGGGCCTATCGCGTAACGATGCATATTCGCTGATGTCGGTTGCCGCTGATTTTGGCGTGACGCAGGTGGTTGACGGCACCAAGGGCATTCACGTACGCATTGATCGCAATATCTTCCCCGATAAGGGCGTGGTCAAAGATCCGGATTAAAATGCCGCTTTGGAAGTTCTCGGTTGATCCGCTCCCCGAAACGGAGCGTCAGGCGGCGTGGGTGGATGTCCTGCGCCGCCTGAAACTGCCTGTGGCCGACATCGGGTCACTGGCGCGGGTGCGCGGATCAGTCATGATCACCACCACGCCGCTGGGGTGCGAATTTGCCGTGCTGGAGTCAACACCGCAGACCTATTCCGGGCGTAATCCCGATCACAATTCCGCCGTCTGGCTGGCCGTGCTGGCGCGCGGCGAAGGGGTGCTCGACGTCGGTGGCGTGGCCACGAAACTCAGCGCCCGCTCGATCATTTTTGGCGCATCAGGTGTTGAAACGACCCTGACGCTGACCACCGACTTTCGGATGCTGTTCATCAAGATCCCGCAACTGGCCGTCAGCCCGCGTCTGGTGACGCCCATGGGGCCAAGGGTCGGGGTTCTGACCGGCGGGACGGGGCTGGAGCGTATCTTTCACGGTATGCTGATTACTCTGGCCGATACTTTGGAGAGCCTGACCGACGATCAGTTCCCACCGGTCGAACAATCGATGATCGAGTTTCTGGCGGCATCGCTGGCCAATGATGGCCGCACGGAATCGCGCGGCGGAGCGGCAGGCGCGCGCGCCTTTCACCTGCGCCGAATTTGTCAGAAGATCGAGACCCTGCTGCACGACCCGAACCTGTCGCTGATCAAGGTCGCCAATGAAAACGGCGTATCGCCGCGCTATGTGCAAAAACTGTTTACCGCATCAAAAATGACGTTTTCCAACTACCTCAAGACGCGGCGTCTGGAGAGGTGCTATGCCGACCTGATCAGCCCGGTCCATTCGCAGCTATCGGTGTCGGAAATCTGCTTTCGCTGGGGGTTTAATGACGCCGCTCATTTCAGCCGCACTTTCCGCGAGCGCTTTGGTATCTCCCCGTCCAAACACAGACAGTCAGCGCAGGGTAAGGCTTAAAGCCCGCGATTTACTATAATCCGCCGTGATTAACCTGTGCGACATCAGCGGCACTGACCTTGATGCGATACGGCGGGAACAGCATGATCAGACCGGCCACGATCAGCAGGCAGATACCGATGATTACGATCGACCCGAAATAGGCCTTATGGGCATCAAACCAGATATCCATCAGATACGGCGTCACCCCCTGGGCCAGCATCACCACGGAATAGATCACGCCGGTGATGACGCCGTAGGCCTTAAGGCCAAAATAGCGGGAGATGAAATAGGGCAAGGCCCCGAACGCGGTCCCAAGACCTACGCCCAGCAAGGCACCGGCCAAAATCAGCAGCGGCGTCGACGAGCCGGTCTCCAGCAGCCACAGGCCAATGGTCGCCACTACAAACGACGGGGCGGCTACCCGCGGCGATTTGATATGGTCGAGCAACGACCCAACCGCCACCTGCCAGCCGGAGGTCACCAGCGCCAGAACCACCATAACCGTTGTCGCAATCGTCAGGCTTTGGCCACGGTCGGTCAGCACCGGAATGACGTGCGAAAATATCGCCGTCAGACACCCGGCGCCCAGCCCCAAAGACGCAATGATCAGCCAGAACGGTACGGATTTCAGGGCCTCAGTGAGGGTCAGACCTTCCAGGGCTTCGGACGGCGCATTAGGATGGTATTTCGGATTAGTCGCCTCAGTCACCACCGGGCGCGGTGCGTCCTTCAGCAAAAAATACGTCGCCGGAAACCCAAGCGCGAAAATCAAAAAGCCGATCACCGCATAGCTCATCTGCCAGCCCATATAGCCCAGCAATATGGCGGCAATGATCGGCATCAGGGTCGCGCCCAAGCCGTTACCGACGCCAGCGGAAATCCCCAGCATCAAGCCACGCCGCTTATCGAACCATTCCGACACGACTTTTGAGAACATGGCCGTACAGGGAACCGCCCCCGCAATCCCGATCAGGGCAAACAGCAGATAAAAATTCATCAGGTTGTTATTGACCTGACTGACTGCGGCGACACTGAGGGCGAAAAACAGGTTGCCAATCAGCAGAACCTTACGGCCACCATAAATATCCATCAGCCGCCCGACCACCGGAAAGGCGATGATGCTGACCAGAGAGATGATCCCCAAAACCGCCGTCACCTGAGAGCGCTGCCAGCCGAAATCCTCAGAGATCGGCACCAGAAAGACGCCGAACACCGCGCTTACCGTCGCGGTCAGGCACACCACATTACCGATGGTACAGGCCACGACAACCCCAAGGGCCGTCTTGGCATTGGCTTTGGTCTCAATAGTCATTGGTCACTCCGACACGTAACCGCCCCAAATCATGGACGGCCTAATCCCCACCGTCAGAGAAACCAAGAACGGGCCGCCCGTCAAAGCCTATCGTCGCGCCAAGGCTTTTTGACAAAAATCAGTGCGTTTGGCGTATAGTCCGCACGGCCAACAGCCCGCAGGATAGGCACTACCCATTATAATGAGGATCGTTCATGCCCCGCACCGCCTGCCTTGCCGCCTTAGTCCTGATAAGTCTGCTCGCCCCGCATGCAGGGGCCGATGAGGCGGCCAAGGCCCGCGCCGTAAAGCTGGAGCAGGCCATGACGCTGGATGAGCGCATCAGCATGGTGAATGGCACCTGGCCGGTGCCGTGGGTGCCGCGCACCGCAGATAATCCGCAACCGGCTGAGGCCATTCCCGCCGCCGGCTATGTGCCGGGCGTACCGCGTCTCAATATCCCGGCCCTGTTTGAAACCGATGCCAGTCTGGGGGTAACCAATCCGTCCGATGTGCGCCCCGGCGATATCGCCACCGCCCTGCCGTCAGGCCTTGCCATTGCGGCCACCTTTAATCCGAAACTGGCCTATGACGGCGGGGCGATGATCGCGTCAGAAGCCCGCGCCAAGGGGTTTAATGTGCTTCTGACCGGCGGCGTCAACCTGACGCGCGACCTACGCAATGGCCGCAATTTTGAGTATTTTGGCGAAGACCCGTGGCTGGCCGGGATCATGGCTGCCGAATCCATTCGCGGCGCCCAGTCGCAAAAGATCATCGCGACCATTAAGCACTTCGCGGTCAACGATTCAGAGACTAACCGTGACTGGTCCAACAGTGTGATCGGTGAAGCCGCCATGCGTGAGTCTGACCTGCTGGCGTTTCAGATCGCCATTGAGCGCGGCAATCCGTTGTCAGTCATGTGCGGCTATAATCTGGTCAACGGGGAATATGCGTGTGGTAATGATCACCTGCTGAACACCGTGCTCAAAGGCGACTGGGGCTATAAGGGCTTTGTCATGTCCGATTGGGGTTCGGTCAAGGCAACGGATTTTGCCATCAAAGGCCTTGATCAGCAGTCGGCCAAGGAACTGGATGGCGCATTCTGGTTTGGTGCACCGCTCAAAAAAGCGGTCGAGGACGGGACTGTGCCCGCCACGCGCCTGTCGGACATGGTTCAGCGCATTCTGTATGCTCACATCGCGTCGGGTATATTCGACAGCCCGCCGCAAAAAACCTCCATCGACTATGCCAAAAATGCCGAGGTCAGCCGTGCCGCCGCCGAAGAAGGTATCGTCCTTCTGAAAAACGACGGCGATATCCTGCCGCTGGCCAAGACGGCTCGGACCATTCTGGTCATCGGGGATTATGTCGAAAAAGGCGTGCTGTCGGGTGGCGGCTCATCGAACGTCACCGGCGATTCCGGCACGCCGGGTCTACCGCAACCGGGCCTGCCCATGAGTGCCGAAGGCCAGTTCGCCCAGTATGTGAAGGAGCAATACCACGCCTCCTCGCCGCTTACCGCCATCCGCGCCCGCGCCCCGCAGGCCAGGGTTTTGTTCGATAATGGCCGCAGCCTGCCTGAGGCGGTGCGTAAGGCTAAATCCGCCGATCTGGTCATAGTCTTTGGCAATCAGTGGATGACCGAATCGCTTGATGCGCCCGACATGAATCTGCCCAGAGGTCAGGACGCCCTTATCGCTGCGGTCACCGCAGCCCATCCGAAAACCGTCGTCGTGCTGCAAACCGGCGGGCCGGTCGCCATGCCGTGGATCGATCAGGCCCCCGCCACCATTTCCGCCTGGTATTCCGGCGCGAAAGGCGGCGAAGCGATCGCTGATGTCCTGTTTGGTGAGGTCAATCCGTCCGGCCACCTGCCCATGACTTTCCCGCGCGATATCGCTCAAACCCCTCGCCCGGCGGTGCTCGATGGCTTTGATCTGCCCGCCAAGGTGCAGTTTGATGTCACCTATCACGAAGGGGCCGATGTCGGTTACCGCTGGTTCGCCAAGACCGGCGAGACACCACTATTTCCGTTTGGGCACGGCCTCAGCTATACGACCTTTGGCTATAGCGACCTTAAGGCCAAAGGCGGTAACACTTTGAGCGTCAGTTTCAAGGTCACCAATACCGGCAAGGTCGCGGGCAAGGATGCGCCTCAAGTTTATCTGACCGATGCGGCGGGTCGCAAGCTCTTGCGCCTGATCGGGTTTGATAAGGTTGACCTGAAACCAGGCGAACAGCGCACGGTGTCGCTAACCGCCGATGCGCGCCTGCTGGCCAATTATGATGAAGCCAAACCGGGCTGGGTCATAGGGGGCGGCAATTATGGCGTCGCCGTCGGTCATTCGGCCACCGATCTGGTGCTGACCGGTTCGGCCCGCATCACGTCCCAGCGGCTAAAACCCTAAGCGGTTTCCGACAAGTTTCAAAACGCCCTCAGACAAGACGCCCCTCGTCCGTGCGCGTTAAAGCAAACCTCACCTTAGTTATGGATGAGCCTCAATGCCCGATTCAGCATCACCAACACCCTCTGCCACTCAGCCGACCCTGTTTATTCCGCATGGCGGCGGCCCGTGCTTTTTCATGGACTGGTCGCTGATGGGCGAACCGGCCAACACTTGGGACAAGACGGCGGAATGGCTGAAAAATCTGGCCTCGACCCTGCCGGAGCGCCCGAAGGCCATCGTCGTCATTTCCGGCCACTGGGAAGAGTCAGTGTTTACGGTCGCGACCTCTCCGGCTCCGGAAATGATCTATGATTACTACGGCTTCCCGAAACATACCTATGAACTTCAATACCCAGCCCCCGGATCGGCGGCGCTCGCCAACCGCATTGTTGAGCTTTTGACCAACGCCGGAATCGCCGCCAAAACCGACGCCACGCGCGGCTTTGACCACGGCGTATTTATTCCGTTCCTGCTGGCCTTCCCGGACGCGTCTATCCCGGTCGTGCCGCTGTCATTGAAGAAAAACCTCGACCCGGCAGAACATCTGGCCGCAGGTAAGGCCCTGAAAGCTCTGCGTGACGAAGGGGTGCTGATTGTCGGTTCGGGCATGAGCTACCACAATATGCACGCCTTCCGCACGCCGTCCGCCACCGCGCCGTCCAAGGCGTTTGACGACTATCTGACCTCATCCCTGTCGCAGGACGAAAAGGCCGTGCGCATGGATGCCCTGTCGCAGTGGTCACAAGGCCCGGCCGCCCGCAATGCCCACCCGCGCGAAGAACACCTGCTACCGCTCATGATCGCCGCTGGTGCCGGTGACGATGACAAGGGCGAGCGCATCTTCTCCGACGTGGTCATGCAGGCCACCGTCTCAGCTTTCCGCTTTGGATAAAGAAAGTAGATTATGACCTATCCCAATACCCTGATCTTTGTTGACCTGGCCTCAGACGATCCCGAAGCCTGCGGGCAGTTCTATGCCGAGGTGTTCGGCTGGACCAACGAAGGCCGCCCCGCTGGCGTTTATCACCGTCTGGTGCCCGGTGAGAATTTCAAGAACAAGGACGGCAGCCAGAGCCAAATCGGCAACCTGCATATCGGTATCTTTAATTCCAACAACGCCCGTCCCTTCCCCTCCCCCGAAGGGGCTGGCCCCAAGTCTTTGAGCCGCGACGACCACAAGGCCCGCATCTGGGTGCTGGTGTCTGACGACGATACCCCTGAGCGTATCCTGACCGCCGCCGAGGAACGCGGGGCCAAGATCCTGTGGAAAGACCATTACTGGAAAGAATTCAACGGCTACAACTACGCCTTTGAAGACCCGTGGGGCAACGAAATCATCCTGTGGGGTAAGGCCGGTGAAAACCCGACCATCCCGGAAACCTACACCCACGAATAATGACAAGCCCTTCGATCTGATCGAAGGGCTTATTTTTGACCCCATTCCGCAATCAAAAAAGCCCGCTGTCGCCAGCGGGCTTTGTGTCATCAACCGTGGTCGGCCAGAAGGCGCGGCACAGGCGCATCCTTAATGCGGAAAAAGCCCTGATCATCGACCGTCTGACCTTCGCGGGGCTTATGACGGACCTGAACCACGCCGTTCTTGCCGAAGCCGTCGATGACCGGACGCTCGCCCTGACGGCTCAGCCACAGCCGCAGCAGGTGGCGGCGGCGCTGAGGTTCCGGATAATCATAAAAGGTCGTGCGGGCATGAAGGGCGGCATAGTTCGACAGCCACTGAATATCACCGGGGCGGAAATCCATCTCAATGGCCATACCGGGCTCATAGGTAATCTTATCAAACAGTTCCAGAACTTCGATCTGCTCTGGCGAAAGCTTGGGCACCCCCTCATATTCCTGCGCCGTCAGGATATAGAGCGATCCGGCGTACATCGAAAACACACCGCCAGTCAGGTCGATGATGGGCGAGGTATAGGTATCGGCGGGGGCGTTTTTATCCTGACGGCGCCAGTCCCAGTGGTAGGGCTCGAACAACAGCGGTGCCAGATCCGGACGACGGCGCAGGATTTCGTTATAGATTTCAGCCCCCGACACCAGACATGATGCCCCGCCTTCACGCGCCGGGCGCAGGCACATCAGGGCCACCACATCCGACGAATCCGAATGAAACACCAGATGGTCGCGGACCTTTGAGGACTTGGCGGTCGGATCGTCCATGGTCTTATCCGACGTAGCATAAACGGAGTCGATCAGATCGCCCTTTTCGTTCTGACGGATCGGATCGCCCATGTGCAGACCCAAAATGTAATAGATGGCCGCTGACAGGGCATCGGAATAGAGGTGAGTTTTCAGCCCGCGCACCAGCACAAAACCGCGCCCGGAATCGACATCGCGGCCCCATTCGTTGATCGCCTCGGCACATTCGACCAGCGGGTATTCTTCCTTCTGCACAAAGCGCAGATCAGGGTCGGCCTCAACAAAACGCGCGCCTAAGACTTCAAGCTCAGCGATCTGGGCGTCGGACAGCATGTAAACCCATGAATCGCTTTTCGATAGCACATCCCCGCGCCAGGCCGCTGAGGTGGTGATTTCTTTGAGTTCGAGCGGCTTTGCGCTCTTTGGCGTGGATACGGCAATGTTCATTGGTTTTACCCTGACGTAGTGATCAACTGCGCCGACCCTATCAAAGGGTGTCGTTCGCTTCTTGTCAGCGCGGACATGATTAGTTGATCAAAACCGACTATGCACGCCTAAGGGCAAGAGGCCGCGTCATGGCGGTCAAATCTTATGGCACCCCACATCAAGACCCCGCCCGCCATCTGTGGATAACTCACCCGCTACCACCACACGGGAGCGGATCATGGCAATCATCAGTGAGACGGCAATGGCGGTGGACGCACCTGCCGGGGCGGCCCCCGATCTTGGGCCCACCCAGAAAAAAGCCCTGCTGGCTGCCACCATCGGGGCCTTCGTCAGTCCGACCCCGGCACTGTTGACCGTCTACGGCATTGTCATGGTGCCGATCGCACAGGAATTTGGCTGGCCGCGGGCGCAGGTGGCCGGCGTCCTCAGCATCGCCGCCCTGCTGTCGGCCATCACCTGATACCGCTGGGCTGGCTGCTCGACCAAATCGACCCGCGCCGGATCGTGCTGTTCGGGATCACGACCTTTGCCGTGGCTATGGCGGCGTTTTCCTTTACCCCGCCGCAGATAGGCCCCTACTACGCCCTGTTTATCACCACGGTCTTTTTCGGGATATTTACCACACCGATCATCTACAGCCATGCCATTGCCGGCTGGTTCGAAACCGGCCGGGGGGGCCGCGTTAGGGTTTTCTGCCGGTATCGGTAATGGCGCGGTGGCCCCCCTTATTCCCATACTGGCGGGGATATTGCTGGCCCATTATGGCTGGCGCGTCACCTATCAGGGGGTGGCGCTTTTGGTATTTGCGCTTGGCTTTCCCATTAAACTGACTTGCCTGCGTGACCCGCCTCTCAAACCGCAGGTAGCCAATGTGGCACCCGTGCCGGTCGAGGGGCTAACCCTGTCTGAGGCCCTCAAAACCCGCACCTTCTAGCTTTTTGCTATTGCCGTCGGTTTATGCGCGGCGTGCCTTACGGCCATGTTCACCCAGATTGTGCCGGTAACCATGTCACGCGGCCTTACGCTGACCCAGGGGGTGATGGTGATCACCGTCTTTTCGATGACCTGCGCGGTGGGGCAATGGGCGATGGGCTTTCTGCTGGACCGGATTAAAGGGGTATGGATCTTGGCCCCGTTTTATGCCCTCGCGGCCGGAGGATTACTGCCGCTGCAATATGGCGATAGCAATGCGATGCTTATTCTGGCAGGCATATTGATGGGACTGGGCTTGGGGGCGGAATATAGCGCACTGCCCTTACTGGTGTCGCGTTATTTCGGCCTACGCAGCTACGGGCGGATTATTCTGTTGATATATTCGGCCATAGCCATCGTGTGCGGTATAGTCCCGCTGCTGATGAACCTGCAGTATGACAGATCGCAATCCTATGAAAAACCATTACTAGTAACCGGGGCCATTCTGATCGTGTCAGCTTTATGCTTATTCTTATTGCCCGCCCTTGATCGCAATTTAAAGGATTCAACGTTACAACCTTAATGTCGAAAAGCCCGCATTAGCAGATATACGCTACTCAAACACTCTTCCGCTTTTGTATAATTTCCATCATTCAATCGTCCGCAATGAACTGCACCCGCCCCGACTTCGCTACACCTTTGTCCACACAATTCCGTGATTGCGTTTTGGGTTTGGGTGGTAGCTATGTGGTAGCTGGAGGTGTTGAGCGCACACAAAGAAGCCGCCCGAGAGGGCGGCTAACTTATTGATTTAATTTGGTAATTTTGGTTGCGGGGGCCAGATTTGAACTGACGACCTTCAGGTTATGAGCCTGACGAGCTACCGGGCTGCTCCACCCCGCGATATTGGATCGGTTAAAAGTCCTTCGCGGGTGCTCAGTGTACTTTTAACCGGTTCGGTATGGACAGGCTTTACGCAAAAAGCGTCGTTTTTGCTTGAGCCTGACATTTTATCTGGGGAACACTTGAGGCGTATCCCAGATATTAAAAAAGACCGGCAAGCTTTGTGTGCCGACCGGTCTTTTTAAGGGTTGTAATGAAGGGTATGTGCCTGAAGAAGGCATCCAACTCTGTAATTGATAGACCTGGCGACGACCTACTCTCCCGCGCCTTAAGACGAAGTACCATCGGCCCTGGAGGGCTTAACGACCGAGTTCGGAATGGGATCGGGTGGGGACCTTCCGGCATAGCCACCAGGTCAATCAATTACAGAGCGAAGACATTATCTATTGAACGACTTAGGTGTTGAACACCATAAATTTTGTAGAGGAACGATCAAGCCGATCGGATTATTAGTACTGGTTAGCTTCACTCCTCACGGAGCTTCCACACCCAGCCTATCAACGTGGTAGTCTTCCACGATCCTCAGCGAGACCTTGTTTTGAGGTTAGTTTCCCGCTTAGATGCTTTCAGCGGTTATCTATTCCATACTTAGCTACCCTGCTGCGCGGCTGGCGCCACGACAGGTCCACCAGAGGTATGTCCATCCCGGTCCTCTCGTACTAGGGACAGATCCTCTCAAGTCTCGAACACCCACGGCAGATAGGGACCAAACTGTCTCACGACGTTCTGAACCCAGCTCACGTACCACTTTAAATGGCGAACAGCCATACCCTTGGGACCTGCTCCAGCCCCAGGATGTGATGAGCCGACATCGAGGTGCCAAACTTTGCCGTCGATATGGACTCTTGGGCAAAATCAGCCTGTTATCCCTAGAGTACCTTTTATCCGTTGAGCGATGGCCCTTCCACGCAGGACCACCGGATCACTATGGCCGACTTTCGTCTCTGCTCGACTTGTCAGTCTCGCAGTCAGGCGGGCTTATGCCATTGCACTCGTCGAACGATTTCCGACCGTTCTGAGCCCACCATCGCGCGCCTCCGTTACACTTTGGGAGGCGACCGCCCCAGTCAAACTACCCACCACGCCATGTCCCGGACCCGGATATACGGGCCGCGGTTAGACGTCAGCAACAATAAGGGTGGTATTTCAAGGATGGCTCCACGAGAACTGGCGCCCTCGTTTCATAGCCTCCCACCTATCCTACACATGTTGATGCTAACGCCAAGGCGAAGCTATAGTAAAGGTTCATAGGGTCTTTCCGTCTGACCGCGGGAACCCCGCATCTTCACGGGGAATTCAATTTCGCTGAGCCTATGCTGGAGACAGTGGGGAAGTCGTTACGCCATTCGTGCAGGTCGGAACTTACCCGACAAGGAATTTCGCTACCTTAGGACCGTTATAGTTACGGCCGCCGTTTACCGGGGCTTCAATTCGCAGCTCTCACCACTCCTTTTAACCTTCCGGCACCGGGCAGGCGTCAGACCCTATACGTCGCTTTACAGCTTCGCAGAGCCCTGTGTTTTTGATAAACAGTCGCTACCCCCTAGCCTGTGCCACTTAGTTCTGGTTGCCCAGAGTAAGTCACGCTTATCCCGAAGTTACGCGTGTAATTTGCCGAGTTCCTTCAGCATAGTTCTCTCAAGCGCCTTGGTATACTCTACCTGACCACCTGTGTCGGTTTCGGGTACAGTCTCTGTATGAGTTATTTCCAGGGACAACGCCCCTGCAAGGACAATCCAATAAGCCCTTACAAGTTATGCCATCCGTCACTTCATACTGGCCCAGGAATATTTACCTGGTTCCCATCGACTACGCCTTTCGGCCTCGCCTTAGGGGCTGGCTAACCCTACGCAGATTAGCTTTACGTAGGAACCCTTGGTCTTTCGGCGAGAGTGTCTCTCACACTCTTTATCGCTACTCATGTCAGCATTCTCACTTCTGATACCTCCAGCCACCCTCACGAGTGACCTTCACAGGCTTACAGAACGCTCCGCTACCGCTTGCACTAAGTGCAAGCCCTAATCTTCGGCATATGGCTTTAGCCCCGTTACATTTTCCGCGCAGGATCGCTTGACCAGTGAGCTGTTACGCTTTCTTTAAAGGATGGCTGCTTCTAAGCCAACCTCCTGGTTGTCAATGCAATCCCACATCGTTTCCCACTTAGCCATAATTTGGGGGCCTTAGATGTAGGTTAGGGTTGTTTCCCTTTTCACCATGGACGTTAGCACCCACAGTGTGTCTGCCGGACAGTTCTCTTGGGTATTCGGAGTTTGATTAGAATTGGTACAGCTCGCGCCGCCCGCATCCATTCAGTGCTCTACCCCCCAAGGAATAAATCCGACGCTCTACCTAAATAGATTTCGCGGAGAACCAGCTATGTCTAGGTTTGATTGGCCTTTCACCCCTATCCACAAGTCATCCCAGAATTTTTCAACATTCACGGGTTCGGACCTCCAGTTGGTGTTACCCAACCTTCATCCTGCTCATGGATAGATCACCTAGTTTCGGGTCGTCATGCAACGAACTTAACGCTCTATTCAAACTCGCTTTCGCTACGCCTACACCTAACGGCTTAAGCTTGCTCGGCACATGAAGTCGCTGACCCATTATACAAAAGGTACGCTGTCACACCGCTTGGGTGCTCCAACTGCTTGTAGGCTTCCGATTTCAGGATCTGTTTCACTCCCCTTGTCGGGGTGCTTTTCACCTTTCCCTCACGGTACTTGTTCACTATCGGTCGTAGAGGAGTACTTAGGCTTGGAGGGTGGTCCCCCCATGTTCAGACAGGATTTCACGTGTCCCGCCCTACTCGAGTCTCTTGCTATTTGACGTCTACGGGACTATCACCCGCTATGGTCGACCTTTCCATGTCGTTCGACTTTATATCACAAGAGCACTGGCCTGGTTCCCGTTCGCTCGCCACTACTAGGGAAGTCTCGGTTGATGTCCTTTCCTCCGGTTACTGAGATGTTTCAGTTCACCGGGTTTGCCTAATAAACCTATGTATTCAGTTTATTATACCTTTCAACAACCAACTCACTTTAGTGCGATGCCAAAGGCATCGAGTTCCTCGCATAAGCTCGGGCGGCCGGTCGGCCTTGCCTCACCTGCGTGACAGGTTCGGAAAAGCAGATCGTCCACTTAACTTGCTCACTAAAATGAGAGGGCCGTAAAGGTGGGTTTCCCCATTCAGAAATAACCGGATCAAAGGGTGCTAGCGCCTCCCCGGTTCTTATCGCAGCTTGCCACGTCTTTCTTCGCCTCTCTACGCCAAGGCATCCGTCAGAAGCCCTTTAACGCTTGATCGTTCTCAACAAAACTTATGGATGTCATCCGACATCTAATCAAT